>JBEKJO010000209.1:0-9220 GCA_050011195.1 Verrucomicrobiota bacterium | reverse complement strand
CTGTCATTGCGCATTTTCATCTTTGTTCCTCGGGTCGCTGGCCGCCCGCGCTGGCCCTCGCCGGCGCGGCAACCTGCCAACCCAACGCCCCATCAAACCCCCAATCCCGCCCCCGCGCAACCCCTTTTCACTAAAATTCCAGCAACGACTGGCCGCATCTGAACCCTAATTGCACGCCGCCGGAACTGATGGCAGAGTATCCCGAGTCATGAAAACGGACAATCCAATCGAAGAAATCTGGCGTATCCGGGAAGAAATCGCCGCCGAGAATGGCTACGACGTGGACCGCCTGTTCGACGCGATGGAGCGGGAACAGGAGAAGTATGCCGACCGGTTGGTGTATCGTGTGCCCCGCCGCGCGTCGGCGGAATCCAGCACCGTCCTGCGCGAGGAACCGCCAAAGGCTGGCTTTTAATCTCCGCTGGCAGACCCGTAAGAATCGCCTTGCGTCTGCGGGGGGAAAGCGGGATGACTCCCGGGTGGATCAGGCAACGGCTGGAAATGGGAAGCAAGACGCATCTGTCGCGCCTGCTCTGCCGGCAGGGCAGGGAGCGAAGAAAGCAGCGGTGAGCCGGTTAATAAACTATGAACCGACCCCTTTCTGAGTTTCACCACCACAACGCCCAGGCCGACGCCGAAGCCGCCGGACAAGTGGTGCTGGCGATGATGAAACATGTGAACGCAGACACGCCGTCCGAGTTGTTGCAAAGGGCGGGTCTGGAGCCGAGGCGGTTTTGTCAGTGAAACAAAACACAACAAAATAGGCCGCTTGTTTCCTGACAGTAAGAGTGCTAAAAAGGAATCCCGATGCAAGATGACAAAGCCAAAACTGAATCTGAGCTGGCTAACTTTTTCGCCGGATTGGATGCCAGGTTAAACAGTCTGCGGGAGGTGCGAACTACATACGATGAACAGATCGCATTCAACTTCAATATGCTGCGGTTCTTTAATCCCGGAGAAACAAAGATTTCGAAAATTCTAGCCTTTTTTCTAGACCCCACAGAAAAACATGGTCAAAATTCTGCGTTTTTACGAGCATTCTTGGAGCATTTTAACCTGTCAGAAAACATAAACACATTGCTGAGCGCGGATGAAAGAGCATTGGTCAAATGTGAAGATTGCACCAAGGACAACCGCCGGATTGATATAACGGTTTTTTTTGAACATGCCAAGTTCGCGGTCGGAATCGAGAACAAAATCGATGCGAAGGATCAGGATAACCAAGTGCTGGACTACTGCGAGGACCTTGAAAAAAAGACGAGCGGAAATTATATCCTGTTGTATTTATCGCCGGGAGGCTGTGAGCCCTCCGAAAACAGCATTAGCAAGGACACATTTAAGGAATTTGCAGAAGAGAAAAAGATCCGACTCGTCAGCTACAAGGAGGTCGTTGAGTTGCTAAAACAATATGAAACCGTATGCCGCGCGGACAACGTCCGAGGATTTATCCGCCAATTGCAACAGTACATCAAACAAGACATTTTAGGAGAATCTTTTATGGGAGAAACTGATTTCTTTGAAGGGTATCTTCGGAAGCACCCTGAGATAGTCGAGCACACCGACGCACTGCGGAGGGCAATCGATTCCCTGACAATAAAATACTTCGAGGCATTTTGGGGCAAGGTGGCAGAACGCCTGAAGGCCGAAAACATCACTATGGACGTGAAAGGAATGCAGTGGTGCACCTCTCGTTATTCTTGCTCGGATGTCGAGCATTCCGGTAGCCCGTTCGGAGTTTCAGGGGAGCTGAAGAAGCCAGCGGTATTCTATGAGCCCAAAGGCGAACTTTTCCCAGTTTTCATTGCGATAGGACTGGGTATGCCGCGAAACAGTTTGGACCCGGGGCTGAAAAGCAAGGTGGAAAAACTTGAGGAAGAACTAAAGGCCTTTTTCAACGAGGTTGAGGGGCCTGATAAGTGGACTTGGTGCGCTGTAGTGCCCCTACCCCACCCTGAGTTCAATGATAATAAGGCAATTCGCGAATTTCTGGAAAACAAGGATGGTATCCGTGCAGCCAAAGCAGCAGAGGAAATCATAAAATACATCAAAGCCGCTGAATCGCTATGGCGCGAAATCCAACTCCAATAATTAAACCAACATCAAATATGAACTACAACTGTAAGTATTGCGGAACTAAAGCCTCCAGCATCGCCAGCCTGACCGGCTCCACTTGTTCACGCCACCCGGATGGCGCGAACAAAGGCAAACACGCCTTGTATGAGGGAGCCGAGAAGTCCAAATACGACTGCAAGTATTGCGGCACGAGCGCCTCCAGCCTTTCGAGTTTGACCGCCTCCACCTGCTCGCGCCATCCGCTCGGCGCAAACAAGGGCAGGCATGAGCCAGCCCTGTAAAATGCCAAGGCTATCATGCACTCATTCCGTATGGGGCGGAGGAACCCCGCTGGAAATACGTGCCGCTTCAGCCGCATACGATAAGTCTGCTTTCCTTGACTAATTTGCCAACCAGCCCGTATCTGTTCCTTGACCCTGCCGGTGACGGCGAGCCAGCGCGGTCTTATCGGGCGTTTAGGCAGTGAGTGGGAGCGGGGCAAGCAATGCGGAATGGCCGCGACAGGGCGCCATTGCGCGGGCCGGGCCGGACATGGCGTCCCCGCGGCTTATTCAGGCTGGTCGCCTGCTGCGCCGGTTGGTTGAGGCAAGCGGCGCGCCAAGTCGCGCGCGCCGTGCATAACACGCACCGCGTCCAGAGTGTGCTGATCGTGCCGATAGAAAATGAGATGGCGATGAAAAGGCCGGGCGATCAGCCAACACCGCAAGTTGCGCAGCTCGGGATGCTTAAAGTTCCTCCGCCAGCCCAACTCCGGGTGTTCCGCCAGTTTTTCCAGCGCCGCATCCACCTGTAGCAAGTAGCGCCAGGCAACGTCCCCGCCCGCTTGCGTCTCGTACCACCGGAACTGCGCGTCAAGGTCGGCAAGGAAAGCTTCGGACTTGCGGAGCGCCAGGCTCATGAGCCGGTTTTTTCGCGGCGGCAGTGCTCCGCGATGGCATCAAGGTCCCGGCGGGAATAGGGAGTGAACGGCCCTTGCACCCCTTGGAGCAACTCAGCCTCCAACCCGGAACTGTCCTGCTCAAGGTCGAGGTCAACGGGTCCGCCCGATGGCGCATAGCGTTCCAGCTTCACTTTCTTATCGCCGTACGCCAGCACGACTTGTCCGCCCGCGTAGGCTTCCTCGACGAGTCTGCGGAGTTCTGGTTGAGTTGCAGTGACCGTGACAGTCTTCATGCCTTTACCTTAGACCAACGGGCTTGGCGTTTTCAAGCCATTTATGTTGCCGGCCAGCCTGTGTCTGTTCCTCGACCCGGCTGGTGACGGAGAGCCCGCGCGGTTATATCGCGCGTTTATGCAGCGAGCCTACGGGGCGGGGGCGACAATGACTTCGAGGGCGCGGGCGCGCAACGCCTCGACCAGGTCGGCAGGGGCCGCGCTGTCGGTGACAATGGTGTCGGCGGAATCCAAATCACACAGCGGCAGCACTGACTGGCGGCCAAACTTCGTGTGGTCCAGACAGAAGATCACTTTCTGCGAGGCTTTGATCATCGCGTGCTGAATGTCAATGAGCAGGCCGTGGGAGTTGGTGATCCCTTCGACCGAGATGCCGCCGGCGCTCATAATGGCGACGTCGGCATGAATCTTGGAGAAGGTTTCGACGGCGACCGGCCCGACCAGTACGCCTAGGCGCGGATAGATGACGCCACCGGACACCATGATTTCCAGGCGGTTGGCCGAAGCGAACAGATTCGCCACAGGCAGGGAGTTGGTGATGATTTGAGGTGTCTTGCTTTCGAGATAGCGGGCGACGTGATAGACCGTCGTGCCCGCATCAATAATGACCGTTTGATTGGGCTGAATGAGTTCCGCACAGGCGCGGCCAATGGCCTCTTTCTCCGCCAGTTGATGGGTGTCGCGCGCCGAGAAGGTGAACTCGTCAGAACGCGGGGTCACAATGCGCGCGCCGCCGTGGGTGCGCCGCATATTGCCCGCAGCCTCCAAAACGCTCAGGTCCCGGCGCACGGTGGAAACGGAAGCCCCCACCTGCCGGGCGATCTCCTCAAGTGACGCAAATTCAACCTGTTGCAGATATTCCGCGATCCGATGCTGGCGTTCTTCTGGCTGCATTTGGTAGGGAATATGCTACATTCTGAAATATTGTGCAAGATTTATTTGACAACATTCCAGAATCTGTCAAGATTTGCCACAGTTATGGCAGCGAGTAGTCCAGTTTTGCACCGAGCGGTGGTCGAGCACATGGTTCGGCAGGCGGTGTATCAGCGCCTCGGCAAGGCGTTGCCGAAGCCGGCAGCAGCGCCGAACCCGTTGGTGGTGAACGTCAGCGCGCGGCATTGCCATCTGACGCAGGAGGCGGTGGAGACGTTGTTTGGCAAGGGGCGTCAGCTTACGGTCCACAGGTGGCTGTATCAAGAAGGCCAGTTTGCGGCGACGGAGACGCTGACGCTCATCGGCCCGCGCAGCCGGGTGATTTCCAACCTGCGCATTCTCGGGCCCTGCCGGAGCCTGAACCAAGTCGAGCTGTCCTACACCGACGGCATTGCGCTGGGATTCGATTTGCCGCTGCGGATAAGCGGCGACATCAAGGGCACGCTGGGGTGCATGTTGATGGGGCCGGCAGGATTCTTTGAAATGTCCGAGGGCGTGATTCGGGCGTTGCGGCACGTACACATGGCCCCCGATGACGCGTCGTTTTACGGGGTGAAGGCCGGCGACAGCATGAAGCTGAAGATTGGCGGGCCGTGCGGCATTGCGCTCGACAAACTACTAGTGCGGGTGGATAAGAGCTTCAAGCTGGAAGCCCACGTTGATACCGATGAAGGGAACGCCTGCAACCTGCAACCCGGCACTCCGTGTGAACTTGTCAAATAGCCTCTTTAACTCTCAACAATCAACAATCAACCAATAACGAACAAATGAGCGAAGCATTAGGAATGATCGAAACCAAAGGTTACGTCGGCAGCGTCGAGGCCAGCGATGCGATGGTCAAGGCAGCGAACGTCAATCTTATCAAAACCATCCCGATTGGCGGGGGCCTCATCACGATCTTGTGCAAGGGTGATGTCGGGAGTGTGAAGGCCGCTGTTGATGCCGGGTCGAAGGCCGCGTCCAAAGTCGGCGAACTGATCAGTTCGCACATCATCGCCCGCCCGCACGAGGACCTGTTGAAGGCTTTTCTGGGCGAAGCGGCGCTGAAGAGCGCGAAGCAGGTCTCTTAACTATTAACTCTGAACCATCAATTGTTTTATGCCTCAACAAGCAATAGGAATGATCGAATGCAAGGGCCTGTGCGCCCTGCTGGAAGCCAGCGACGCCGCGCTCAAAGCGGCCAGCGTGACGCTGGTGGGGTGGGAGAAAATCGGCAGCGGTTACGTGACCAGCTTCTTCCGCGGCGACGTTGCCGCGGTCAAAGCGGCGACCGACGCCGGGGCCTCGGCGGCCTCGCAGGTTGGCCAGGTCATCAGCGTGCATGTGATCCCGCGCCCACACGAAGGATTGTCCGGGCTGGGGAAATGCCTGCAATGATGTTGGCGAACGGCAAACAGTGATGAGTGATGGGTGATCAGGGGCAGATGGACGACGGACCGCTGCCAACTACCAGTCATCAGTTACCAGTCACCAGTCACCAGTTACCAGTTACCAGGCACCGCGCATGAAGATATTGGTGGCCAATTTAGGCTCGACGTCGCTCAAGTGGCGGCTGTTTGATTTCTCAAACGGCCAGGAGCGCCTTTTGCACAAAGGCGGCTTCGAGCGCGTGGCCGATTATCCGAAGGCGATCGGGGATTGCCTGCTCCAGCTCAAAGACGCCAGCCACATTCAAAGCGAAAGCGACCTGGCGGCGGTTGGTTTCAAGACCATCATGGCGCGCGGCGTCAACGGCTGCGTGCGGCTCGACGAGAGCGTGGTGAAGGCCATGGAGGCGTTCAACGGCATCGCGCCGGCGCACAATCCGCCCTATATCACCGGCATCCGGCTTTTCGCTCAACGGATGCCGGCCATTCCGCTGGTCGGCCTGTTTGAGACGGCGTTTTACCAATGGGTGCCCGCCGCGGCGGTGCGTTACGCGGTGCCGGAAGCCTGGCACGAGCTGGGGGTGCGGCGGTGGGGCTTTCACGGGGCGAGCCACAAGTTTATTGCCGAGCGGTCGGCGGAGTTGCTCGGTCGCGAGGACGTCGCCAAGCGGGCGCGACAGCTTTACGTGGACGGCGACGCGACGCCAGTTCGCCAGCCTGACCTGCGGGTCATCTCCTGTCATCTCGGGGGCAGTTCCTCAATCACGGGCATCCGGAACGGCGTTGCGATAGACACCTGCATGGGGTTCAGCCCGCAGTCCGGTTTGCCGCAGAACAATCGTGTCGGCGACCTCGACTCATTTGCTCTTCCCTTTTTGATGCGCTCGACCGGCCTGACGCTGGATGAAGCGGAAAGACTGATGTGCAAGGAATCGGGCTTGAAGGCTTTGTCCGGCGGCTACAACGACATCCGGGACATCGAGGCCCAGGCGGCTCGGGGGAATGCCCGCGCGCAACTTGCGCTGGATGTCCTCGTGCACCAGGCCCGGCATTGGATTGGCTCACTTTTCCTGCAACTGAACGGCGCGGATGCGCTGGTCTTCACGGCGGGCATTGGGGAGAACTCGCCGGCGATTCGCCGGGCGGTTTGCGACAACCTGAGCGAGCTGGGCATCCTGCTAGACCCGGAGACGAACAACTCGACCCAGGCCACCGAAGCGACCATCAGCGCCCCCGGGTGGCGGGTGAAGGTGATGGTCATCCCGACCAATGAAGAACTGGTCGTCGCCCGCGAAGTGAAGCGCTTCCTGGAAAAACCGGCCTGTGCCCCTTCCGTCGCTCGCGCCGCACGCCCCAAGAAACACGCACCCCTGAGCGCCTGACCACCAATCACTAATCACCAATTACATATCAATCTCTCAACTATTAACCATCAACTAAACAAAGAATATGCCTCATCAAGCTATTGGACTCATTGAAACGCGCGGCCTCGTTGCTCTCGTCGAGGGCACCGACGCCATGCTCAAAGCCGCGAACGTCGAACTCGCCGGCCCGATGACTCAGGTTGGCAATGCCCTGGTCACCGCGGTCGTTGTCGGCGATGTCGCGGCGGTCAAAGCCGCCACTGACGCCGGTGCCCAGGCCATCAAGGCCATCAAAGGCGAACTCGTCAGCGTGCACGTCATCGCCCGCCCGCATTCGGACGTGGACGCGGTGCTGCCGAAAAGGCCCGTGGCGAAGTAATTGTGGGGTGATCGGTGACTGGTAACCGGTGACTCGTCACCGGCTTCTCGCCATCCGCTCACGCATCACGCATCACGTATCAATCCTATGTTTCTTGCCCGAGTCGAAGGTTCGGTAGTCGCGACGAAGAAAGACGCGTCCATGAGCGGTCGCAAGCTGCTGCTGCTGCGCCCCCAGCTTGTGGATGAGAAGGACCCGACGAAGTTCCGCCCCGGCGCGAACACGATCGTGGCGGTGGACAGCGTCGGGGCCGGCATCGGCGAGCTGGTCCTGTTCTGCCAGGGCAGTTCCGCGCGCCTGGCGCCGAACCTCAAAGACGCGCCCGTGGATGCCGTCGTCATCGGCATCGTCGATGTGGTCGATGTGCTGGGCAAACAAGTCTATAGCTCCAAACAGTAAGAGACCCGCTGCGCCGGTGTTTCTGCCGGCCAGTAGCGCAACCAGGTTATTATGAGCGCCATCAACGAAACTCTAATCCGGGATGTGGTCGCGGAAGTCCTTGGCCGTCTGGGACAGGCCCCGCCAGCAAAAGCCGCGCCCGCCCCTGCCACTCCGAAAGAAGTGTGCGCGTGCGGCGGCAATGGCCACGCTGCTGCCGTCACGATTGGCCGCGGCAAACACGGCGTCTTCCAGGATGCCAACGAGGCTTGCGCCGCCGCGCAGGCCGGTTTTTTCCAGCTCAGGCAAAAAGGCGTCGCCGCCCGCGCCAAGGTGGTTGAAATCGTAAAGACCCTGGCGGAGACGAATGCCGCCGAGTGGGGTAGGATCGAACTGGAAGAGACAAAGATCGGGCGGCTGGACCACAAGATCGAGAAGCTCAAGATCATCAAGCTGGTGCCGGGCGTTGAGTGGCTGCATCCCTATGGCCGCAGCGGCGACCACGGCATTACGCTGGAAGAGTACACCCCCTTCGGCGTCGTTGGCGCAATTACGCCCTCCACTCATTCCGTGCCGACTCTGAGCGGCAACATCATCAACATCGTGGCGGCAGGCAACGCGGTCGTGTTCAACGCGCATCCTTCGGCGGCGAAATGTGCCGCCATGGCGGTGCGCGCCTACAATCAGGCGATCGAGCGCGAAGTTGGCATTGAGAACCTCGTCACCATCGTCGAGCAGCCGACGCTTGATTCCTTCAAGGCCATCTGCACGCACGAGGCCGTCCGCTTGCTGTGTGTGACAGGCGGCCCGGCGGTCGTGAAGGCCGCGATGCAGGCCGGCAAGCGTGCCATCTGCGCCGGTCCCGGCAACCCGCCGGTGCTGGTTGATGATAGCGCCTGCATGAAGCGCGCCGCCAAGTTCATCATCCAGGGCGCCGCTTACGACAATAACCTGCTCTGCATTGGGGAGAAGGAGGTCTTCGTGCTGGACACGGTCGCCGACCAGCTCATGGCCGAGCTGGAGAAGGCCGGCGCGGTCCGCCTCAACTCGGCTCAGCTCGAGCGGTTGACCAAGGAGGCGTTCACCTTCATAGAGGGCCACGGCGCGGGCTGCCCCGAACCGGTCATCAACAAGGCGCTGATCGGCAAAGACGCCGCCGTGCTGGCCAAAGCCGCCGGGGCGAGCGTGCCCGACAAGACCGAGCTGCTCTTTGCCGAGACCGCCAAGGACCATGTGTTTGTGAAGGAAGAACAGATGATGCCGTTCATCCCGATCGTGCGGGTGAAGACCGTCGAGGAAGGCATCGAAGCCGCGCTCGTCGCGGAGCACAATTACAAGCATACCTCAATCATCCACTCGCACGACGTCGAGAATATGACGGCTATGGCGCGCGCGCTGGACACGACGCTGTTCATCAAGAACGGCCCCTGCATGGCCGGCCTGGGCTTGGGCGGGGAGGGTTATCTGAGCTACTCCATCGCGACGCCCACCGGCGAAGGCGTGACCAACCCGCGCACCTTCACCCGCGTCCGCCGCTGCGTCATGGTGGACAA
>JBEKJO010000208.1:0-9232 GCA_050011195.1 Verrucomicrobiota bacterium | reverse complement strand
TCCAGCTTGCTGCGGACAAGAATGTCCGCGCGCCGATCCTGCCTGGAAGTGCCTCGCCAGTTGTATGAGCGAATTCTCATGTCAGCTCTCCAGGCATAGTTACTCGCGCGATACCACGCCGGCCTGCTCCAGCGGATGCATTCCGCGGTGCTGCAAGGCGGGCGCTCCCGCGCGCGGAAACTTCTTGCCCGGGTTGGCAATGCACAACGGGTCGAAGGCGGCGCGCAGGCGCGTCATGCAGTCAATCTCGTCGGCGTTGAACATCGCGGGCAGATACTCCAGTTTCTCGATCCCGACACCGTGTTCGCCCGTGATGGAGCCACCCATCTCGATGCACAACTGCAGGATGCGCCCGGCCAGCGCCTCAGCCCGCTCCAGGGCGCCGGGTTGGCGGCCATCAAACAGGATCAGCGGATGCAGGTTGCCGTCGCCGGCGTGAAAGACATTGGCGCAACGCAGACCCGCTTCGCCCGCCATCTCGCCAATCTGACGCAGGGCCTCGCCGAGCCGGCGCCGCGGCACCACGCCGTCCTGGACGATGAAGTCGGGCGACAGGCGGCCAACGGCGCTGAACGCGCTCTTGCGGCCCTTCCAAATGGCGAGCCGCTCGTCGGCGTCGCGGGCGGGGCGCATCTCGACTGGGCGGCTGCCGGCGATAATCTCGTCCAACCGCACCCGGTCCACGGCGACGGTCTCGCGCGGGCCTTCGAGTTCGACGATGAGGACGGCTTCACAGCCCGGCGGATACTCAGCGTGGACAGCCGCTACGGCAGCTTCCAGGGCCAGCGCATCCATGATCTCGATTGCGCCGGGCAGCAGGCCGCTGGCGACGACAGCCGAGACCGCGTCCCCGGCCTGTTCGAGGGTGCGATAGCCGGCGAGGACGGTGTGAAAGCACTCAGCCCGAGGCAGCAGTTGCAGGGTGATTTCAAGTGCGATGCCAAACAGACCTTCGTTGCCATTGAACAGGCCGCACCAGTCCGGGCCGATGTTCTCCCGGGTCGGGCCGCCCCACTCGACCACCTCGCCGGTGCCGAGCACCGCCTTGAGGCCGAGCACGTGATTGGAGGTCATACCGTATTTGAGGCAGTGGGCGCCGCCGGAGTTGAACGCGACGTTGCCGCCGATGGTGCAGATCAACGCGCTGGAAGGGTCCGGCGCGTAATGCAGCCGGTGCGGCGCGGCCGCCAGCGATACCTGTGCGTTCACCACTCCCGGTTGGACTACGGCAATCCGCTGGGCGGGGTCCAACTGCAGAATGCGGGTCAGGCGGTTGAGCGCGATGACGATGCCGTCCGCGACCGGAAGCGACCCGCCCGACAGACTGGTGCCGCTGCCGCGCGCAACGAAGGGAAGGTATTCCTGCCGGCAGAACCGCACCAGGGCGACAACTTCGTCCGTGGTCTCCGGAATCGCGACGGCCAGAGGACGCGTGCGGAAGGCAGTCAGCCCGTCGCTTTCGTAGGCAGCCAATTGCTCCGGCCTCGTCAGCAGCCGGTCGGGCGGGAGGATGGCGGCCAGACGATGGACGGCTTCAGACATAGGCATCCATATTCCCTTCGCGCTTAAGGCTGGGTGAAAAAGGAATCAGGCCGGTCTTGAAGACTGGCCTGATCTGCGAAGAACGTCTGAAACCGCTGACTTGCTCGACCGTTAGGCAACACGGTTCTTGCGCAGAGTCCGCAGGGTCCTCACCCCAAACGGCACCAGCAACGCACCGACGATCATCGTCGTAGTAGGCTCAGGAACAACCTCGATTGCGACATTGTCAATCCACCCTGCGTTGGAATCAAAACCGGATGTGTCCATGAAGGTGAGTGTTGTGCTCGCGGATACAGCCGTAAACACGTACGTAAGCTCCTCTTGAACTCCTGGGGGTAGATCTGTGGCACCATTGTAATTCGCCAGGGGACCACCGGACGCCTGCAATGAAAGCGCAGGCCCTGTCCAGGGGGTGCCTGGGTAAACCAACGACCCATTGAACGCATCGAAGCTGATCTGGTAAGTCTGCCCTGCAATCGTAGCAAAGGCATCACTCTGGATGCCCCCACCCCCAGTATTACCGGTGAGGTCCAAGAACTGTGACGTGTTGCCTGGCCAGTAAGGGGTCCCTGAAGAGACGTGGTCAACGTTGACACCGTCATTGCCTACGACAGTCCACCCCGGGATCGTACTGCCCACGGGGAGAAATGTGTTTGGCGGCTCGATCGGCTGCTCAAAGTCCCCGTTCAAAACAAGCACCGGAGCGGCTGGCGAAGCCAGTATCACTCCCATCGCACTGGCGATGACTATTGATTTCGACAATTTCATAAGTTCACCCCGGCTTATTATTCCGATGGCTTTTGACCATCGCACAACTCGACTCCCGGCTCGATGTCCAAGCCACAACCCTTTCGTTCGCGCGATTGGTCACGTATTCTTTGAATTCTTATTTGGCTTTCGGGTCTATTCTGCTTTAAGATTGGAGCACTTCGCCGCTAAACATGCAACCAAAATCGCAAAGAATCTTTCAACTTTTATTGCTGTGGAGGAAGCAATAAATGGTTTTGACATGTGAGATTTACGACTTGCCGATTGGCTTGGCCGGGTGCTTTGTCCGGCTGATACAGAATCTGACGAATTTCAAGCCGGCGACCGGCTGCTGCCGCGTCTGCTGCCGGCCTCACTCGAAGTGGGTCTCCAGCAGCACCAGCGTCTTTCACGAGGCCCGCCGGCCAGCCGGCTGTCCTGCGGCATTCGGTCATACAGGTGTCAGTTTACTTGCCGATCTGCAACAGCCGCGGCGCCATCGGTTCGGCAGGAATAGCGTTCAACTCCACGTTCTCACCGCTCAGCAAGTCAAGCCCACGCTGCTTCGCCCATCTCACCAACTTCACCGTCTTGGCCTCTTGATTGAAGTTGATGAGCGGGACCAACTTCACCCGGCCAAACTGCACCACGCGGAATTCAACGCCCCACGCCGGTTGGCCGGTCGCCGCCTCGCGCAGGTCGTTCAGTCGCAGCGGCACCAGCCTTTGGCGCAGCGCGGCGGCGGTCGCCGGCTCGTCGCCCGCTAATTCCATCGTCGGATAATTATTGGCGCGGTTCACCGGCCGGTCGTATTCGTCGCGCCGGAGGCTTTCCTTGCCGATCAACAAGACCCTCCCGCCGGACTTCGCGAACGCCGCCACCGCCGCCGGCGTCGAGGGCAGCACATGCGTCGCGTTCGGAACCAGCAGCCACTCGACTTTTGGCGCCGTGCCCTCCGCCAGTTGGCGCTCGCTCACAAACGTCACGTTCTCGCCCATAAAGCTCAGAACCGTGTAGAGCGAGCGAATCGTTCCCGGGTATTTCTCCTCCCAGAAAATCGACGGCTGCGAGTAGAGCAGCGCCACCCGCGGCTTGGCCGTGTTGAGCGCGGTCACTTCCGGAGCCAGGCGGTTGAGATCGAGCATCGCCCGCCCCGCCCCGTACACGTTCGCTGGCCGGAAGTAAATGCTGCCAACCAGGCTTGGGTCCCCCGCGGTTTCCCAAACCCAGATCGTCGTCGAGACCTGGTGGTGCAGCCCCCCCTGCCACACGACGGACCGGGTATGGCCCATCGGGATGTGGTACGGAGCCGCGCCGTCGGGGATGACATGGTTTTCGCTGTTGAATACCCCTTGCCCCCGGAACGAGTGGAGCAGGTCATAGAAAAACTCGTTCCCGGACCAGTCGTACGTGTTCGCCCCGGTCATGAACGCGTAGGCGTCGCAGCCGGCCAGGTCCGTGGCCCGGCACATCAACTCCGGGTCCACACCATGCGCCAGCTTGTCGCGGTCGAGCGTCTGGAACACCATGATCTTCGTGTGGGTCGGGGCTTTCACGCCGTGCTCCTTGAGGACCGAGCCTAGCCACGCGTGCCAGTCGGCGAACATCTTCTTGTTGAAACACGTCCAGTCGTAATACGCCCGCCGCGCCTCCACCGCCGCCGGCAGCCCGAGCGGCGGCACCAGGACCTCGGCGAAGCCCGCGTAGCTCGTGCCGTACAGCGCGTTCAACTCGGCGATCTGCTGATGCTTCCGCTTCAGATACTCGGTAAACGCCGGCCTGGTGTAGGGGTCCCGCCCGCTGGAGATATAAACCGGTTCATTGGCCAGGCAGACGCTGTGCAGCGCCGGCTTGTCCTTGAGGCCCGCCGCCATCACTTCCGCCCACTCTTGGATGGCGGCCTTGGCTTTGGGGTGGAAGATATTGAATCCAAGAAACCCGATGTTCCCGTTGGCCAAATCCGGCGCGCCCGCCCACTCCGGGTAATAATGCGGGGAGAGCAGGAAGTCCTCCCGCATCCCGAAGCGGGCCGCGCGGTCCAACCCTTGCAACACCTGGACCGCTCCCTCCCGCAGCGTGCCATCGGCGTTCATCGAACTCGGCCCCGCCCGTCCATCCTGAATCAAGGACGCGCCGAGCGCGGGGAAATCCGGCAAGTCGTTGATGACCGCATAGAAGTGCCCGTAGCCCGCAAAGTACCGCGGCCGGCCGCCCTCGTAGAACGTCCCCTCCTTCAACCTGACGGCCCCTGGCTTCGGCGGCTGCCAGTTCAGAAACGCCGCGTGGCCGCCCAGCAGACGCTCCGTCTCATCGAGCACCGCGGCCACTTCCTCCAGCTCCAGTCTTGACCACGCCACGCTGCTCCGCCCGTCCGGCCCGCCTTTCTGCGCGAAGTCAATGAACCGCCGGGCCACGGCAATCCCCAGCCGGACATAGAGATTGGCCGCGAGCGTCGCGTTTCCGCGGGCGCGATTCTCGAAATCCTCGACCCGCCGCCGCAGTTTCTCCGCCTGGGTGGCAATCTCCGCCTCGACCGCCGCCTGCTTCGCCTGGTCCACCTTCACCGGCTCGAATCGAATATCGTCAACCCACAGCGCCTCAGTTTGGCTCTCCGTGAGCACCATCAGCTCGTAGTTGTCCGGGGCGGCGTCCGTGTTGACCTCGAACGACACTTCCTGCCAGTCAAAATCGCCTTGGGGAAACCCCTTGCGGGTCGCCCATCCCGGCCCCCCGCCGATCCAGTCAATGCCGCAACCCTTCCCCTTGGCCCAGCAGCGCACTCTGTAAGTCGTGTAGGGTCGCAGTCCCGAAACCTCCTGCACGATCCGCGCGTATAAGTTGGGCGCGAAGGCGGACTTGTTGGTGAGCTTGTAGGAGTATTTGCCCTCGTGTGCCTCCGCGCCATCAATCTGGCCCGTCGCGTTGGCCCCCGTGGACACAAATCGCCAGCCCGCATCCCCCTGCTCGAATCCACCATTGGCGACGAGGTTGCCTGGTGCCGGCGGTTGGGTCTCGCCAAACGCCGCGCCTGAAAACCACAACGTCACTGCCAAAGCCAAAGACATCCGGCACCCCATAAGCATATTCTCCGAACGGCTGCGCATAAGAATGAGCCTCTTGGCAAAAAAAGCTGACGATTCCATTAACTGCTTGCGCTTGGCCGCCCCTGTTTCCGTGCCTTGTCCCGATCAAGGGCAGCGTGAATCAGTTCGGGGTCAAGCCGGGCGTTAGTCCGGCGTAGCCGCTCCATCGTGTCCGGCAATTCAAGCAGTCCCCGGGCGGCCGCTTGTTCAAGCAGTCCAATCGTTCCAATCACCGCGAGTCCGCAATGAATGGCCGCGCTCCGCCCGGCGCGGTCGTCCATCAAAACAGCAGCGGCTTTGATTTCGCGTGCCAGGCAGATGGCTTCCAACTCGCCAGCGTCTATGTCCAATGAGAGGCTGATGGTCTTGGGCGCTTGAACGGCGGCCCAGGCCGGCAACGAGCGCGCCCACTGCTGCACCAGCGGCGGGGTGTTCGGTTGCTGAAGCTCACGGAAGACCGTCGGCGGAATCACCACTTGGCGGAAAAGACGCGGAAGCATGGTTTCCGCGCCGCACAGAATCAGGTGGTGCAACGGCGAAGTATCCGAGACAACAACGCTCACGAGTGGACGAGGATTTTGTCCAGCGTCACGTTGTCAGCTTCCAAGTCCGCTGCGGAGTAATTCAGCAGCACCCCGCGTTGCTGGAGAAACGTTTCCGTCTGCCAGTAGTCGAGTCCCAGCAAGGCGCCCACTTGCCGCTGCGAAAGGCGTCCGGCGCGATAACCCTCAATTGCGGCATCCTCCAGGACGTGGCGTCCTACCGCGTCCGGGGTTTCTCCCCACTGACGGGCCACTTGATCGGGCAGTTCCACGGTGACTTGCATAACACCATCAATTTAGCACGATGGCAGCGGTATTGGCAATTGACTTTTAGCGCAGAAAAAGATGACGATTCCATTAACCGCCTTTGCGGGCCGCATTCCAAGTCCAACGGGGTCGAGGCGGAACAGGCGGGAAGGCGTCCGAACGGCGCCAGCAATCCAAACCCGGTCAGGAGGCGGCTGCCCTTTGGCCCGCAAGAATCGCCTCACGTCCGCGGCCTGATCTTAATCGTAATCGTAATCTCCGTTGGTTGACATCCCTCTCCGGCTCCACGCTGGCCAGGATGCGATGCGCCAGCGTAAAACGCTGGTCTATGGGGAGAAGCAAAGCCGCAGAGGCGATGTTTTCGAGCGACTTCATAGCCCAAAATTACTGCGCCTCGAACATGGTGGCAAGCCGAACCGCGAGTTTCTCGAACCAAAATGCGTGAACAGCGGGGCGCAAATGGGGTTTATTGCTGCAATCGTGCGCGATAGAATCTACAATGGGAATTGGTTGAAGATGGGTCACTGAAATAGAGCGGGCCACTGGGGAGCATGTTTGTCGCCATCGGCGACCAGTCGAGCAGAGTGCCGGATGCATCCAGCACCACCGTCGAGCCTGCGCTGCCGATAAGATCGAAACCGAACTGATTGCTGCGGAACCCCCGCACCCCGCCCCAAGTCCACATGAGACGCCTCTTCGGCGCCCTCGCCAAAGACTGGTTCGCCCTCTTGACCCCGCCCCAGCGCGAAGCCTGGAACCTCTACGCCCGCCGCATTCACCGCCGCTGGCGTCCCGGCCGCCGCACCCTCACCGGCCAGCAAGCCTACCTCAAACTCAACAGCGTCCTGGGCCGCATCGGACGCCCCCCATTGCTCTGGCCCCCGCCCCAACCCAGTGCAGGAATTGCGCCTCCGCTGGGACGCCGGACGCCTCCGCCTCGAATTGCTCGTCGCCCCCCGCCCCAAAGGCGATTTCCTGCTCTTTGCCAGCGCCCCGTGCAGCCCCGGCTGGACCCGTATGCGCCGCCCCGTCTTCCTGGGACTCCTCCCCGCCCCCGCAGACGGCATCAGCGACATTACCCCCCTCTACCTCGCCCGCTTCCCCGCCCCCAGGCCCGACGAACAGGTCTTCATTCAAACCCGCCAGCACCGCCACGGCTGGGAAGGCCCCAGCGCCACTCACAGCGCCCTGGTCCCACCCACACCAGCCCCTCAACCCCCGTGCCCCCGCCCTCCGCACTCCCCATTCCCCACCGTGCGCGAAGGGGCGGTTGGAGCGGGTAAAATGGGGATTTCGCTAGAGTTCTCAACGCAAACCCTGTCATTTTTGCCGCTCGCACGAAGGGGCGCAAGGGGGTTTTCGGCCCTTGCGCCCATAGTCGTGTCGGGTTCGACGCAACCGGCAACGGTTCTGAGGCCCGTTCACCGGAGCCGTGGTCTGAGCATACCACGAGGCTGGGGGGTACTTATACTATTTCTATCGCACTGTCAAGTAGAGAGTTAGACCCCTTGGCTTCCTCGGCTGAGGGCGAAGCCGCCAGCAGGACTCAGTGAATAATAGCAGTCCTTGATTGAAAAGGCACTATTCCTGAAACGGAGGCACCCCGGCCCTCTCGGATGGGGGGGAGCGCAGGGGGGAGGGGGGGCGCATCCTCGGAATAGCGCATTTTCGAGCTGGAAGTGGTATGATACACAAGCCACTCAGGCGAGTTCTCACCACAGGCGATGGAGGGAGGGACGATGGCAGCCAATGGTGCAGTCGCAAGCCACACTTGGTATGACTTGCAGGCCTGGCTCCGATGGGACGGTTACCGGGCTACGTCAAGGGGGGGCGTGAGGAGCGTTTCGTAAACCGCCTTGACCTGTTTAGCCACTTCGATCCAGGACAGCGGCTTCGGCGGGGCGGGTAACCGGGGGGCGGCTTCGTAGAATTGGCGAAGAACCCGGGCCGTAAGTTGGGTCGAGTTGGTTGCCGGGCAATACGAGGCGTGTTTCTGGAAGACCGTTCTGGCCCAGGGCAGGTCAGCCAAGAGCAAAGGACATTCGCAGGCCGCCGCTTCGAGCGCCGAGAGGCTCAAGCTTTCGGAGGAACTCAGCAAAACGAACCCCCGGCTTTCACGATAGACTTGAGCCAGCTTGATCCGATCCGCGATCGGCCCTTCAAAGCGCAGAAGCTGCGGATGCGCTTTGACCAGCTTGAGGAATTCCCGGGCATAGGCGTCCGAATCGGAATAAGACTTGCCGATAATCCAAAGCGGCGTTTGGGCCCGGACCGCAGCCTGAGCCAATTGCAACACTCGCTTGCGTTCGGTAATGGTGGCAGTGCAGACCAGCCACGGACCACGGGTTGCCGGGCGGCTCTGCAGAAAGGCGTCTTCAACGCCGTTCGGAACGACGTGAATTTTTTCCTTTGGCGTCTCGAAAAGGTAGTTTAACAAGCGCGCCTCCCAGGAGGTCAGGGCCATGTGCGCATCCGCCAAACGAAGGGCCTCCCAGCGGAACGCGGCGGTGAATTTGACCGGCATGAAGGTCCGCAGCAGCCGAATGGTTTGGCGCTGCCACCACAACTGCCATTCGGGGCGCGAGCCTTGCACCGCGAATAATTCCCCCAGGACGACCTTGATTCCCTTGGCCTGAGCCAAACGCAAAAGGTGGGGGGGCATGCGACCGAAGTAATGGAGTATGTCAGCGCGCTGCGTCTCGTCCCACCAGCGAAGGTAATCCACCTGGCAGCCCAGTGCTTCGAGCGCGGCTTTGGTCTGCCGGATCTGAATGAGCATTCCGCCATGCACCAGCAGGGCTGGCTCCGGGTGATCAAACAGGATGGTCATGAACTGGTCGCAGGAATTTGGTTGTTGACGCTGCGCGGGCCAGGGAGATTACCTGTCATCCCAGCCGTCGCTGCGCCTATCATGCAGCCTGGCGGATTTCAGTCAAGCCGTTAGCCGTGAAATTTCATGGCGTGTGGCCGCCGACGGCAGTCGGCGCTGATTCTGAATCCCGAAAAATGGCGCCGACTGCCGTCGGCGGCTACACCCTGTCGGCGGTTTGT
>JBEKJO010000207.1:0-9423 GCA_050011195.1 Verrucomicrobiota bacterium | reverse complement strand
TGCAACGGGCCCGCTATGGCCCTGCTCCGGCCCCACCACCGCGTCCCCGGCGGCCCCGCCCAGGCAGCAACGCCGTCCCAGAGGGCAAAAACCTCTCTTTCTGCTGTTTTTAGGTTCAAAGGCGGTTGCGAGGGGGGCGAGGGAAAGAAGGCAGAAGGAAGAATGCAGAATGCAAAGGGGGTTGCGAGGCTGAGGGGCCTCCGGCTAGGCTGATCCCGGATCAGCTTGTGATTTATCTGGACCACAACGCCACCACACCGGTTCTGCCTGAAGTCTTTGAGGCAATGCGACCGTATTTCTGCGAGGAGTGGGGAACCCGGCCAACACATACAAATTCGGGTCGAAGCTGAAAGGGGTGATGGAGGCGGCGCGGGGGCAGAGGGTGGAGTTCTCAGTTTTTAGTTCTCAGTTTTTAGTTGGCGGCGGGACACCGCTGAACTCGCAGGCGAGACGCCTACGCCACAGAGAGCAGCGGAGATTATTTTCACCTCGTGCGCAACGGAGAGCAATAATGGGGCGATTCACGCGGCGCTGAAGGCCAACCCGGCGAAGAAGCATATTGTCACTTCGGCGGTGGAACATTCGTCGGTGCTGAACGACGGCACAAGGTCACATCGCGCCAACAAGGTCACCGGACTATGACCTGCTTCTGGCAGGTGAATCAGTAGCGCCAGGTGTCGTGTGCGAGCGGGGCGGAATTCAATTCCTGGCGGTGTGAGTGCCATTGCGGCAGGCATCTGTCCATGATGGCGACGAAGCGGTCGTTGTGGTGCCGCTCCAACAAGTGGGCCATTTCATGGGCAATGATGTATTCCAGGCAGGGCACTGGCTTCTTGGCGAGCTCAAGGTTCAGCCAGACGCGGCGCGCTTCGACGGTGCAGGTGCCCCACTTCGTCTTCATTTTCTTGATGCGCCAGTCAGCAGCCGGAACACCCAAGGCGGTTTGCCATTTCTCCAAGAGCGGCGGGATCAGCTTCTTGAGCTGCTGCCGATACCACCGATGCAACACCTGCTCGCGTTGGGCGGCAGTGGCCTCCGCCCGCGTATGGAGTTCTATCCTGGACCGGTTGCGAAGCACGACTTTGGCCGGGCCATCATGGGGGATCACCCGCAGGCGATAGCGGCGCCCTAGAAAGTAATGGCTCTCGCCGCTGACCATTTCCCGCTCGGATTGGCGGGGCTGAGCCTCGAAGCGCGCCTGCTGCCGCTTGATCCAACCGAGCTTGCTGATTACTGCCAGGCGCACAGCGGCATCGGTCACCGCCAAAGGGGCCGCCACCCGCACACGGCCATTAGGGGGGTAAACCCCAAGGTGCAGGTTCTTGATGGCCTTCCGGACGATCTGGACTGCCTGGCCGTTGACCACGATCTGGTGCTTTTCAGTATGCATGCTGGTTCTTCACCAGTTCCAGAATTTCTTCAACCAGTTCATCCTCCGGCGCAATGCTCTTTCCCTTGTAGGATTCCTTCATGGGCGCAGGACTGATGCCGCCTTGCTTCTTATACATCTCAACCGCGATTTTGATCGCTCCCCTGAGCTTTTTGACCTTGAAGGGGTTGCTGCGCCAATCGTCCTGACTGGCGGCACGGACGGCCTGATCCACTTGAAGGGCGAATGCCTCGATTTTGCCAAAGTTGTCGTAAAGCGCCCGTTTGGCGGAAGTGTCAAGCAATTTGGGATACGCCGCGCCGCCAAGGCCGCTTTGCACCTGCTTCGTCAGCTCGACAATCTTTGCCAGATAAGCCGCGTAATCGAGCGCCTCGTGCTTGCGTTGCGCAATCAGCGCATCCAGCAACTTCGACATCCTCTCGTAATACTTCGGGTTGATGGGCGACTCATCAATGATGAGCCTGCGGACGTTGTTCTCGATGGCTTCCGCCACGGCTTCTTTGTTCTTCCGGATGCCTTCGGGCAGGGCCTTCAACGCATCCGCGCCGCGCTCGACGATAAGCTGGACGAGCGATAGGTCATCGAAGGCGGAAACTTTCTCGGTCGGTTCGGCACGGATGTAAGCATCAATCAAATGCCGCATGGCCGGCTCATATTGCTTCAGGTCAATGGCGTCGCCGCTGTGCAGCTTCACTTCGCTGCGCAGATTTTCGTAGAAGGTGACCTCCTTCTTGATCGCCTCCGCTTGCGCCTCGCTGTAGCCCGCTTCGGTCATCTCGCTGGCGAGGTTGGAGTAGGCGCGCACCAGCGACGCGGTCAGTTTGTAGAGCGACAGGCGTTGGGGTTCGTTGGCCTTGAGCTGCTCGGCATTGCCGGATTCTTTGGACGAGAAATAACGCAGGTAGGCCGCCTGATCTTTTGGCACTTCCACCGGCTCGCACAAAGCCCGCACCTGCTCCAGGGCATCTTCCAACTGTTCCTTCGCCTTGCTCAAACGGTCTTCCAACAAGCCAGCCACATCTTCCTTGTCGTAGCCATCCAGCGCGCCGCTAGTGTAATCATGCACTGCGCCTTCCAAACTCTTGAACAAATCCTTGTAGTCAACGATGTAGCCGTATTTTTTGTCGTCGCCATCGAGCCGGTTCACGCGGCAGATAGCTTGGAACAAGCCGTGATCGCGCATCTCCTTGTCAATGTAGAGATACGTGGCCGGCGGCGCATCGAAGCCGGTCAGCAACTTGTCCACCACGATTAGCAGCTTCATCTGGCCCGGCTCTTCAATGAACTTTTTCTTCACTGTCAGCTCGAACTCCTCGACCCGCTTGACCGCGTTCTCCGGGGCTTCGTTGAACCAGTCCGCCAGCATCTTCTGATAAATCGCATACTGGTTGAGCTTCTCAGTCTGGCCCTCGCCGGATTCCTCGCCTTTGATGTTTGCCGTGGAGGGCACGTAGGAAGTCACGATGGCGCACTTGCCGTGCAGGTCGGTCTGGTCGAACAACTCGAAGAACTTGCAAGCCTCGTAGATGCTGCCGGACACGAGCATCGCATTGCCGCGTCCGCTTTTCAGCCGGTCGCATTTCTCCATGTCCATCAGGATGTCGGCCACGATGTTCTCCAACCGCGACCGGCTCGACAACACCTTCTGCATGGTGCCCCAACGCTGTTTGAGTTGGGCCTTGGCGAGATCGGTCAACCCTTTTGTCTTCAGGTCAAACCACTCATCAATCTTTTTCTGCGAGGTGATGTTCTGATCAATCTCCCGCGCCTCGTAACACAAATCCAGCACCACGCCGTCCTTCACTGCCTGGTCGAACTTGTAGGTGTGAATGTAGCGCCCAAAGACTTCAATGCTCCGCTGCTTGTCGGCCTTCAAGAGCGGCGTGCCGGTGAAACCGATGAACACCGCGCCGGGCAGGATTTCCTTCATCGCTTCATGTAACTTGCCGGATTGGGTTCGATGGCACTCGTCCACAAAGACGAAGAGATTGCCCTTGGCTTTGAAATCCGGTGGCAACGCTTTCTTCATCTCCTTGATGAATTCCTCAGCGTCGCCTTCCTCGTCATCGCTTTTCTTGCTGCCGAACTTGTGAATCAGCGAACAAATCAGCCACGGCTTGGTCGCGTTGAGCGTGGCCACAAGGTCCGCGCCGCTATCGGTGCGGTAAATGTCCTCCTTCACACCTTTGAAGATCTTTTCAATCTGCTCGTCCAGCTCGGTCCGGTCGGTCACGATGAGCACGCGGGAGTCGGTAACGTGTTCGCGAATCCACTTGGCCAGCCACACCATGATCAGGCTCTTGCCGCTGCCCTGGGTATTCCAAATGATGCCGCCCTCGCGCCGCTGGACGAATGGCTGGGCGGCGCGCACACCGAAATACTGGTGGTGCCGGCAAAGTTTCTTCACCCCGGCGTCGAACACGATGAAGTCGTGAATCAACTCGAGAAAACGCGCCTTGCCGCAAAGCTGGATGAGCGCTCGGTCGAGCGGGTTCTCGGTGGTGCTCTCCTCTTTCCACGTCAGGTAATACTTCTCCGGGGTCTCAATCGTGCCGTAGCGCAGGCCCTCGGTGTCGTTGCCGGCCATCACGAATTGCATGGTTGTGAAGAAGGGCTGGATGAACTCCTTCTTTTGGTTGTCGAGATTCTGGCGGATGCCCTCAGCGACGGACACAATCGAGCGTTTCAACTCCAGCACGCTGAGGGCGATGCCGTTCACGTAGAGCACGATGTCCGGGCGCTTGTCGTGGGCCTTGGCGTTGGCTGCGGCCACGGTCACTTCCTCGCCGATGGCAAAATCATTGTTTTCCGGCTGCTTCCAATCCACGAGCCAGACAGTGACGGTGTTCTCACCCACGTCCGGCTTCACCTTCACGCCATAGCGCAGCAGGTCATAGACGGCACGGTTGCGGTCGTAGAGGCTTTTGCTGGTGTCGCCTGCGGCCTTCTCCAATTCGTAAAGCACCTTGGAGATCAGGGCGTCAGCGTGGCCCTGTCGCTTCAGCCAGGCGCGCAACAGGTCCGGCTCGATGTTGCGGTTGTTCTCCCGCTCCTCCCAATTGCCGAGGTAAGCGTAACCCAGCGTCTCGCGGAACAGCTTCACCACCCCCTGCTGGGTCTGCTTTTCGCGTTGGCCAACGGTGCTCATGGGTTTCCCTGCTTTAATCTGTCAGATCGGTCTGATCCGTCGGATGCTTCCAGTGGCCGCACACCCTTGCACTCCGGGTAACCTGAGCAGCCCCAGAATTGGGAGCCTGCCCTTGGCCCCTTGCGGGCGGTTCGCAGGATCAGGGGCTTGCCACACTGCGGACAGGCGGGAGCGGCCGGCCTGGGCGCAGTCTGGTGCTCCCGCTGCTTTTGCCGCTCCGCGATCCGCGCTGCCGCCAGTTGTTCGCTGTAACCGCCTTCGTGCACGAAATCACGCTCCAGGGCGCTGATTTGCTGATCGAGCAGATAGTTCGTCTGGTGAATCAGACAAATCAGGGTGTTGGCCACCACCGCCGGGTCAGCGTGCTCCAGCCAGCGGGCATAGGCTTGCCAGTGGGCGACGGGGTCGGACCGGTCAGGCTGATCGGACTGATCGGACTGATCTGATTGGCGCCCGACCGCCCGGACGGCCAGCGCTTCAGGATCGTTCTTGTCCCACTGCCGGTGGCCGTGCTGCCGCAGGTAATCCTCATAATCCAGCAGCAACTCCTCCAGGCTCGCCCGCGCCACGTTCACCAGGCGCAACTCCGTCTGGCTGGTGGTCGCTGCGGCGCGGCTGCCTTCGGCGATGTTCTTTCCACCGCTGCGCGCTGCCTGCACCATTTGATCGTGCGTGCGCGAACGCTTGTCCACGAACCGATTGCAAAACGACACCGTGCCGTCGTAGATGATCGTGGCGACCTGGTAGCTGCGCAGCTTCCGGTAGCCGCCGCTCGGGCGCAGGCGGCGGGGGTGATCTCCCTCGGATCGGTCTGACCGGTCAAGTCCGTCGGATGCAGGCTGGTTGGGTTGCTCCGGCATGGTGTTTTCTGGCACAGTTTAGCGGGCCGCGCGCTTCACCGCAATCGCACCCTCCCGGTCAGCAATTCCTGCATCATGCCCTGCTTGAGGGCGCGGGTCTTGTCGCGGCGCTGCTCCAACGCCTCCAACTCCGCGTCCATGTCCGACAGCACCTCGGCGATGGCGGTTTGTTCGGCCAAAGTCGGAGGCAACTGCATCTCGAAGGTCTGAAACGTCGGGAGGCGCAGCGAGTCCACGGTAGCCTTTACGGTGTTCTGCATCGCCCAAGCGCCGAAGTTCTTTGACATGTAGAAATGCACAAACCTAGCGGAAATGTCCGGTTTGAACTGGGTGATGGCGTAAACGCGCTGATGCACGTCGAACCGTCCGTGAATGTAGTGGAAGATGCTTCCAATCCGCCCTTCGCCAGGAATGAGGATGGCCTCGCAGTCATGCGAGTAGCTATTGATGCGCTCCACCGTTTCTGAGCGCACGAAGAATGGGTATTGGCCATCCGCGACCTTGTCCTCGTTGTTCCGGCTTCCAGTCTTGATGTGTGCGATGTCTCCCAACCGCTTCACCTGCCACTCCCCGTGGAAGCCAGGGAGGCGTTGGTGGCCGCTGAGGAGCTGCTGCATCGCGGCCTGTTTGAGGTCCTGCTTCTTGGCGATGAGCTGGTCCAGCGCGCCGATCAGCGCATCCACATCGCTCAACGCCCCCGCGATGGCGCGTTGTTCGGGGGGACGCGGCACTCCGACTGGGATGGGGTAGATGAAATTGCGATTCAATGATTGTTGAGCGCCGCCTGAGTTGTGACGCGTGAAGTCTATCGACTTGAGAAAGTAGAAGACGAATAGCGGATCGTTGCCTCGAAAGTCGGTAACGTAGAGTGCGGTGTTGTGAGGCCAGAAATCCTTCTCGCAATAATGGGCCTGTCCGAATGAAGCTCCGCTGCGCCCAAGGATAACTCCCGGACCTCTTGCAAGCGCCGTGTCGTGAAATCCGTTCTGACCAGCCGAACCCATGACGGGGACAGCTCCTGGGCGGCGATCACGCCAAGTAAGATCATGGCCACGCTGAAGGGCCACAAAGGTGCCGAGCTTCTCTGCGTCCCACTCCTCCGGAATCACGCCCACCTCGGTCTGTTTGTAGCCGGGCTTCACTTGCATACCGCACCTATCTTCTTGAGGTGCTCATCTACGCGAGCGGCGAGCGTCGCGACTTCGCCGGTAAGCTGCGGCAGCGGGGTGGCGTAGCGTTCGGCCAGTTGACGGATGCGCCCGGTGAGGGTCTGGGAGACGCGGTCCAGTTCCGCCTGCACGGCAGCGGCGAGCGCAGCCAGCCATTTGTCGTCAACCACCAGTGTCTTGATTTCGTCCTCGGTCAGCTTGCCATATTGTGCCGCGACCTTGGCCAGCAACGCTTCTTGCTCGTCTTTGGCCTTCGCGCTGGTGGCGGCTGCTTTTTCGAGAAGGGCGAGGTACTGTTCCAGGAGGGCACGCTCCTCGGGTGGATCGGACGAATCGGACGGATCGGACGCAATTGCTTTGAGACGCTCTTTGACGCTCTTGGCGGTGAGCTTGCCCTTTTCGGTGCAGGCCTCGGCCAGCAGCCCCTCCTCTCCGCCGTGTTCCTCGGCCATTTCTTCCATCGCCTGCTGGATGGCCGTGGCATCGGCTTCCAGTCGCTCGATGGCCGCCTGATCGGCGGCTAAGTAGCGGGCGATGACCAGCGCGGTGGGGATCAACTCGGCTTTATACTTCAGCTTGCCGACGGTGAAATCGGGCTTCTCCCGCTTGTCCTTGGACTCGGTGATGGGCCGGAGTTTGGCGGCTTCGCGCCAGCCGTCGCTCACGATCATGTAAATGTCGTCCTGCATGGTCTCGGCCCAGTAGTCCATGAGGTGTTGATACACGTCGTAAGGGTCGAGCAAGCGGACGGATCGGACGGAGCTGACAGATCCGAAAGCGGCCAGCAACTCCTCTGAGAGTTGCTCGATCAGTGCCTTGGGTTTGCCGCCCTGCGCGATACCTTTCAGGCGCGGGGTGTTGGCTGCCTTCCACCTGGCGAACAGCCTGGTCACGGATTCATTAAAGGCCGTGAACTCCGCGTGGCCGAAGATGGCAGGCTTGATGTCCGCGACGGCGACCTTGAGCTGGCTGTAACCAGGGCGGGCCGTTTTTTTGAACAGCGTGGCACGCACGCCGGGGATGACCTGCCAGTAGCGTTCGAGTGCGTCAAGGTCACGGTTGGGGATGCCGCCCCGCAGGTGGGCGTCAATGTCCTGGATGTCCTCCGGTTCGGTGCTGTCAATGTAGCGGGGGAGGTTGAGGTTGAAGTCGTTCTTCGGGTCGCTGATCTCGGCCAGCGAGACCATGCGCGAGTAACCAGGGATTTCGGCCAAGCGCGTGAAGGTGTCCACGATCTTGTGGATGTCCTGGGCGCGGAGGCGGTTCTTGTTACCGTCTTTAATGAAGCCCTTGGAGGCGTCAATCATGAAGGTGCCCTTGCGGGCGGCGGCGTTTTCCTTGTCGAGCACGATGAGGCAGGCCGGTATGCCCGTGCCGTAAAACAGATTGGCCGGCAGACCGATGATGCCCTTGACATAACCCCGGCGGACGATCTCGCGGCGGATGTCAGCCTCGACATTGCCCCGGAATAGCACGCCGTGGGGCAGGTTGACGGCGGCTTTGCCGGTGCTCTTGAGGCAGGTGAGCATGTGGAGCAGAAAGGCGAAGTCCCCATTCTTCTTCGGGGGGATGCCGAACTCGAAGCGATGAAACTCGTCGTTGTTTGGGTCGAACCCAGTGCTCCATGCTTTGAACGAGAACGGTGGATTGGCGACCACAAAGTCGAAGGTCTTGAGCCGGTCATCCGGGGATTTGAAATGAGGGCTGGCGAGCACGTTGTCTTTCCAGATTTCCGCCGTAGGGCAGTCATGGAGAATCATGTTCATTTGCGCCAGCGCGGCGGTG
Source organism: Verrucomicrobiota bacterium (assembly GCA_050011195.1). Lineage (GTDB taxonomy): Bacteria > Verrucomicrobiota > Verrucomicrobiia > Limisphaerales > UBA8199 > PALSA-1440. Next base: position 1,071 of record JBEKJO010000207.1, on the reverse strand, counting down.
GCGTTGTCCATTTCCTGCCCATAGAGGGCGAGGTCGAGGCCGGTGCGGCTCTTGGCCTCGTCATGGGCCTTGAGCAGAAGCGAACCCGATCCCACAGCAGGGTCGTGAATGGTTTGGCTGGCGCTCCTGGCACTGCCGACGCCGACCACCTTGGCCATGACGCGGGAAACCTCGGCTGGAGTGTAGAACTGCCCCTTGCTCTTGCCCGACTCGGTGGCGAAGTGGCGCATGAGGTATTCGTAAGCGTCCCCCAGCAGGTCGTCGCCCTCAGCGCGGTTGGCGGCGAAGTCGAGATTCTCGAAAATGGCCACCAGGTTGGTGAGGCGGTCCACCATCTCCTTGCCCTTGCCGAGCTTGTCGGCGTCGTTGAAGTCGGCCACGTCAATCACACCCTTCAGGTCGTTGGCCTCGGCGAGCTTGGCGATGATCTTGTTGATCTTGTCGCCGATCTCCTTGTCGCCCTTGAGCGCGACCATGTCGGCGAAACTGCCGCCCTTGGGCACGTCGAGCAGGTAGCCCTTCTGGCTCGCGGCCTTGTCCGACACGTATTTCAGGAACAGCAGGACGAGGACGTAATCCTTGTATTGCGAGGCGTCCATGCCGCCGCGCAATTCGTCGCAACTGGCCCAAAGGGAACTGTAGAGTTCGGACTTCTTGATGGGCATTACGGAACAATGTTCGTTTGATTACTGAGGTGCGCCGCCTTCGTAGGCTTGCCGCCGCTGAAGCCGACGAGCCAGGGGCGGGGGCCAAGGGAGGAATGCAGAAGGCAGAATGTAGAATGCTGAAGGCAGAAGGCAGAGGCTCGGTGAGAGGAGAAGGGCCGGAGAGCGCTCTTGATGTCGTGGTAACTGGTGGCGTCCATCGGTCAGAGGATAAGGGGGGGAGGGGGAATTGCAAATTGAAAACTGCCAATTGCAGATTGCAGATTGCAGGTTGAAAAAAGCAAAGGGGAAGGGTCGCGCGGAGGCGGCGAAGGGGGGCGGCAAGTGGATAGTTGGGGGAGTTGATGGTTGATGGTGCCTGAGCCGGGGCCAGAGGGGGGGAGGGAGGCAAAACTGAGTGGACGGG
>JBEKJO010000206.1:0-14871 GCA_050011195.1 Verrucomicrobiota bacterium | reverse complement strand
GGTGCTTACTTCCGTCGGCGGATAAGGGTCCAAGCCAGCAGGCCAAAGCCGCCCAGCAGCGAGAGGCTGGTCGGTTCGGGAACTACATAAACATCGAAATTGTCAACCCGGTCAGTGCCGCCGGTGCCGACTGTGCCGCCATTTGCGGAAGTCGTGCTCGTGTCAATCAACTCGAACCAGACGGAGGCTTGGTTATCCACCGCACCAAGCAGGGCGGGTGAAAACGTGTAGGCGGGATTGTAAGTAGTCCCATTCCAGGGGGTATTGGGGGCGGCATTGGCAAGGACGGTGTAGTTGTTCATAATCGGCGTCCAGGTTGCCCCGCTATTAAGGCTGTACTGAAGGGTGTAAACTCCTGGCCCGGTGTTGCTGCTGGTCTGGTCGAAGGAAAGGCCGACGTTGTTGTAACCTAGCGTGCTTACCTCGAACAGATAATAGTCGCCCACAGCCCAAAGTGTGGAACTGAAGGAGCGTGACGATCCATTGCCGGCGGGAGAGCTGTAAGTCGAAGCGCCGGCGTGCAAACCTGTAGCTGTTCCAGCGCCGATTTCGGGTGAAAAAGGCGTGAAAGCAGTATTAGCGCCGGGGGAGGCGGGGAGAGTAACAACACCCGGCTGTGAAGTTTCAAAAGTCCAATCGGCAATGGTCTGCGCTTTAACCGCAAAAGCGGCGGCCAGGGCCGAAGCGAAAACGGCGGCGAAGAGGCAACGAACTAGTATAGATCTTTTCATAGTTTTCCTAAATCTCCCTCGATTATGGGAAAGAGCGGGAAGAATGCAAGAACTATTTTCAGAAATTAGTCACAAGTTTTTCACCGAATGCCGGCCGCTTTTTTTGCGCCCGCCTTATCCAACGGCGGCAAGTGTGATCGGAGGGAGAGGCTCGAAGATCGATTACGAGGACGAAGGAACCAAAGTCACGCAGACTCAAAGGGACCGAGGGGGCAAAGCCGGGGCGGCGCCGGGGGCTGGCCGGCGGAGCCGGTTTTCAGGTCCAGGGCCGTGCGCAGATTATTCTGCGCGGCGGCCAGGGAGGTCAAGTTCAAGGGCACAGCGCAGTGGTTTCACGGGTTCGGAATTCGGGTTTGAAAAGCGGCGCGCCTTCGGGCATCCTGCTTGCCATGCAAATTGCGCGGTTCGGCGGCGCGGGCCTTTGAAGGCCGGGCCGGACGACGCAGGAGAATCGAACGATGTCATATCGAGCCTGGTTTCAGTGTATCAACCCGCAATGCGGAGCCACTTATCCGCTGAACTCCATCGTGTACCAATGCCAGCGGTGCCATTCACTGCTCGAGGTGCAGCACGACACGGCGGCGCTGGCTCGCCGCGGGGCGGCGGCGTGGATGAAGCTCTTCGAGGACCGCTACAAGAGCAACGAGTGGCCTTATGGCTCCGGCGTCTGGGGCAAGAAGGAATGGATTCTGCCGCAGATCAACGACGACAACGTCGTGTCGCTCTACGAAGGCGGGACGAACTTGTTCTGGGCCGAGCGCTTCGGCAAGGTCATCGGGGTGGATGACCTGTGGATCAAGCTGTGCGGCAACACGCACAGCGGGTCGTTCAAGGACCTTGGCATGACGGTGCTGGTCTCGCAGGTCAAACAGATGATCTCGGAGGGGGCGCCGATCAAGGCGGTGGCCTGCGCCTCGACGGGGGACACCTCAGCAGCGCTGGCGACGTATTGCGCGGCGGCCGGCATCCAGTCCGTGGTGCTGCTGCCACGCGGCAGGATTTCAATCGCGCAGTTGGTGCAACCGATTTCCAACGACGCGCTGGTGCTCTACCTGGATACGGACTTTGACGGTTGCATGCAGTTGGTGCAGGAAATCACGAAGGACCCGACGCTGTACCTGGCCAACTCGATGAACTCGCTTCGGGTGGAAGGCCAGAAGACCGTGGGGATCGAGATCGTCCAGCAATTCGACTGGGAGGCGCCGGATGTCATCATCATCCCCGGGGGCAATCTGGGCAACGTCTCGGCCCTGGGCAAAGGGCTGATGATGATGAAAGACTTAGGGTTGATCGCGAAGCTGCCGCGCATCGTTGTGGCGCAGGCGCAGAGGGCCAACCCGCTTTACCGCGCTTTCCTGCGCAACTTCGAGAGCTTCGAGCCGATCCAGGCGCAGAAGACGCTGGCGAGCGCAATCCAGATCGGCAACCCGGTCAGCTTCGAGAAGGCCGTCCGCACGCTCAAACAGTTCAGCGGCATCGTCGAACAGGCCACCGAGGAAGAACTGGCCGATGCGGCGGCGCTGGGCGACCGCACCGGGATGTTCAACTGCCCGCACACGGGGGTGGCGCTGGCGGTGCTCATCAAGCTGCTTAAGGCCGGCCAGATCAGCAAATCCGAGCGCGTGGTGGTGATTTCAACGGCGCATGGGCTGAAGTTCGTGGAGATGAAGGTGAAGTACCACCAGCGCGAGTTGGAGTTCCCAAGCCAGCACGCGAACGAGCCGATCGAAGTGCCCGCGCGGCTGGACGCGGTGAAAGAGGCGCTGCACAAGGCGCTCCAGACCAAGGGCCAGTTCCGGCTGTAGGCTGAGCCGAACCCCTAAACCGGGAGGGCGAGCGTCCTCGCGAGCCTACTCTTCTCTGGAAAGGCGGCTAAATCAGGGCTCGCGAGGACGCTCGCCCTCCCGGGTCTGGACTGGCGGCGGCGCGTTGGTCTCCTTGGCTTTGCGTTCCTGCTCGTCCAGGTTGCGGGTGAGGCGTTTCTTCAGCACGTCGTACAGGTCGTTGGTGACAGCGGCGAGATGCGCGCGGGCTTCGGCGAAGCGCTCGGCCGCGAGCTTGATCCGGGCGAGGTGGAGATAAACCCCTTCGCGCTCGATTTCGTCATGGGCGAGGGCCAGCGTGTTGGTCCAGGCCTTGAGCGCGTCTTCGGTGCGCAGCGGTTTGATGCCGTAGTAGGTCTGGGCGGCATCGGAGGCGAGCGGGAAATTGCGGGGGTCGAGCTTGAGGGCTTTGCTGTAAAGCTGGAGCGCTTTGTCATAAACCTGCTGCTCGGTGAGGCCGTAAAACTCCATGGCGTCCTTGCGGAACAGATAGACGGTGTCGCCGAAGTTGTGGTAATAGAGGGGCTCCTGCGGGTTCAGTTCGATGGCCTTGGCGTAATACTCGAAGGCCTTCTTCACCGGTCCGATCTGGCCGTAGAGATTGGCGAGGTTATTATAGACGGCGGGGTCTTTGGGATTCAGAGCGAGCGCCTTTTCCCACTGTTCCCGCGCGCCATCCTCGTCCTGAACGTCGTTGAGGAAGCTGCCGTAGGCGATGCGCGCGCGGGCATGGTCGGGATGGCGCTTGAGGAAATCCTCATAGGCTTGGCGGATCGGCGCGAAGCGGTCGCGGATGCGCAGCCTTAAGTCGGCACTCGGCACTCCGGCGCCTTTGGCCGCCGCCGCGTCGTTGTCGCGAATCCACTGGTCCACTTCCGCCTGGGCATCGTCGTCATCCTCCAGCAGCTTCTTATACTCCTTTTCGACCGGATCATTCGCGTCGGGCACAGTGACGGGCGGCGGGTTGGTGGTGGCCCCCGCTACCGTGTTGCTGCCGGCGACAAGCTGGCTGGCCGCCAACAAGGAGCCCAGCACACCGGCCATGAAGAGTTTACTCACGGTGCCAAAGGTACAGGGCCACTTGCCGATTGCCAACCGGCAATCGCGGCCTGCTACGGCTGGTTGGTTGGATTTACGAAAATAAGGAGGTTGATGAGACCATAGCTGAGGCGAACCATCTGCTGGTTCTCTTGGAGGACGGGTGGGCGATCGGTTTTGAAATAAAGGTAGTTGCGCCCAGGCTTGGCGGGAATACGCACGTCCAGCGGGAGGTCGTGCCCCACCTCAAGATCCTGGCTCCAAATCGTGCGGCCCTCGAATTCAACCTCCACGTGGCGGGGCGCGAGGGTGGTCATGCTGCAATTCAGCCGGAAGTCGCGGCTAAACTCGCTTTCATTGACGAAGTAGAGAGCAGCGTTGCCGCCAGCCCAGAGGCATGGACGTTTCTGCGTCTTCTCCTTGGGGACCCAGCCCCGCGTAACGACGATTTGGGCGGCATCGTCCGTATGTGGCTTGGTAGGATGGGGGGTGGGGGTAAGCTGCAGACAGAAAAGCTCATGGGCGTCGTCCTCGATGAGTTGGGTCATCCCGAGCCGCGCGAGTTCCTTGATCAGCGCCTCGGCATGGTCGGTATAGGCCTTGCGGTTGAAATAAATGGCGCCGAAGCCGAACTGCTCAAGCTTGGAAATCATTTGCTCAAGAGGCAGGTTCATGACGAGTTTCTGCCAGGCCTCCCGGGGCCGGCCCTGGACGGAGCCGAAGCTGAAACGAAGCGTCTTGGTCCAAAGATAAGGCCGGACGTGCTCGTAGGGTTGGCAATCATTGATTGGATCGGCGTCGATGAAATTCATGACGGGCACCTGGAAGACCATCGTTCCTGGCAGCAGCTTCTCTTCAAGCTTCCGCGCAAAGGCCTGGTCGTTTTCAACCAGCTTGGCCAGGGCCCGGGTTTCGTCCTTTGAAGGCGGCAAGGGCAACTGATCCAGAAGGCCGAGGGCGGCAACGCCCGTCGCCAACGCGTAGCTGGCACTTTTATTCCAGCGGCGAACGATCTTCGACATGCGTGAGACCAGGAATAAGAGGCAGATGGCGGAGATCCAAATGCTGTAACGGTTGCTCCCTCGGAAGTATTGGATGCCGAACAGCCCCAGGAGGCAGTTGCCTCCGCCGATGGCAGCATACAGGACAACCCACAGGCATTGCGGCAGGTGCAGGGAGAAGCGGCGCGGGACTCCCCTCAAGTTCAACATCCGGAGACTCAACTCCGCTGCCATCCAGATAAGCGCGGTGAGGGCGACCAACCCCAGGTAGGGGGAGAACATCTCGCCGCGAATCAAAGCGGTTGTGGCATATTCCCGCGAAAGATCGCCCAGGAACTCCACACGGTGGCTGGTTGGGGGCAAAAGCAATTCGAGGGGTTTAAGCCCGAACAGTTCGAGTTGGTGATAGTCCCGGGCCAGCGCAAGCTGATTAGCGCCGTGCAAAGCCTGATACCAGAGATTATTGATATTCACGGCGACGAATCCGGTCGCGCTCGCCAACAGCACGAGCGCCCCGACCGCCAACTCCGATTTGCGCCGGTAGAGTAGAAAACGCAACCCCATCCCGAGACACACGAACTGCACCCACATGTTGAGGTTGTACGGATTGCTCATCCCGATCACGAGGCCGGCTGCGACAGAGAGCCAGCAGACCCGGTCGCCGATGCGGATTCGCTTGCTGGCGGCCAGCAGCCAGCAACAGACCATCGCCAGTGGAACCGTATAGTCATAAGAGAGCAGCAGGTGCCCCAAGCCACGAAACGTGTGGTAATAGGTGAAGGCCCAGAGCAGCGCGCCCGCCGCCGCCCATTCCCGACGAAACCGCAACAGCCGAACCCCAGGAAGCAGGTCAACAGCGGTTCATACATCGGATAGTCGTTCCAGTTGGCGGTGTACGGCGCTCCCAGCCGGTGATTGGTCCGGTCGAGAAAAGGGACGTAGTCAAGTTCGGAAGCCGCTCGGAGCCAAATCAAGACTTGGTGGCTATCACCTGAGTAACCTATCGGTGTGGACCAGGAACTGGGCCAGAGCCGATCATGGGCCAAGCCCCACACAACACATGTAATCGCCAGGACTGCTGCAACGTGGACCAGGTCAAGGAACGTGAATCGCAAGGGAAAGCGGCGCGGCTTGCGGGAAGGGCTGCCGGCCGGCAAGGCCGGTTCGGGCTTGCGAGCGGGCATGGCGGCGCCGACGGCGGGCGAGGAATTGGCGCCCGGTGATGCTTCAATGCTCTTCCTCATTGTTCAGTCTGGTAAAGGCAGACAGGACATGGAGCCGGGAGGGGATTCAAGCCAAAATAGCTGGCCGTTGATTTGGCATCGCCGATCACAACAACCATATACCAAGCCAAAGCGCCGCCATCGGTTTGGTCTTCCCGCGCAGTCCATCGCAGCGAGCCCCACAGTTTACCCGCACCCGCTTTGCGTCTTGCCCCCATCACACTTCCTTCACGATCCCCCAATAAACATCCAACCGCTTGTCCAGGTACAACTTCACGGCCTTGAGTAGGGTGGCGGCTTCGAGCTTCTGGCCGGCGGCGACGATTTGCTTGAGGGTCATCTGCGGGCGGACCGCGAAGCAATCCTGGGCGATGATGGGCCCTTCATCGAGGTTCATCGTCACAAAATGCGAGGAGACGCCGATAATCTTCACCCCCTGCTCATAGGCCTGGCGGTAGGCCTGGGGCCCCGGGAAACTGGGCAGCAATGAGGGGTGGATGTTGATAATCTTATTCTTGAAACGCCACACGAAGTTGGGGGAGAGAATCTTCATAAACCGCGCCAGCACGATGAAATCAATCTCGCGCTCGTCGAGCACCCGCAAGGCCTGCTGCTCCGCCTTGAGCCGGTCCTCCCACGGGATGTGAACGAAAGGCAAGCGGCACTCGCGCGCCCGCGGCTCCAGGTCGCGGCGGTTGGACAATACCAGGGCCGGGTCCGCCTTTTTCAGGCCGCCCGACTTGATCGCGCCCAGGATTTTCTCAAAGCAATGCGCCTCCCGGGTCACCATGAGGGCCATGCGTTGCCGGCGGCGCGGTTCGGTGAAGCGGACTTTGATTTCCATCTCCAACTCGGCGGCCTGCGTCTCGAGGCCGCCGCAAACGGCGCGCCGGTCCAGGTCGCGGTCCTTCCAGGATGTCTGGACGGTCATGCTGAACTGGCCGCGGGTGACTTGCTCTTCGAGGGCTTCGATATTCGCCTTCTGGAGAAACAGAAAGTTGGTGATGCGGGCGACCACGCCGGTCTTGTCGCGGCCGATGACGGTGATGGTGGCGAAGCGTTTCATAACAGGCTCGGGAATATTGACACCACAACCGCCGCTGCCCGTCCAGCCAATTCCAACGGTCAATTCCGACTTCGTCTTCCCCAGCCCTCAAGCGTTTCTTTCCAAGTGCCAAGACGGTGGACCGGAACGGTTCGCGCAGGAGGCATTGGGGCACAACAGCAAGGCGGTGCATCGCGCTTACGCGAAACGAGCCTTGATGAGAATTCCGTCACTAGAAGAATACGAAGCCCAAGAAATGCTCGACAGATCACCGCAGGGCCGAAGAACATGCTGACACCCGCAGCACCCGAAAATGTGCTCAATAGACCGTGGGTCTAACGCGGTAGAAAGCACTCGGAAACTGCTGCCTATCTCCTGACACATTGAACAGCAAATTGCTACCGGACCCTTGCAACTTGCCCACGGACTTCCAACTTGACGACGCCACATTAATGCTTCGCTGAAGTTCGTAATATCGTCTGAGCGAGGTGCCATCCAACGCCACCACAGAATTAGAGCTCCACCCAACCGACAGAGGCGGACTCCGATTTGTTGGGTTATTATCGAGCAGCCACTTTTGCAGGGTCGTGTATCCGTCATTGGCTGGCTGTTGCACTTCCACGCTGTCATTGGTTGACAGCCCGTAATAAGCCAGCCAGCGGAAAGGAATTCCGTGTGTAGTTGTCTGCTCGATTGCGCACACCGAATAGTCTGCAGGGTTGAATGCGTACAGCACATTGCTGTTGCTATTGAATGCCATAATTGTCGTTGTAAAAGGCATGTTCGTGATCACGGTTGCATTGCCATGAATTGGAAACGTCGTAGTGTCCCAAATTGAGGTCTGGCCAAAGGCAACCGTTCCATTACAATTCAGTGCATAAATCTGCTCTTGGAACAGTCCTATCTGGTCTGAAAAATTCGTCGCATTGAAGAGTATTTGGCCATACGCCAAGTACTGGTTATCAGCAGACAACGAATAATTGTTGTAATCCCACCCATATGGATAAGGGCTATAATAGCAAGTATCCAGCAAACTAATTGTATCCGTTGCGACACTAAAGTCACCCATCGCCCCAAGATTCCCAGTGTATGTGTATTGGCCAAACAGGCGGCTCTTATCAGAGAAAATAACCATCCCGGTCTTCACAACACCGAAACTCCCTAAATCTGCTCCGGTATCAGTGTTCACGGCATGTGCGTCGCCGCCGTTCCAGTTGTCGAACCCGGAGTTGTAGTAGAGCCTCCCGGCCCAGCCAGCGGTGACATTTTCCGCAACGACGGATGTGATGTAGGACTCCACCAAGGTCTGATTCGTCAAGGCCACAACTCCAATTCGCCAGGAACCGTATAGCCCAGTTCCCGGCCCTTTATTCGCGACGTACAGAAAGTTTGTGGTCACATCAATATCGCAGTCCGACGGATCCTCTCCCACGTAGATGCTGTTTTGAACCGATGCGGTTTGGAGATTAATGAATAGGATATCGCTGTCCTGCCGGTCTATGGCATAAACCCAAGGTCGCCAGGGGTCTGGCAGTACTTTGACCATATTCGTGCTCAACAGCACCTTCTCTGAGATTGCCCACGTGGCACCTTTGGCGCAACGACAAGCGATCACCAGGATTCCGGCGCAAACTGCCACCGCAACCATTTGGTACGTCGAAGGCTTTAAACGACAGACCATATTGTCTCGCGCGCAACGATTTTCACCGGAATGTTGCGCTCCCAGCCGCGGGTAACACAAACGCTTTCTTGCCACACCGTTAGGGAAGCAGGTCTGAAAACTCCTGTAAAGCCCTATTTTTGGCGACTGGGGCACAACGGAGAGACTTGGACCATATCCTCAGCGGCGTGACGCCTCTTGCGCGCATTATGACGACACCAGTGCTGACTTAGGGCATTCGTTACCTTTGCCAGCCACGTCCGGTCTTGGACCAGTTCCAGCAGTTTCGACGCGGCAAAGTATTTGATGCTGTTGGGCGGTGGATTGCCCAGCGGCTTGAGCAGGCGTGCGCTCACGAGAATCGGCACATCATCCAGTTGGCAATTGAGCACCCACGCCGCCCGTTCCGCCGTCAGACGCGCCGGAAGCTGCCCAAGCAATGATAGAAACTGCCGTTGTTCCTCGTTCATGTGGCCCCCTCAATCGTCTTTGGCCGTGTGCTCAATGCACGGAGTCCAAGCGCGGACAGGTTCAGCCGCCTGCGGGTTATCGCCTCCCGGCATCAATCGCTTGGTTGCCGCCCTTGCCGCAGGCCGCTGGCGATTAAAACCAGGCTCTGCGTCCGTGCAGAGCGCTACCCTCCCCGGAAGCACGCTCGTTCTCCGTGCCCAGCCTGCTTCGGGCGCAACTTGTCAGTACCATCCTCGGGAAGGCTCGGCGGGAGCCTCGCCCTACCGGGACTTGCGTTAAACGAGGCGTTCCGGTAGGGCGAGGCTCCTGCCAAGCCGGGCGCGGTTCGTGCGGAGAATGGTGGTACTGTCGAGTTGCGCCCGCCTGCTTCCTCCGCTCAACTTTCCGCTTGACAAATCATCCGCACTGTGTATAATAGCGCCGACACTTGGGGATGCCCCGCCGCTGGGCGGCTGGGTACCACCGGCGCCCGCCTTGGGGACCGGGCGGGAGAAGCAAGGAGGAGGGGCGAGCGTCCCCGCGAGACTTGGGCGCCCGGACCGGGGGCAGGGCGGGAGAGGGAGGCGGGTGGCCATAAAAGTGCCAGGAATATGCTTGGAACATCCTTGAAATGACCTTGAAATATCCTTGAAACATGCTCGGAAAAGGCTCGGAACAAGCATGGAAAATGCTTGAAATGTCCTTGAAATGTCCTTGAAATGTCCTTGAAATGTCCTTGAAATGTCCTTGAAACATACGTGGAACCCTAGTGTGGCAACGGTGCCGCTACGGCTCCACGAGGGAGTTTCTCCTGCTCCCCTCGCTTGGCGAGCCATTTAGAACTAAAAACTGAGAACTCCGCCTCCCTGCCCCCTGCTCCCGCCACCAGTCCCCCCGTGCGTCATACCTGACGTTCGCCACTCCACGCTCCGCTGTTTTTTTGTGGGGTCCGGTCGCCCCTGGTAATCAGGGCCTGAATTCTGGGTTCCGATTCCGCCCGCCCCCCATCTTCTGCCTCCTGTCTCTTGTCGCCTGCCTCGGGCGCATCTGGACACTGCCCCCGGACCGCGAGCCGTCCTCGGCTCGCAGCGGCCACCCATGCGAAACGGCGATCAAACCTTTTGCCTGTTCCCCGCACGGTCGAACGCGCTGCGAGCCGAGGACGGCTCGCGGTCCGTCACCGTAGGGTACCCTCACTCCATCGGGGCAGTGCGTGGATGCGCCCCCTGCCTCCTCTCGTCTAAATACTTTGACCCCGCCCGCAACTTTCCTTAGTTTGCCGTGTATCAGAAAGATAACGACGAGTCAGTTTGCCTGATAATAAATGGCCTTTTTATCGCTGAAGCAGTTTTTGGCCCGGATGGGCCTGGCCACTCCCGAACAGTTCGACGCATGGAGCAAGGCCTGGAAGGTGGCCGCCGCCAGCGGCTCGCAAGAGACGCTGCTGGCCTTTATTTGCCGGGAACGCGGACTCGCCGAGGACGTCTTCCTCCAGCAGTTGGCGCAGGCGCTCAATTGGCCTTATCTCGACTTGCCCAAATTAAACGTGCCCGCCGAGGCGCGGAACCGGATTTCAACGAAGGTCGCTTTCCAATACTCGGTCCTGCCGACCCAGGTGAGCGACGGCACGTTGCAGGTGGTCGTGAGCAACCCGTTCGACACGGCGATGCTCAACTCGGTGCGGTTCGACGCGCGCGGCCCGGTGGGGTTTGCGCTGGCCACCAAGGTTGAGATCGAGAAGGCGCTCAAAAAGTATTACGGCGTCGGCGCCGAAACGCTCGACGAAATGGCCGAAGACGAGCCGCTCGAATTGCTGGTGGGCGAGGACAAGGAAATCACCGAGAGCGACCAGGAAGCCAGCGTCATCAAGTTCGTCAACCAGGTGATTTGGGAGGCGTTCAAGGACCGCTCGACGGACATCCATTTCGAGCCGGCGGAAGACGAATTGCGCATCCGCTACCGCATTGACGGCATCCTGCACCAGACGCCGATGCCGCCCCAGCTCAAGCGCTACCAGGCGGCCCTGATCTCCCGCATCAAGGTCATGTCGGGCATGAACATCTCCGAGAAGCGCCTGCCGCAGGATGGCCGCATCAACGTGCGCATCAAGGGCGAGGAAATTGACATCCGCGTCTCCACGGTGCCGACGGTCTATGGCGAGAGCGTCTCGCTGCGGCTGCTGACGCGCGGCAAGATCTTCCTGAGCCTGGACAAGCTCGGGTTTTCGCCGCTGGAAGAGAAGGCCATCCGCGAGATCATCGTCAAGCCGCACGGCATTTTCCTTGTCACCGGCCCGACCGGGTCGGGCAAATCGACTTCGCTCTATGCGTTTCTGAGCACGATCAACTCCGTGCACAAGCGCATCATCACCATCGAGGAGCCGGTCGAATACGAACTCAAGGGCATCAACCAGATCGCGGTGCGGCCGGAAATCGGCCTGACCTTCGCCATGGGGCTGCGCCATATCCTGCGCCAGGACCCGAACGTGATCATGGTCGGCGAAATCCGCGACGCGGAGACGGCCGAGATCGCCATTCGCGCCGCGCTGACGGGCCACTTGGTGTTCAGCACGCTGCACACGAACGACGCGTCGAGCGCTTTCACCCGCCTGATTGATATGGGCATCGAGCCCTTTCTGGTTGCCTCCTCGGTCGAGTCGGTCATGGCCCAGCGCCTGGTCCGCACCATTTGTCCGCATTGCAAGCAGGAGCAAAAAGTCGAGCGCAATTACCTGCTCCAGATCGGCTTCCCGGCGGACGAAATCGAGACGACGAAGTTCTGGCACGGCACCGGGTGCGAGCAATGCCGGCAACTGGGCTACCAGGGGCGCATGGGCATCTATGAACTGCTGATCCTGAACGAGTCGCTGCGCCCGCTGGTCATGGGCCGCGCGCCGGCATCGACCATTGCCCAAAAGGCCATCGAGTTCGGCATGCGCACGCTGCGCATCGACGGCTGGAACAAGGTCCGGGCGGCACAGACCACAATTGAAGAAGTGCTGCGCGTCACGCAGATCGAGGAACACCTTGACTCGCTGGTCGAGGACACCAAGGCGGAAGCGCGGGTGAAGAAGTGAGGACAAAACGGAGCTGTGGCGTGAGAAAAGCCAGAAAAACGGAGTATTGGAGTGATGGAGTGATGGAGTATTGCCACACTCCAACATTCCAATACTCATCCCAACACTCCAACACTCCAACACTCCATTGCTCCAGCACTCCGCGTTTCGGTCGTTTGCTCACGCTCCGTCTGGCCGGGCTGCTTATCGGGGTCGGACTGCTGGGCGTGACAATGACCGGCTGTGGCCCTTCGTCGGCTAAGGCGGGAAAACAACCGGCGACCAATGCTGCTGCGCCGCAAGCTTTCACGAGGACAAACCAGGCTCCGGTCTTGCGGCCCGTCGTCAGGACGAATCTCCCTCTCGCCGCGGCGCGAGCGGCCGTCAGGACGAACGCAGGTCCGGTTGCGGCGCGAGCCGCCACCAAGACCCGCGCGGCTCAGGCCGCAGCGGGAGCCGCCGCCAAGGCCAATGTCCCCCCAGTCGTAGCGCGAACTGGCGCGGGCACGAACGCGGCTCCGGCTGTGGCTAAAGGCGGCACTGGCATCGCTGAAACCTCCCGCCGGCTGCAGGCTAACAGTTCCCTTGAGTTGGCGGCCGGTCTCGGCATCCTGTGTCTGGCGGCGCTGTTTATTGTTCTGGCAAAATCCCGTTCGGGTCCCTTGCCGGCCTGGCTGAGGTGGGGATGTCGTTTGCTGGGTGGGTTTATAATCTTTGCCTCGCTGTTGCCGCTGGCCCTCAACTCCGTTGCCCTGTGGCTCTTTCTCCACTCGTCCGGGCTTGGTGTGGCTCGTCAAGAGCAATTATTGGCGGCTATTCTCGGAGGGCTCACCGGCGGACTCTTAGTGCTATGTCTGGGGGTGTGGCTGCTGCGGCTGTCCTGGAAAAAAGTCGGGGACAAGCCTGTGGCGGGCCCCTCGCTGCCGGCCACGGCAGCGGCGGCCAAGCCGGCCCGGAAAAAGGCGGGGAAGGCCACCATCCATTCCTGCAACGTGCTGCAGGTCAGCGCCCAGGCGCGGCAGCTTTGGCAATTCGACGCCCGGGGCCGGGGCTTTGTTCTGAACCGCGAACAGACCAGCTTGGCGGGGGAGCCGTTGCCGGCCAAGCTCGTCGCCAAGGATTGGCGGTCGTTGTGGCATCGCAAGCTCAACGTGGCCTGGCTGCCGCCCGAACAGGTCTTTCTGCGCGTGGCGCAATTCCCCGCGAGCGATTTCGATGAAACCCTCGCGATGGTCGAGTTGCAGTTGGAGAAGCTTTCGCCAATGCCCGTCACGCAGATTGTCTGGAGCATCCACGTCTTGCCGCACGCTGAGGGCAACCTGCAGACGGTGATCGTGATGATCGTGGCGCGGAACACGGTGGAGGAGTTTCTCGGCCAACTGGAAGGCCAGGGCTATCTGGCCGACCGGCTGGAATTGCCGCTGCTGGATCAGTTGCAGGCCACGACCATCACCCGGAGCGGCGCCTGGATTTATCCGGAAGCGCCGGGCGGGAGAAATGCGGCGCTGGTGGCCTGGTGGTATGGCGGCATGTTGCAGAACCTTGATTTGATCACGCTGCCGCCGGCCCATCGCCCGGAGAGCCTGAAGGAGCAGTTGCTGCAAACGGCCTGGGCCGGTGAGCTGGAAGGCTGGCTGACCACTCCGCCCCTTTGGCATTTGGTCGCTGATGCGACGACCGCCGCCGAATGGGAGCCGGCCCTGCGCGCGGGATTGGAACAGCCGATCGAGGTCATCGCGCCGGTGCCGGTGGCGGCGCTGGCCGCCTTGACGGCCACGCGCACGGCCCAAGCGGGATCGGAGGCCAACCTGCTGCCGGCGGAGTTCTCGACCCGTTACCGGCAGCAATTCGTGGATCGGCTATGGATGCGGGGGCTGGGCGCAGTCGTGGCGCTCTATTTGGCGGGTGTGCTGGTCTATTTCGCCCGCCTCCAGGTCGAACTCTATCGCACGCGCGCCGTGGAGCAGGAAGTGGTCGAGCTGGGCCCAACCTACACCAATGCGATTCAACTCCGGGACCGCTTCAAGGTCCTCAAGGACCGGCAGGAATTGAAATTTGCCGCGCTGGATTGCTGGAAGACCGTGGCGGAGTTGCTGCCCGATGGCGTGACCCTCGATGGCTATAATTTCAGCGATGGGAAAAAGCTGACGCTCAGCGGCAGCGCGCCAGCCGATCAGGTCAAGCGGCTCCTGGACTTCGATTCGGACGTCCGCAAGGCCGTCATCAACGGCCAGCCTTTGTTCGATCCCAACGCCGGCGACCACGTCACTTACCGCTCGGCGGCGGGCGGCACGGTGAGTTGGAGTTGTGTCCTCGAGCTCAAACGGTCGGAGGTCCTGTGAAGAATCCTCTGGATCGCCTCAATCTGCGCCCGTTTGAGAAGCGCCTGGTCGTCGGGGTCGCCGCGGTGTTATTTGTCGTGCTCAACGCCTGGTTCGTCTTTCCCCATTTCTCGGATTTGAGCCAGGCACAGGACCAGCGGGCCGACGCGCTCAAAAAGATTGGACGCTGGCAGGTCGAAATCAACCAGGAGCCGACTTATCGCCGGCAAATCCGGGAACTGGAAAGCGAAGGCCAGTCCGTGCCGGCGGAAGAACAGCAGAACCAGTTCTCGCGCGCCATCCAGATGCAGCAGGCGCAGAGCGGCGTCAACATCACCAGCACCTCGAAACAAACTGTTCGCACCAACCAGTTTTTCCTCGAACTCGCCGAGCAAGTCAGCGTCGAAGCCGGCGAAGCGCAACTGGTGGACTTCCTGTATAACCTTGGCGCCGGCAATTCGCTCATCCGCGTGCGCGACCTGGCGCTGCATCCCAACCCGCCGCGGCAGGCGCTTAGCGGCAGT
>JBEKJO010000205.1:0-9787 GCA_050011195.1 Verrucomicrobiota bacterium | reverse complement strand
CTTCCTTGCAGATCACGCCCACGAGGAAAGGGAATTCTGAATCATCGATCTCGACCCTCTGGATGGAGATGCCGGCATTGTAGGCGGCAGTCTGGACCGCTTTGATCAGACCGTCTTTGCTGTAGGCGGCGTTCATGTCGGCGGGCGGTTCGACGGGGTCTCCCAGGAATTCGAGCAGGGCTTGATTCGGCCCGCTCAAAGACACCGGCCCACCCGTCGGGTTTCCGGTCCCCGAGTAATCCTGGGCGCGGGCGTGGGTATCGAGGTGGGTCCATCCCTTGTCGCGGTTCACCCATTGGCCCTGGCCGAAATAGATTCCTCCCCCAAACCAGGAGCTGCCCGGCACCGGGTAGAAGCTGAGATGCGGGTACCCTTCCTCCCGCATGGTCTTCACTAAACGGAATGTGCCGGTGCCTTTTTCGATGCGCATAATCTGGCTGGGATCGGTCGGCGTGGGTGTCGGCGTGTGTCCCTTGCTCTCCGTCGTTGCGAAGAACGCCAGGTCGGCCTTTTCTTTCGACGCCAGCGTGTAGGTGCCTTCGACACAGTAGGTTTCCCCGGTGCGAATGGTTGGGCTGGTGCCCGTCAAGCGCTGGATAGTGATGCTGTCGCCAGGGAGGAATTCCCCCTCGCCCAGTTCGAACGGGACCACGGAAGGGAAGTCCGTGGCCGCGTTGTTGGTCGCGGCCGGGGCCGGCAACGCGAGCCACTTGACTGGGTCACCAAATCTGTATAAACTATATGCGTTGTTGGTCGCGGCCGGGGCCGGCAGCGCGAGCCACAGGGTCAAGAGGGCCGGGACGATGGCATCTGTAATGTGCTGGATACGGTGCATTTTCATAACGGCAATTGCCTTTCTTGGTTATTCGAGGCGGGCCAACTGGGCCGGAAGCCTCTCGTTTACTACGTTGGTTTGGTAGGTCAGGGCGTCAATCACATATCCGCCTTCCCGGCGAAATGTGTAGATCGGCACTACATACGAAAACTGGATCGAAACCTCGCCTTCGGCGAGGTGCGGCTGGGCAGGAGCCGTTTGCCACTTGGGACCCCGCGCGAAAAAGAAGACGCCGGCCAGCAGCAGCGACATCGAAGCCGCCAAGCCCAGCGGCCAGGCCAACCGGCCCCAGGCGAAAACACTGCCTTTCTCCTCACTCGGCGCACGGCTTTGCTCGGCGAGCGCCGCGAGAACCCGGCGCTGGACTTCCGGCGGGAGTTGCAACGAGTCCGTCGTTCGCCGGAACTGGTCGGACAGGGACTGCGCTATCTGCCGCTCCGCCTGCAGCGCCTGCCGGCAGGCCGCGCACCCGGATAGATGTCTCTCCGCGGCAGCCTGCGCCCCCCGGGAGAGAGTCCCGTCCAGGTATTCATAGAGCCGATGCTGGAAACGGCGGCAGTTCATTGCTTTGCTTACTCCTCTGTGCCGCGGGGGCCGAAAAGGTTCAATTCGCCGGGCAACTGTCGCTGCATCTCGGCGATGGCATAGTGCAGCCTCGACTTGACGGTGCCGTTGGAAATCCCCAGGTGGGCCGCGATCTCATGAATCTTCATGTCCTCGTAAAAGCGCAGGACGAGGACCTCCCGATGCGAGCCGGAAAGACGGGCCAGCGCCTCCGCCAGCGCACCGCTGGTCAGTTCGACATCCAACCGGCTCGGGCTTTCCTCCGGGGGAGCAGGTTCCTGCCGGGCCAATTCCTCATCATAGACCAGCCGCTTCCGGTCCCGATGGTAGTGGCGCGTCAGGTTGAGCAGGATGCCGTGCAGCCACGTATAGACGCTGGAACGGCCCCGGAACCGGTGGGCGGAGCGAACGGCTTGGAGCAGTGTCTCCTGCACGAGGTCCTGCGCCTCGGCTTGGTCCCCGCAGAGCAGACAAGCGGAGCGGAACAAGCGGTCCCCATGGGAGACCACCAATTCCTGCACGGCCCGAGGGTCTTGGCTTCGGAGCCCCTGGACCAGTTGTTCCTCGTCCATGCCCCTTTTGTGCCACCAACCGGCAAAGGATTCAAGGAATCCACGCGCAATTCGTATTCGTGGAAGCCCGCCGGATTCGTGAAGGGGTCCTGGAAATGTGACAATCAGCGTTCATAATCGAACTTCTTGTCTTCATGCTCTGTTGGACGGCAAGTGTGCCGAAATGCTCCCGGTGGCTGATTTTCTTCTGGCAAACAGGCGGGCATTTTGTGTAATCTCTCACAATCAAATGCTGAAATGGTTGGCCGGCTCGAAGTGGTGATAAAGCGCACCCCAGTCCTCGCGTTCCTGGCCGAAGGATTCCGCTGCAAAGAGATTGCAGAGCACCTGGGCATCAGCTTTAATACCGTCCGCGAATATGTGCACAGCATTTACTGGAAACTGCACGTCACCTCCCGCGCCGACGCGGTGCTCAAACACCACGCCACCCGGCTGCGGCCAGTCCGGCCTCCCCGCCCCGATAATACCGCCGCTCAGGCCGCCGGATTTTACCCGCCGAGGCGGTCCGGTTCCTCGACCTTCGACCCCCTGCCCCTGAACCGCCAGCGATCAAACCCATCAGCCTAAACCGTTAAAACTCCGGTTTGACTTATGAAAAACACCCGGTTGAAATTGTGTCTGTTGACCGCCGCGTCCGCCCTGGCGTTCGTGTGGGCCGCGCCCTCGGCGCGCGCCAATGTTTATGCCACCAACATCAAACTCAACGGTTCCTTGACCGGCGCCACCAACGCTCAAGGCGCCCCCGTGACGATCAGTTACATCCTCAACGAACCCGCCACGCTGGGCACCACCATCCAGATCCTCTCCGGCGCCACGGTGGTAAACACCATCGGCATCCCCTCCGGCACGGCGGGAGCGCTCAGGGGCCTGAACAGCGTCGTTTGGGGCGGCACCAACAGCCTCGACGCACAAGTGCCCGCCGGGATTTATTCCGTTGCCATCACGCCGGCGGCCATTGGCTTCACGAACTGGACCCAGACGAGCATTGATACAAATCCCGGCATGCCGGCTAATTCCGCGCTGGGCATCGATGTTGATAAAAACACCAACAGCCCGTACTACGGACGCGTCATAATAGGCAACACAACTACAACAGCGTCATATCCCGGCATCCCTGCCGGCGCAACGAACGTCGGTTTCTACAAAATGAACGCCGACGGGAGCCAGGCTGACGAAGGCTGGTTTGGCTATGCGGGTTATACGAACGACGATGGGGGCAATGGTCCAACCGCAGGACAAATGCCCAACTCCGGTTTCGACCCCATGAAGATTAGAATTGGGGACGATGACCGGATTTACTGGGTTGATAACAGCTATTATGGCGCGATCATTGCTTGCGATATGCTGGCCACAACCAACCAAGTCGTGATTGACGAAGGCTCCTACGCCGGGGCTCTGGACGGCCCCAATAATTATAGCGGCAACCCGGAGATTGGCGATCTCTTCGTCGGCTTTCAAGAGTTTGATGTTTCAGGCACCACCACCACCAACGCGGCGATCTGGCTGTGTGACCAGGATTCTCCCAATTGGGGGATTTGGATGTACCATTTAAGGAACGGCGCGGCTGACCCGGTTGACACCGTAGGGACGAAGGTCGTGTACGCAGGCACAGGCGGCGACATTGCCCTCGCCACTTCGGGTGGATGCATGGTTGATAACAAGCTTGACATCTTCGTTGGTGAAGATCAGACCGGTGACACCTCTGGCAATGCGGTCTATATAGCTATGGTCTTCACCAATTGGAACAAGGGCGTTTTGCCTCCTGAAGGCGGCGGCTTTAGCTACGCAACGGGCGCACTTCCTGGAGAAGTGGAGTGGGGTTATGGAACGGGTGTTGACACCGTTGGAGCCGGCGATCCCACGTTCGAAGGCCTTGAGGATGTGGTCATCAACTCCCGGGTAAATCCAACGATTGTGGCGTGCCCTTGTTCAGGTGGCAACGATGCTACCCCAGGCATTCGTTTGCTCAACGCCACCAATGGCTCCGTTATAGTTGTCACCAACGGCAGCGGCACCGTCATCCAGACGCTGACCAATCTCGATTGGGGCCAGGCATATACCTGCGCGGCCTGGGACAATGTGGGCAATCTTTATGCTGCCTCGACCACGCGCAATGTGTGGCGCGTCTGGTCGCCGCCGGGACCGAACACGAACACTACCGTCGCCGTTGGGCAAGTGCAAGTGACTCTGATTCTGGCGCCAAGCATCACCAGCATCACGGTGGGCGGCCCCCCCGTTACCATCCTCTTCACCGGGCCGGCCAGCGCTTCAGCCTCCGACTTTTCACTCTACAGCTCCGGTTCTGTGACCGCGCCGTTTACGGTGGTCGGGAACGCGAAGATTACTGCGCTCAGTCCGCCGGGCAATTTCCAGGCCGTCACCACGACCAGTGGTTCCGCCCGGTTCTACCAGATTTACGGACCATAGGGGCGACCGGGTGCGCAGACGGGTTGCTTTGATAACCGAGCATAATTCACCGGGGCCCCGTCGAAAACCCCGGCCCCTTTTGTGGTATGCCGGACATGACTCAGAGTCTGTGGGGTGGAAGTCCCCTGTGGGCGTTCTTCTTTAGATGAGCAGATTATGACGCGAAAAAAGCAGTTTGGCAGGTTGGCGGAGTGGGGATTCCGCAGCCTACGGGGTTGGGCGGGTTGCGCCGGCGTGGTTCTCGCCGTGGTGGCCGCTTGGGGTGGCGGGGCGCGCGGGGCCGAGGCAGGGCTGGTGGGAACGGACACCAATTGCATTGTCGTCATGATCAGCGTGGACGGTTTGGCGGCGTTTTACTTCGACGACCCAAAAGCAGAGATGCCAACCATTCGGGCATTGGCGGCGGCTGGGGCTCACGCCAGCATGATGAAATCGGTCACGCCGACGGTGACCTGGCCAAATCACACCACTCTGGTGACCGGCGTCACTCCCGCCCGGCACGGGGTGGTCGGGAACAACTATCTCGATCGCGCCACCGGCCAGCGTGTCGTGCTTATCTCCGACCCGGTATTCGACAAGGAGGCGATTGTGAAGGTGCCGACCATCTACGACTTGGCCAAAGCCGCTGGCTTCAAGACCGCCGCGGTCCGCTGGCCGGCCACCCGCAACGCACCCACGCTGGACTGGACCATTCCGGACGTGGGAACCGCCAAGTTGGCTCAGCGATACACCACACCGTCCCTGCTGGCGGAGGCGAATGGGGCCGGGATTCCAATCCTCGGCAAGCATGGCCACACCGCGCCCCGGGACGACATCTGCACGCCCGTTTTCAACCTCATCCTGCGGCAGCACCGCCCCCAGCTCGCCCTGTTGCATCTGGTGGACGTGGATCACACCCAGCACCTGAGCGGACCGCGCTCACCCGAGGCTTACGCGGCGATCAAAAAGGCCGATGGGCAAGTCCGTGCCGTGTGGGAGGAACTCAAACGTGATTTTCCGGGTCGGGCGACTTTGTTCGTCGTATCCGACCACGGCTTCTCGCCGATCAAGCGGGTGATCCTGCCCAATGTGGTCTTGCGGAAAGCCGGGCTGGTCTCGGTCAGGGGCGGCAAGGTGTCCGGCGGAGCGGTCCGGACCATAACCCAAGGCGGTTCGTTGATGGTGTATATCACCGACGAGACGCGCCAGGCCGAGGTCGTCGGGAAGGTGCGCCAGGCGGTTCAAGGATTGACTGGCGTGGCCGACATCATCGGCCCCGATCAACTCGCCGCCTACGGCGTTGCGGACCCCAAACAAGACCCCCACGCACCCGACATGATCCTGTTCGCGGAGGAAGGGTTCACCTTCGGCGACACCGCCGCCGGAGACCTGCCGTTCAACGAAAAGCCGGAGCGCAAGGGCAGTCACGGGCACAACCCGGCGCTGCCGCACTTGCACGCCATCTTTGTCGCCTGGGGCGCCGGGATCAAGCCGGGGGTGAAACTCGGTGAAATCTCCAGCCTCTCCGTCGCGCCCACCATCGCCACCCTCCTTGGCCTCACCATACCCAATGTCGAGGGCAAGCCGCTGGAGGAGGTGCTCGCTGGTGGAAGGCAGAAGGAAGAATGAATGCAGAGACAGCCAAGATGAAGACGGAGGCCCGATAGCCATTGGGCCGAAACGCCTGTGGCAGCAGGCAGGCTTATCAAAGTGGACCTGCAATTGCGGTTGCCGCTGCCGATTTTGAGTTGGCGCCGGGGCAAGAACTGCGCGACACCGTTGAAGTCAAACTGATATGCCCGCGTGAAGGCCACCTCATGCGACTCAATGAGCGCGGACATTCGCGCCGGGTTTTCATTCCATGGCTTCCGACTGACTGGATGCCAATTTGTTCTGTTTATCGAAGACAAAGTGCTGAAGCACTGTGCCATTCTTGAACTCCATTCGGTAGCGGTAGCTGTGCTGTCCATCCACATCCCTGCGATCCACCAGCGTCAACGAGACGAAGTCACCGAGACTTTTTACATCAGCCTGAATTTCCTTCTGCTTGGGCGAAATCTCCTTCCACATTTCAGCGGTGAAGTCATCGGCCCGCTGAGTGCCAGCCAAGACATCCTGTAACATGGCGCGGATATGGGCAGTGACTTCGGGTTCCTTGTCAGGGATCGGTTTGAACTCGTCCACGGGAAAACGCTTCATATTGGGCAGCAAGGGCCGGGGGTCTTGAGTCAGTTGTTCGTGGATTTGAGGCATGTCGTAGTAATGGGCTCCTTTTTTGAGTTCGACCGCCAGGTTGAATTTCACCTCGTCGTCCCGGTCTGGAAACGGGTACAGGAAAATGTCGCCGGACTTCAAATCGTAGATATTGGAATACTTGGTGGCGTATTGGCCCCTTTGCCTGCAGTCGCGCAATATTTCGAAGCCATTGGTCACCGTGGGTTTGGGGGCTTCCGCGAGCATTCTGTCGAGCGTTCGCCTTCCGTAACCAAACCCCCGACATTGGTTTTCTTTCTCCACTTGCAACTTGCCATCCTTCGCACCGATTATGACAGAAGCTCCCGTCCTGTCCGCCACTAATATTTTGCAAGACGAGAAACTCACCTCGCGGTGATTCCGATAGAAAGCGATGGCGTCGGCGATGGTGGCGCAAGTTTCGAGCATTCGCTGGCTCGGATTTCCCCGAACGCTCGGCAAATGGGCATCCGGCTCCCATTGTTCCTTGTATCCTGCCACCCAATCGTAGGCGAGGCCCTCTGTGTTCAGCCCCCCTTGGGCCCAACCATTATCAAAGCCAACATAAACAGCGCCATAATACCCCTCACCGGCAGGCAGGAACCATATTCTCGTCTTTGGGTTCGACCAATCCTCGTTATTACAGAACAGCGCCCGGTTCGTATCGGTCAGCACGAAAATGGTGCAGGCGCGAGCCGGCACGGGGGCGAAGGAGAAAAATGCCAAGACAAAAGCCAATCCCTTCAAAGGAACTCTCGCAAGGAGACCGATAGGCAGTTTCATTGGAGATTGGCGAACAAACTGGGAAAACATTCCTGGTGTCATTATCATTCTTCCCGACTTTATGGAGCAGGGTGGATGCTGTCAAGCGTGCCGTTGTCTGTTGCCGTTGTCTGTGCCGCTGTCTGCTGCGGGAGCGGCGCCGAGGCAAGCGCGGAGGCCGGGGCGGATTCAAACTGTGGCTGCCGTCGGCGGTAAATAATCCCTTTACATTCTGGCCGCCAGTTCGCAGAGTGTGGGTGTGGATGTAGCGTTGTTCCGAGAGCGCAGTATCGAGGAAAGCCCGCGTCAACGGGACTTCGGGTTCCAGCCTCAGATGGAGTTGGCAGCCGCGATTGAGCGGTCGCAGCAGTATTTGCTCAGCCAGCAAAAGCCCGAGGGCTACTGGATCGGCGAGCTGATAGTGGATGCGACCATCGTGGCGGACATGATCGCTTACCGCCATTGGGACGGCAAAGTCGATGCTCAATGGCAGCGCAAGGCGGTGAATCACATTTTCTCGATGCAGTTGCCCGACGGCGGCTGGAACATCTATTACGGCGGCCCGGCGGAGGTTAACGCCACCATCAAGGCCTACCTGGCGCTGAAGCTGGCCGGTGTGCCGGTCACCGATCCCCGCATGTTGCGCGCGCGCGAAGTGGCCTTGAACCTCGGCGGCGTGCCGCGCATGAATACCTTCTCCAAGCTCTATCTCGCGCTGCTGGGCTTGTTCCCCTGGGAGTATGTGCCAACCATTCCCTGCGAGGTCATCCTCATCGGCAAATGGTTCTACGTGAACTTCAACGAGATGAGTTCGTGGAGCCGGTCAATGCTCGTGCCCCTGGCCATCATCAACCATTTCAAGCCGACCCGGCTGCTCAAGAAGAACATCAACCTCAACGAGCTTTTCCCGGAGGGCATCCATGAACGCGACCTGGCGCTGGCGCCCGACCCGGAGCGGCTCACCTGGCGCAATTTCTTTCTCTGGCTCGACCGCGTGCACAAATTCGCCGAATGGTTCGCCCAGAACAACATACATCCCTTCCGCAAACGGGCGCTGCGAAAGGCCGAGCAGTGGATGCTGGAGCGTTTTGAGGGGTCGGACGGACTGGCCGCCATTTTCCCGGGGATACTCAATTCGCTCATCGCCCTTAAGGCGCTGGGGTACCCGGACGACCACCCGCTGGTGGCGCGGGCGGAGCGCGAGTTGAAGAAGCTGGAACATGAGACCGAGCAGAGCGTCCACCTCGAGCCCTGCTGCTCGCCGGTGTGGGACACCGCCATCGTCAACGTCTGCCTGCATGAATCGGGCGTGCCGGCCGATCACCCGGCGCTCAAGCGCGCCACCGAATGGCTCCTGGCCCGGGAGGTCCGCTTCCGGGGCGACTGGCAATACAAGAACCCCGCCAAAGTCGAGCCGAGCGGCTGGGTATTCGAGTTCGAGAACAAATGGAACCCGGATGTGGACGACACCGCGATGGTGCTCCTGGCCTTGCGCAAGGTCCCCACCGACGACCGGCAGAGGCGCGACGAATGCTTCCAGCGCGGCTTGAAATGGATGCTCACCTTCCAATGCAAAGACGGCGGCTGGGCCTCGTTTGACAAGGACTGCACCAAAGGCGTGCTGGAGAAGGTGCCGTTTGCCGACCACAACGCCATGCTGGATCCGGAGTGCGCCGACATCACGGCCCGCATTTTGGAATTGCTCGGCTACGAAGGCTGGAGCCTCGAGCACCCGCAGGTGCAGAAGGCGCTGCGCTTTGTCCGCGAGCATCAGGAGGAAGACGGCTCTTGGTATGGCCGCTGGGGCGTGAATTATATCTACGGCACCTGGCAGGTCTTGCGCGGCCTGCGCGCCCTCCATCTCGACATGAACGAGCCGTGGCTGACCAGAGCACGGGACTGGCTGGAAAGCGTGCAGCGCGACGACGGCGGCTGGGGCGAGCGCTGCAATACTTACGACGACCCCGTCTTCAAAGGCCAGGGACCCAGCACCGCCTCTCAAACCGCCTGGGCCGTCATGGGCCTCTGCGCGTTCGACGATCCCAATCGCCCCAGTCTCCGGCGCGGAATCGAGTATCTCATCCGCACGCAAAATCCAGACGGTTCCTGGACGGAGCACGAGACCACCGGCACGGGATTCCCGAAAGTCTTCTACCTCAAATACGACATGTACCGGAACAGTTGGCCGTTGCTGGCGATGGCGACCTACCGCACCCTGCTCGCCCGGGCCGCGGCCCAACGCAACGGGGAGCCTCTCAGCGAACCGCCTCGCGCGCCGTCCGGCGGTTTGGAGCAGCCGCCGGCGACCAGGACCGGAGTCTCGCCGGCCAGCCGCGGCACGGTGAATCCGTGGCCGAGCGGGCCGATCAGGCTGAGTTCCTCGCCGGCGTTCATGCGCGCGAGCACTTCGGTGCCC
>JBEKJO010000204.1:0-9836 GCA_050011195.1 Verrucomicrobiota bacterium | reverse complement strand
TTCGTGGGCGTGGTGGTCCAGATGACTTCCAGGCCGCTGGTGATCGTGTCGCCGCCTTTGCCCGTGCCGAAAGTGCTCTTCCAGCCGAGGCCCTGCTCCTCGAGGCCGGCAGCTTCCGGTTCACGCCCCACATGGGACGCAGGGCCGGCGCCGTGGGTCTTGCCGAAGGTGTGGCCGCCGGCGATGAGCGCCACCGTCTCCTCATCGTTCATCGCCATGCGAGCGAAGGTCTCGCGGATATCCCGCGCGGCAGCGATCGGATCGGGGTTGCCGTTCGGGCCTTCCGGGTTGACGTAAATCAGCCCCATCTGCACGGCAGCGAGCGGGTTTTCGAGGTCCCGCTCGCCGGAGTAACGTTTGTCACCCAGCCAAGTGGTCTCGGCGCCCCAATAAACGTCGCGATCCGGCTCCCAGACGTCCTCACGCCCGCCGCCGAAACCGAAGGTCTTGAAGCCCATGGATTCCAAGGCGACGTTGCCCGTGAGGATGATCAGGTCAGCCCACGAAATCTTCCGGCCGTACTTCTGCTTGATCGGCCAGAGCAGTCGGCGCGCCTTGTCCAGGCTGACGTTGTCCGGCCAACTGTTGAGCGGCGCGAAGCGCTGCTGGCCCCTGCCGCCGCCGCCGCGCCCATCGTGGATGCGGTACGTGCCCGCACTGTGCCACGCCATGCGAATGAACAAAGGGCCGTAGTGGCCGAAGTCCGCCGGCCACCAGTCCTGCGACTTCGTCATTAGTTCACGGAGGTCCTTCTTCACGGCCTTCAAGTCGAGACTCTTGAACTCTTTAGCGTAGTCGAAACCCTCGCCCATCGGATTGGACTTGGAGGAATGCTGGTGCAGGATATCGAGCTTCAACTGGTTCGGCCACCAGTCCTGGTTCGTCATGCCGCCGGCAGTGTGTGTGTGGCCCGTCACCGGGCACTTGCTATTCTCACTCATAGTATTTGTTCCTTTTGTTGTGTGAATTGTTGTCTTGTTTCCAGTTTAAGTTTAGATTCTTTCCGTGGGATTCGGAGGCGGGGAGCCCGCTTACGGTCAGCCAGAGGGGCCTTGGCCCTTTGCCGGCAGCGAGCACACCGGCCTCGAAAGTGAATGAGGTAGTCCTCGATCTGGAAACCGTGGCGGCCGACGTCGGGCCACGGGAGTTTGTTGAGGCGCGCGTCCTCCAGGTCAATGATGTCGCCGCAATCCAGGCAGACGAGGTGATGGTGCTGGCGCAGCTTGGGGTCGAAACGCGCCGAAGAGCCGGGGTGGCAGGTCCTGGACAGGAGGCCAAGGGAGACGAGTGTTCCCAGGATGCGATAGACGGTCATGCGCGAGAGTTGGGGCAGGCGCGGATGGAGGGCATGGAAAACCTGGTCGGCGGTCGGGTGGTCCCGGCGGTCCAGGATCGCTTCGAACACGGCGCGCCGCTGCATGGTGACGGGCAACCCGCTCTCGCGATGGGCGGTTTCAAAGCGCTCGATTCGCCGTTGTTTCTCTGCCTGGGTCATTACAAGGATGATTAGATATACCGGATGATACTTATGCGCAAGTAGTTTTTGGGTGGGCGAAGCATCTTGACCCGGGGCCGGGGGGTTTGGTATTCCTGAGGGCCAGTTATGGACGCGCTGCTGCTTTCCCGGATTCAGTTCGCGCTGACGAGCGGGTTCCACTATTTGTATCCGCCGCTGAGCATCGGACTGGGGCTGATGCTGGTGATCATGGAAGGGCTGTGGCTCAAGAACCGCAACCCGCTCTACCATCAGATGGCGCGGTTCTGGACAAAGGTCTTCGCGCTGACGTTCGCCATCGGCGTGGCGACGGGCATCGTGCTGGAGTTCGAGTTCGGCACGAACTGGGCGACCTACTCACGCTATGTGGGCGACGTCTTCGGCAGCGCCCTGGCGGCGGAGGGCATCTTCGCGTTCTTCCTCGAATCGGGCTTTCTGGCGGTGCTGCTCTTCGGCTGGGACCGGGTCGGGCCTAAAGTGCATTTCCTCGCGACGTGCATGGTATGCCTGGGGGCGCATTTCAGCGCGATCTGGATTGTGGTGGCGAACTCGTGGATGCAGACGCCCGCCGGCTTTCACATTGTGGGCGAAGGCCTGCGGGCGCGGGCTGAGATCACGGATTTCTGGCAGATGGTGTTCAATCCGTCGTCCATGGACCGGCTGCTGCACGTGCTGTGCGGGGCGTGGCAGGCGGGGGCGTTTCTGGTGGTCAGCGTGAGCGCGTGGTATCTGCTCAAGAAGCGCCATGAGGAGTTCGCGCGGGCGTCCCTGCGGGTCGGGCTGGTGGTGGGGATGGCGGCGTCCCTGCTGCAACTGGTCAGCGGACACAGCAGCGGGGTGGGGGTGGCGAAGAACCAGCCGGCCAAGCTGGCGGCCTTTGAGGGGCTTTATGACACCACGGCCCACGCGCCGCTGACGTTGTTTGGCTGGGTGGACGAGAAGCGGGAGGCGGTGAAGGGCGGGGTGGCGATTCCCGGCTTGCTGAGCTTTCTCGTGTACAAGGATACCGACAAACCGGTCCAGGGCCTGCGCGAGTTCAAGCCGGCGGACCGCCCGCCGGTGAATCTCTCGTTCCAGTTCTATCACATCATGGTGGCGGCGGGCTTCGGGATGATTGTGGTGGCGGGGCTGGGCTTTCTGTATTTCTGGCACGGGTCGCTGTTTGAGAAGCGGTGGCTGCTGTGGCTGCTGGCGTTGTCAGTGCTGGGGCCGCAAATCGCCAATGAGGCCGGCTGGTTCGCCGCCGAGGTCGGGCGGCAGCCGTGGATCGTCTATGGCCTGTTGCGGACGCCGGCAGGGCTTTCCGCGGTGGTGAAGGCCGACGCGGTGCTGACGGCGATTGTGCTCTTCAGCCTGGTCTATCTGCTGCTGTTCGCGGTCTTCGTCTATTTGCTCAACGACAAAATCCAACACGGGCCGGACGCGGCGGACCTGACGCCGAGCGGGAAGCTGGCGATGCCACCGTGCGAGGGTTAAATGGGTGGCATGAGTGAAGTGAGTTAAATGAGTTAAATGAGTTGAATAGGTTACATGAGTTACATGAGTTGCATTGGCGGTTTGGGAGCGTGGTGGGCATGAACTTGAGCCATCTGGACCTCAACGCCATCTGGTTCGTCCTCATCGGCGTGCTGTTCACCGGCTACGCCATGCTCGACGGGTTCGACCTGGGCGTAGGGGCGCTGCACCTGTTCACCAAAAGCGACGAGGAGCGGCGCGTCATGCTCAACGCCATCGGGCCGGTCTGGGACGGCAATGAGGTTTGGCTGGTAACGGGCGGCGGCGCGCTGTTCGCGGCGTTCCCGAACGTGTATGCGACGGTGTTTTCCGGTTTCTACATGGCGTTCGTGTTGTTGCTGGTGGCGCTGATCTTCCGCGCGGTGGCCATCGAGTTCCGCAGCAAGCAGCCGATGCGGTGGTGGCGGCAGATGTGGGACATCGGGTTCAGCGTCGGGAGCATCCTGTCGAGTCTCCTGATTGGCGTGGCCATGGGCAACATTGCCTGGGGCATCCCGATCGATGACCGGGGCGAATTTGCCGGCACGTTCGGGAGCCTGCTGCATCCTTACGCGCTGCTGCTGGGGATCACGACCGTGGCCCTGTTCATGATGCACGGAGCGATCTACGCCCTCATAAAGACCGGCGGGCCGCTGCACGACAAGCTGCGCGGCTGGATCAGCCAGTGCATCATCTTCTTCATCATCTGCTACGCGGTGACGACGATGGCGACGCTGTTGTACGTCCCCCACATGGCGGCGCGGGTGCGGGCCAACCCGTGGCTGTTCAGCATCGCGCTGGCGAACATGCTGGCCATCGCCAATATCCCGCGCGAGATTCACCGCGGAAATGACTGGCGGGCGTTTCTCTCCTCGTGCGCCGTGATGGTCACGCTGATGGGGCTTTTCGGCCTGGAGATGTTTCCGAACCTTGTGTTGAGCAACCCGAATTCGGCCCACAGCCTGGACATCTATAATGCCGCTTCCTCGCCCAAGACCCTTGGCATCATGCTGACCATGGCGGGCATCGGCGTGCCCGTCGTCGTGGCCTACACGGTGAGCATCTACTGGATCTTCCGGGGCAAAGTAAAGCTCGACCGGATGAGCTATTGAGCCGAGGCCGAAGTCCAAGCCCCCGGCAAGGGGTCTCTATTTGGCAATCAGGCAGGAACCGGAAATCCTACCGGGCGTGTTTGCGGGCGGACTTGTATTCGGCGAGGACGGCAAAGAACTTGTTTGCGTCGGGGTCCAGCGGGTTGAGCAGCAGCCGCTGTTTCATGCGGAGCGTTTCGAGTTCGGTGGCGTCTTCCTGCTCGGCCACGTAGTAGATCGGTTTGCCGTGGTCTCCGTAGATCGCGTAGCAATACCAGTTCATGATGAACGGCTGGCCGCTCTTGCGGTAGTTCCAGGTCTGGCCGTGAAAGACCTCGCGATTGAGGAGCTTGGTCTTGAGCGTCCGCAGCAGGTTCCGGTCGGTGTGTTTCCCTTGCAGGAGGCGGGGCGTCTGGCCGCGAATATCTTCCCGGTCATACCCGGTAATTTTCATCC
Organism: Verrucomicrobiota bacterium; assembly: GCA_050011195.1. Lineage (GTDB taxonomy): Bacteria > Verrucomicrobiota > Verrucomicrobiia > Limisphaerales > UBA8199 > PALSA-1440. Next base: position 5,300 of record JBEKJO010000204.1, on the reverse strand, counting down.
AGGCGCGGTTGACGTAGATGATGCGCGGGCCGGCGGGGCCGTCCAGGGTCGCATCGGTGACCATGATCCCGCGGTGCAGATTTTCCAGGACTATCAGCCAATCAAACTTCAATTGCATATTGTTCGTTCAGTCCGCTTGCGGTCGTGCAGGCGGCCTTGCCGTCAACCATAACGCACATTGACGTTTACGCCAAATCACCGTGCGGTGCGGTTATTTCAGGTCAATCTCGATGAGACTCAAGCGCTGGGGAGATTTCAGGTAGGCAAAGACCAGCTCCAGGCCGTTGTAGCGCCCGCCCCAAATGCCGCTGTGGGTTCCCGGGTGGTTAAGCCCTAACTGCTTGATGGCGGTGAGCGCTTTGGGGTCCGTGCCCGCACGGATCCCCTGGCCGTCAATCGTGAGCGTTCCGGTGAATGGAGACGTGGTGCCATGGATTCCGCCACTGGCTTCGCAATCCAGAATGATGCTGTTCGTCGCTCCGGACTTTCGCGAGTAAATCAACAGCCCCTGCTGGTCGTAAGCGTAAATCACAGTGTCTGTCTGCACGACCCGGTTCGTCCGTGTCGGGACGCCCAGCAGACCGGCTACGGCGGTCAGGACATTGTCCCGGGTCACGAGGCTGCCGCCGAGGTGCAAGCCATCCGGCTGCAGCTCCAGCACCAGTGGCGTGAGCGAGGCAATCTGAGCGGCTGGGGCAGCCTGTGCTGGCGCCGTGGGGGGAGCGCTGTCCACGTTCGGCATCGCGGCTTTCGGTGGTTGCTGCTCTTGGGGCCGGGTATTCGCCTGAGAGCGCTGAAAAAGGACAATGCCGGTCCCGACGACGACCGCCAGACCCACGAGGACTGCGGCCATCCGCCACAAGACGGCGGGGTGTTTTCGGCCTGGAACGGCTGGTTGGGCTGACGGCTCGCGGCGGGCTTCTGCTTGAGAGGGGTGCTCGGGCCGATTCTGCCCGGTTCCGCGCGAAGCGCTCTTTGCCCGCGACCGCCGCGCCGGGGTGAATTCCAAATGAGCAGTTGATGGAGGGGCTGCCTTTCTGCCGTTGCGCAGGTCATCCACGAGCTGGGTGGCCGGGCCCAACTCGACGCCACGATGGACCAATGCCAGGATGATTTCATCGTCGGAACGATGGTCGTCCCTCAGCCTGGTGGCCAGTTCGATATCCGATTGCAGAATGTCGTGTGTCATGCCCGCTGCGAACTTCTCTACAGGCAAACGAGTTCACATACAAGACCGAATTTGTGACGCTGCCGAACGGCGCGCCTCGCCTACGCGGCAAGTTTCAGGTGGGTGATGCGGAAGACAGCGCCCTGCGGCTCGTTGGCGAGGCATTCGACCTCCCAGCCGTGGGCGAGCACGATCTGCTGGACGACTGCCAGGCCCAAACCGGTGCCCTTCTTCTGGGTGGTGAAGTAAGGCTTGAAGATTTCAGTGCGGCGGTCCGGGGGAACCCCCGGGCCGTTGTCGCGGACCTCGAGCATGGCTTCGGTGGCATTGCGCTTTTCGGCGAGGACTTGGATTTCGCCGCTGCCATCGACGGCCTGGATGGCGTTGAGCAGCAAATTGAAGAGCGCCTGCCGAAGCAGTTGCTCGTCCGCCTCGATGTTAAGCTGCTCGCCCTTGACTTGCAGGCTGATTTTCTTCTCCTCCAGGTCGTAGTTCAAGGCCCGGACGACTTCATTGATGGCCGAGCCGAGGGCAAGTTTGGCGCGGTGGACTTCGCGCGGGCGGGAGTAGTTGATGAATTCGTTCAACTGCGCGGCCACCTTGTCCGCCTCCTCGATGATCTCGCGCGATTTCTTTTGAATCTCCGCCGCGGTGCCGGGTTGTTTGGAGATCACCTGGGCCAGGCCGCGGATGATGTTGAGCGGGTTCCGGGTTTCGTGGGCCAGGCCGGCGGCGGCGAGGTTCATCTCCTTGAGGTGCGTGTTCATTTCGCTGGCCCGCACCAGGCGAAGTTGCAGCTCGGAGGACTTGGCCAGGTTTCTCCAGGCCAAGCCGGAACCCATAGCGGCCACTGTTGCCAGCAGGATGATCATCGTCCGCAACCACAAATCACGGGTGGCCGCGGCCCCCACCCCCTCGGTGGACAGGGTGAGGACCAGCCCGTGCAGTGTTCGGTTGGCAATCAGGGATTGGAGTTCTTTCTCGTCCATGCCCCGCTGCCAGAAGGGACGGCGGGCCCGGCCCCCAGGCTCACGCGACCGTCCGTCCCGCCCGCCTGGGGGCGGGCCGTTGGTAGCGAGGCTGGCTGGAGCGTTCGAAGACCCAAGCTCGTCCGGTGGCGGCCCCCGCCGCGGCCCTCCCCGGCCCGGCTCGCTTACCCGGTTGGTGAACTCGCTCAAAGGGGGCAGAATCAAGGTGTTGGTGACCCCTTGCGAACTCAGGCTGGCGCCCAGATCAACGGGGTTGACCACGACGGGGTTGACGAGGGTGACACTCCTTTGTCCCCAATGTTCGCCTTCCTGCAGGAGGTCTTCTCTTCTTTGCGAGTCAATGGGCCGGCCGGCCCTGGCGACGGTTTGGTTGGCGGCATTGAGCAGTTCAATGGAAATAAGCTCGCTCGACTTGGTCAGTTCGTTGGTGCGGCCGTTGATCAGTTCGTTGAGTACCGGCTCGAGGCGTTCCTGCGGGATCGCGCCCTGGAAACGCATGCCGCGGATGAGCGCGCTGAGCGTGTTGGCGATGTCTTTGGAACGATTGCGCAGATCGGTCCGGGCGGCCTCCTTGACCCGGAGGTGTTCCTCGACCTGCCAGCCGAAGACCAGCACCCAGACGGCCCCGAGGAGCCCGTAAACCAACAAGTTGCGGCGAATCAGGTCCATGTGTTGCCGTGCCACGCAGGCTTCCCGGTCTGCGCCCTGGGAAGGTTTATCGGCCAATTCCGTTTCATGTCAGGCAATAAGGTCACGAGCCTTTGGGGGGCAACACGGGGGCCCCTTTGCCGGATTTCGGAGTTGCGTCCGGCGTGGTCTTTTTGGTCTTAGGCAACTCGTCCAGGAACTTGTTGAGTTCCTCCTCCGTCAACCCCTTGGAAGCGTCCGATCTGGCCCGCTCTTTGGCCGACAGCGCCGCCAGTTCGGTCGGCGACTGGACGATGTACGGGGTCAGGAAGATGACGAGCTCGGTCTTGGAATCACTAATCTGCGTTCGCTTGAACAGGTTCCCCAACAACGGGATATCACCCAGCAGAGGTATTTTGGTGTCGGTCCTCGACTTGGAGGTCTGCATCATGCCGCCAATGACCACGGTCAGGCCGTTGGCCGTGACGACGACGGTATCGGCCGAAGTGATGTCAATGACCGGGGCACTGATGGTCGTGCCATTCGCAGAGGCGGTAATGGGAATGGAGAGGGTCGGGTCAATCGCGGAGATCTGGGGCGACACCATCATCTCCACCAGCCCATCCTCGGTGATGAATGGGGTGACCTTCAAAATGACGCCGACATCCGTATAGTTGTACGCGTTGTGGGAGTTGCCGAGACTGTCATAGGTGGTGCCGGTGATCAGGGGGACCTCCTGCCCAACGGTAATGGTGGCCGGCTGGTTGTTGCGGGCGAGGATGGAGGGCCGCGACAACACTTTGGCTCTGCCGGCTTGCGCAATGGCGTGGAGGGTCACGGTGTAGTCCGTACCGAGAATTTGATAGAGACCGTTGGCGCCGGAGAAGGCCGAAGAGGTTCCCGGCAGGCCGAAAATATTCGAGGTGGACAGGAAGGGAAGGCTTGGGCCGGAACTTATGCTGGGGACAATGCTGGGAGCGCTGCTAACACTACTAACACTGCCATTTGCATTAAAATTCGTGGTGAATATGTTCTGCGTCGTCCAGTTGGTCACCGGGCCGCCGGTCCCGGGAGAACTGCCGATGCTCTTGTTGAATGACCCCTCGATGCCGATGTCCGAGCCGTCATTGTGCGTTACCTGCAGGAACACGCACTTGATGAGCACCTGGGGTTTGGGACGGTCGAGGTTGGTGAGCACCTGGCCGATATACTTGGCGGTGGCCTCGTCCGTGATATAGACCACCCGGCGCGTCTCCGGGTCAATGGAGAAGTAGGCATCCCCGATGGTCGTGTTGTTGGGGTAAGTCCGCGCGGTGCTGCCGGCGCTCGAGCTGGTGCTGCTGCGGCTGCCGCCGAAACCGCCTCCGCCAAAGCCGCCTCCGCCGAAACCGCCTCCGGTGCCGCCGGTTCTTTGTTGGGCGCCGGCCTGAAGCGCCAGTCCCAGACAGAGACCGAGGATGCTGGTGAAATAAGGGTGCCAATTTGCAGGTTGTTTGATCATATTTGCCTCGCCGTTACGTTTAGCCAGGTTGCGGTTGATGCTGGGTGTTCACATTTAGAAGCCGCCGCCGACACCGCCTCCTCGAGAGGAACCGGAACTTCCGCCAATGCCGGTGGTCGCCCCTTGACTCGTAGTTTGCGTACTGGACTTCTCGCGCTGATACAGCGGGCTGCTCGTCCCCAGCATCGGGTTCACACTGCTGCTCTGCGGGCGGACGCTGGTGCGCTGGAACAGGTCCTGGAGGTTTTGATAGACATCCGCCGGATCAGCGTTCTTCAGGTCAAACACCCCCACGACCTCCTTCCGGCCCTTGTCGGAATCCAGCTCCGTGATCATGTCGGCGATTTCCGGCATCACCGTCTTCGACGCCATGACGATGATCGCCGAGGTGCGCGGATCGGGCACCGCCAGCACCCGGCCCATCTTCTTCATCCGGTCGCTGGTATTGGCGGCGGTCCTGGTCGTTCCTCCCTGGCCGCCAAAGCCGCCGCGGAAGAAGAATGGCATCATGGGGTTCTGGCTGCCGCTGCTGGAAGTGGTGGGATCGGGAAATAACTGCGTAAGCTGGTCCGCGATTTCCGACGCGTCCGCGTTGACCAGATGAAACACCCGCAGCTCGGTGACATCGGTCACCTCCTGGTCAATTTCCTTTACCATGTTTTCAATGGTAGCCATCAGGTCAGCGGGGGCGGTGACGACCAGTGAATTGGAGCGGTCATCCCCCACCGCCATCACTTTCGCGGCCGCAGCGCCACCACCGCCGCCGCTGCTGCCGCTTCCCCCACCGCCGGTGCCGCCGCCCGGCCCGCCAAAACCGCCCGGCCCGCCGAAGCCGCCCGGCCCGCCACAGCCGCCGCCGCCTACCATCCTGAAGAGGTTCCCACGGCCAAAGCCGCCGCCGCCGCCGCCCTGGCCCCCGCCCTGCGAGGTGAATAGTGAGGTGATCAGGGTGGCGGTATCCTTCGCATCCGCATATTTGAGCGGAATCACCCGGATGGACGACACACTGGCGATG
>JBEKJO010000203.1:0-9899 GCA_050011195.1 Verrucomicrobiota bacterium | reverse complement strand
CAAACATGTCCCTCCGGCGATTGCCCGTGGGAAGTTGCAGCGTGAGATTCATATCCATGGACTCAATGGTCAACGTTCCCGTTTTGACGGGGGACAGCGAAGTTACCAAAGTGGCGACGTTGTAGGTGGCATTGCCAACCCGCCCTTGCCGCCATCGCGCATGGGCAGTTTTGAAGGTGCTCACGCCCTCGGCCTGCAAGGGGCACCCGCCAAACTGATCAAACCATCGCAGGATGTTCTCGGCATTGGCGACCCCTTCGCGAACATAGACCTGAAACTCAACCGCGAGCATCTCGCCCACATAGACCTCTTTCTTTGGCACAACCAGTTTGAAGAAGGCCAGTTTCTCCCCGGCGCCATTGGCCGCGGAGGAGCCAGCTTTCACGGCGGTCAATTTCAACGGCGTCGTCGTGAGGACCTGCCCCTCTATTTCGGCTTTCAGGGCTGGGATAATGAACTCACCCGGCTGGGTGGGGGTGAGAGCATAGTTCTGCACGATGCTGGCCGAGACCTGGCCGTTGTTGATGCTGATGTTCCGGGAACTCCCTTCGCCGGCGATTTGCAGATTGGGAAGCGCTGGAGGACTGGGAACCGACTTAGGCTCGCCGCCTTCAAATCTGAGCGTCAGGGTCGCGGTCTCGCCGACGGTGACGGTTTCGCGGTCCAGCGTGGCCGTAAAGCTCGCGGCGCGGAGACCTGACGGCGCGGACCAGAGCAACAGGACGGCCAAAGCGAACAGGAGCCGAAGCCGGGGCCGGCTGCGGCTGCGCGGATTGAATTTGATCCACGACGATAACCTTCGCATTGACTTGTTTGCTTAGTTTTGCCCGGCAGGAATACGCGATGCAAGTTTGACTTAGGCAGCGCGCCTTAACGCCGCCAGGCGATGCTTTAGCGGATGCTATATGGACAATCCCGGCGGCGTTTTGTTCGGGCGAGATCTCAGGGGCGCGGCGTGAAACTCCGGCGCTCCCGATGGTTCAAGGGATAGCGGGGCGCGTGGCGGCCAGCGCCTCAACCAGCCCGTCGAGGGTGTGTTGTTTGGCTTCGAGGGCCGGCTTCAACCCCAGCGCCGCCAGGGCTTTGGAAGTCTCGGGACCGATGGTGGCCGTTTTGAACTGCGGGAACTTGCTCAGCAACGCAGGCAGGTTGAATCGGGCGTGGAAGTTTTCCACGGTCGAACCGCTCGTAAAGGCCACCCAATCCGCCCCGCTTTCCAGCAGGCGGGCCGCCGCCCCGGTCGCGTCTTCCGTTTCGGGCACGGTTTGGTAACAGGCAACGTCATCCACAATGGCGCCCAGGGCCTCGAGGGCCTCGGGCAACTCCCGGTTGGCCACTTCCGCGCGCAACAGGCAAATCTTCAGGTTCTCGATGGTCTCGAACCGGGCGAAGGCCGCCGCGATTTCCGAGGCCAGCGCTTCGTCGGGCATGAGGTCCACTTCCAGGTGCAGTTCCTTGAGCTTGCTCGCCGTGGCCGGGCCGACTGCGGCAATGCGCGCGCCGCCGAGGTCGCGCATATCGTGGAACTGCTTGAAGAAATACTCGAAGAACTGGCTGACGCCGTTCGGGCTGGTAAACACGAGCCAATCATAACTGTTGAGCGACAGCAGCGCGTCCACCAGGTCCTGACGGCGGGTGGGCGGCTCCAGCTTGATCGTGGGAACCTCCAGCACCTCGGCGCCGTGCTCCCGCAACCGGCGTGAAAGCTGGCCCGCCTGCTCGCGGGCGCGGGTGACGACGATGCGTTGCCCGAAGAGCCGCCGCCGCTCGAACCAATTCAGCTTGGCTCGCAGCTTCACCACGTTGCCAATGACGGCCATTGCCGGCGAGCCAATCTTTGCCTCGGCGGCGACGCCGGCAATGGTGGCCAGCGTGCCCTCGATTGACTGCTGGCGGCCAGTGGCGCCGCCGGCGACTATCGCCACCGGCGTATCCGCCGCCAGGCCGTGGCCAACGAGTATTTCGGCGATCGGTCCAATGCGGTCCGCGCCCAGCGTGACAACTTTGGTCCCCGGGCTTTTCGCCACTCGCGCCCAATCGGTGCCGGAGGCAGCTTCCGACGGGTTCTGGCGGTCGGCGAGCAGCGTAAGCTGAGAGGCAAACTCGCGATGAGTCAGTGGAACGCCCGCGTAATTGGGCGCCGCCACGAGGGATGAAACTCCCGGCACGACCTCGAACGGCACGCCCGCGTCGGCCAGTTGCTCCGCCTCCTCGCCACCGCTGCCGAAGAAATAGGGGTCACCACCGATGAGCCGCACAACCGTCTTGCCTGTGCGCGCCCTGGCAATGAGCAACCGGTTCAGGTCGCCTGCCGAGAGGGCAGGTGCGGTTGCGTGTTGGCCACTGCCGATGAGTTCGGCCGACTTCGGCGCCAGGCGCAAGACTTCGGGATTGACCAGCGCGTCATAGACCACCACGTCCGCGCGCTCGAGCAACTCCGTCGCGCGCAGCGTGAGCAACCCGGTGTCGCCCGGTCCCGCGCCGACTAAGTAAACCATGCCTTCTGGCTTCATCGTGGGATACTGTATTCGCGAAGCCAGCGACCTGCAATCGAACAACAGCGCCCACTATACGACCCTGCCGTCCACGGTGCTTATGGGCGCCAAACCGCACGATAAAACTGTGTGCCGGATGATTTTGCATTGGTGAAGGTGACCGTGCCACTGGCCGGCGTATTGGTGGAAATCGCAATCCAATTGGTCGAGGTTAAATTGGTGGACATCTGCGTCACGTACGGCACCCCCGGCAGGCCCTGCAACTGGAAGACGAACTGGCCGGGTGGCAGCGCCGCCGCCGGCACGACAAGTAATGGCGGCGCCGGCGCGAGCGCGAGCACCGTGGCCGAATAGGGCGTGAAAGTGTAGTTGAAGTTCGCCCCGGCGACGGGGAAATTTGTCTGCGCAATGTCTGGTGACCCGATGCCGGTGGCCGCCGCGTCGTCCTGCGGGATGCCATACGAGTAAACAGTCGCGTTGGCGGACGGCACGTAACCGGCAAGGCTGATGACGGTACTGAGGTTGGCGTAGGAGCTTTTATTGACCACCAGCATGGTCAAAGACCCGTTTGTGCGAAGCACGGCGTAGGTGCCGAGAAGCGGATAATCGTTGGTCACCGTAACGACTTTGTCACCGCCGCGCGCGAAATATTGCATCAGCTTCATGCAGTAGAAGCTCGGGTAAAGGTTGGGGGGCGCAGCAATGCCGTTCACACAGCCCCCGTCGGTGATATAACTGCCGGAACTGTTGGTGCGCCAGCCATACAAGGCATTGTCGGAATTCGCCACAACGCTCTGGCCGTTGCGCAGATCCCACCAGAGCAGCGTGTTGAATTCCGTTTGCAGGATTTGCCCGATCATGTCGGCGTAAAATAATCCGCCCACCAAACTGATCCACTGTTTGTCACCTTCCGGGCCAAATTCGGTGCCGTTTAGCTCAACATTGGTGGCTACCGTGCTTCCGAGATAGTCATTCAACATCTGGCGCAGGCCGGCCGCATTGCCCGCCCACGTCTTGGTCCAAAGCAGATTATAGGTGTCGCCATCGCCCGGCGCGTAGTCGTGGCAAATCAGAAAATCCGGCGTCACATTGTTGCTGCGCATATACGTCAGCATCACCGGCGTCCAACCATTGTGCGTCACACCAGTAACCGGATTGACCACCGGATGATTGGTGTAGTTCGCCGTGCCATCCTCGGTGGTGTCGGCCACGGCCCCGATTTTGATGGTCCGGTCAACGGCCTTCATCTGGTTGTAATAACTGGTGAAACGCTGGGCGTAAGTCCAGGGATCATGGGGCAAATAGGGTGAATTGGTGTTGTCGTCTTCTTCCCAACTGCCGCCGACCTCATTGCCCACCTCCCAGTATTTGACGTAACAATGGTTGGTGAGGTTGCAAAACCGCGCCCAGTCAGCCGCCTGCTGGGGGGTGCCGCTGCCGTAATTGACGATAAAGAACACCTGCGCGCCGGTGTTGGTGGCTACATGAATAAAGTTGGTGGTGCGCGAGCCCCAACCCTGGGGTTCGTTGGTCATGAAATAAATGTCGCCCCAACTGCCGCCGGGCCAGCGCAGGGCCTGATTGCCCATCTCCGTGAGAAGGGAGATGGTGTTGGGGGTGTCCAGATAACCGTCCCAGGCCGCCGTGTTGACACCGAACAAACGAGCGTCCACCGTGCGCAGCCGATTCGTGGCGTTGACACTCACGTGGACAGTGGCGGGCGGCGGATTGGCGACCAGCCTTATGTCAGCAATATAAAAACCGGGCTGCGCTGTGTCATTATTCCAAATCTCAATACCGGTCAGATTGGTTATACTGGCCACGCCCAGGGAAGCCAGGGAGAAAGTGAATTGTTGCCAGCTATTGGTTGGGGCGTTCACATATATCCGGTTCCCCCATGAACTGCCATCTGCCACCACGCCAACCAATTGTCCACCAACAGCACCGCCGTTCAACCACAACGTCAGATTGGTATATAAGGTCGTATCAATAGGATCATGCTCTAGCCACCACGCCTGCCAGCTTCCGCTGGCAGCAAACACCATGGAGTTCGTGCCGTTAAAGGTCGGATTATTGGTGGCATAATGCGGCACCCATCCCCAATCTTGCCAGCCATTGTTCAGCATCTCGCTGTAAACGAGCTGGTCGTCGTTGGCCAAAGCCGGTGAAGCCAGGGCGAGAAGCGCCATGCCGGCCAAAGCGAACCACCAGCGGAGCGTTAAATTCTTGAATGCACGCCCAGGTAAACAACGAGGTTCAACGCAGAAAAAATGACTGCTACCGGACGGCGAGTTCGTATGCATGAACGCTAGTTTTTCGGGTTTAACTCTGCGGCGAGTTGCTGGCCGAGTTCGACCGCTTCCGCGAGGGGCCGTTTTGCCTCGGCGCGGCGGACGGGCCCGGCAGTGAATGAGAGGGTGCGCATCTGGAGTTGGTTTCCCACGACCTCGGCATAAGCCGCTACCGGGCTTTGACAGCCGCCGCCCATCGCGGCGAGAAAGGCGCGCTCCGCGATAACACATTGCCGGGTGTTGAAATGGTTGAGCCGCTCGCATAGGGCGGCGATGCGCTCGTCGCTCTCGCGAACCTCGATCCCGACGGCGCCTTGTCCCACGCAGGGCAACATCACATCCGTATCAAGGACGGTGGCCAGCAACCCGTCCGGCACGGCATCGCCTTCGAGCCGGCCCGCGGGGGTAACGTGGAAGTTAAGGCGGGTCAGTCCTGCCAGGGCCAGCACGGTCGCGTCCAACTCGGCTCGCTCGGCCAGTTTCTGCAGGCGCGTGACGACGTTACCACGGATGTCGGGCACTTTGAGGCCGGGATTGAGCGTCAGCAACTGCGCCTTGCGACGGGTGCTGCTAGTGGCGACCACGGCTCCGGCAGGCAAGTCCGGCACGGCCAGCCCGGGGAGGAACCCGCGCCGCGCCGATTGGCCGGGGGACCATTCGGCGGCATTTTTGTCCGCCTCGGCGGCGCGAAGGGAATCCGCATCGCGATAGATCAGCACGTCGCGGACGTCGGCGCGCTTGCCGACAGCGCCAAGTTTAAGGCCGGCAGGCAATTCGGTCGGCAGGTCTTTGAGACTATGCACCGCGAGGTCGGCTCGATGCTTGAGCAGGGCGACTTCCAGTTCCTTCGTGAAAAGACCCTTGGGCAGGCTCTGGCCTTCCTGCGCCAGGGAAGCGGTTTGGAGCTTGTCGCCGGTGGTCTTGATGATCTTCAGCTCGAAGCGCAGCTTCGGGAAAGCGGCGCGGCACTGGGCCAGGACCAGGTTGGCCTGGGCGAGGGCGAGGGCGCTGCCGCGGGTGGCGAGGGCGATGTGTTTGTCGGAAGGCATTGAGGCGTTGAAGCGTTAAGACGTTAAATGGGTTAAAGGAGTTAAATGAGTTAAAGGGGTAAATGAGTCGAATGAGAGTGTTAATCGCAAGGCCTGGGGCGCAAATTGTGAGGCTTGAGGCTTATTCCGGGTTTAGGGCGAGGCGGGCGGCGGAGTGAGGCTGCGGAGAGTGGGGGCGGCCCAGCAAGGCTTCGGCCTTTTCGCGAATGATCTTCTCGCACCGCGCAACCTCTTCCTGACGCTGCTTGAGGTAATCGCCAGCGATGGCTTGCAGGTCGTCGATGTTGTAGAGGTAAACGTTGTCCAGGAAGTTGACTTCCGGCTCGATGTCGCGGGGCACGGCGAGGTCAATGAGCAGCAGCGGGCGGTTGCGGCGCAGCTTCATCAGGGGCGCAAGTTTGACGCGGTCGAGGATGTAATCCGGCGCGGAGGTGCTGCTCACGACGATATCAACGCGCGCGAATTCGCCGGCCCAATCCTCGAAGGGCACGGCGCGTCCGCCCAATTCATGGGCCAGCGCGACGGCCTTGCCGTGCGAGCGGTTTGAGACGAGGATGCTCCGGGCGCCGCGCGAGAGCAGGGCGCGGGCGGTCTTTTCGCTGGTGTCGCCCGCGCCAATGATCAGCACGTCGCGGTCGCTGAGCCGGCTGAAAATCTTTTCGGCCAATTCCACCGCCACCGACCCGACGGAGACGCTGCCGCGCTGGATGTTGGTTTCGGTGCGGATGTGCTTGGCGACGTGGAACGCCCGCTGAAACGCCTTGTTGAGCCGGCCCCCCGTGTGGCCGTTCTGGAGCGCGAGGTCGTAGGCCTTCTTAAGCTGGCCGAGGATTTCCGTTTCGCCCAGCACCATAGAGTCCAGGCCGCACGCGACTTTGAAGAGGTGATGCACGCTTTGCGGCTCGCCCCAGGCGTAAATCTTGTCCGTCAGGGGGTCGCGGTAGTCGTGGCACGCGACCAGAAATTTCCGGAGCGCGGCAGAGGCCCGGGGCAGGTCCAGTTGTGTGACGGCGTAAATCTCGACGCGGTTGCAGGTGGACAGAATGACGGCCTCATCGGCAACACCCGAGTCGCGCAGCGACTGGAGCGCGGCCGGCACGCGCGGCTCGGCAAAAGCGAATCGCTCGCGCACGGAGACCGGCGAGGAGTGATGGCTCAGGCCGAGGACGACGAGGGGCATGTCAGGAGATCCGAAGTCCGAGGTCCGAAGTCCGAAGTCCGAAGTGGGGAAGCCAGAAAACGTGATGCGTGATGCGTGATGCGTGAGGCGCGGTGTCCGGTTGCGCGCTACGCTCGACCGCCGTCGCGCAGCATCGGAGGCTCGTTGCGCACAGCGCATTCATGGGTTGTGGAGGGGGGACAACACATTGGTGCCCCAGAACGTTAGCAGCACGAAGATGAAGCTGCCGATGGCGCTGAGGGCAAAGCGGCGACCGCCCTGCGCGAATTTCCAGCGCATGACCACCAGTCCCAAATAGAGCAGCCAGACCACGACGGACCAGACGATCTTCGGGTCGCCGCGGTAGGAGTGGGGGTTGTTGATGCGGGTCAGGTCAACCACGCCCAGCGCCAGCCCGAGGGTCAGCAGGATGAAGCCGCTGAGCAGGAGCCGCCCGACGGCGGCTTCGAGGCGCTGGATGGGCGGCATGAGCGAGAAGATGGCGTGGAGCTTGTGGAACTTCAGGTTGCGCTCCTGGGTGAGATACATGAGGGCGGCGATGGAGCTCAGCCCGAAGGCGCCGTAGGAGAGGGACATCAGCGCGGCGTGGAGGCTGGTCCAGACCACCGGGAGTTCCGGCCGGGCGTTGTGCGGCGCATCGAGGCTGGGCATCAAGGCGAAGACGCCGAGGGCGAAGAGGCCCGGCGAGGCAAAGGCGCCGAGAAACCGCAACCGCGACCAGAGTCCGACCATCAGATACACCGCCACGATGGTCCACATGACGAAGAGGGTGGCCTCATAGAGATTGGTCACCGGGCAATGGTTGAGGCGAAAGCCGCGCAGCAGCATCGCCGTGGTGTGGAAGCCGAACGCGAGCAGCAACAGCAGGTAAGTAACATGGTTGTCCCGCCGAAACCCATTTCGCCACAGGAACACGGAGTAAATCATGCTGAAGCCGTAAACGATTACGGCCAGCACAAAGCAGTGTCGGTCAGTGAACCAGTCCACAGTGACAGATTAAGCCGCCGGGAGGTGCGTGCAAGCGGCAATTACAGGGCAATGTCCAGCAAGGCCGTTGCGCCGTTCAGTTGGCGGGGACGATTTTCACGCCGAAGTTGCTGCGGAGGAAAGCTTGAGCCTGGCTGGCGTTGTTGTGGGTGGTGTCCATGTAGCCGGCGGCCATGCCGCTGATGTAGGCGGCCGAAGCGGAGGTGCCCTGCACCATCCAGGGCTGGTTCTGGTAATAGACGACACTGGTGCCGGGGGCGCCGAGGGAGATGAAACTGCCGCGGTTGGCGTAGCTGTCGAGTTGGCCCTGGTCAATGGCTGTTACCGCCATGACCTGCGAATAGGCCGCCGGATAAAACGGCGTGGTGACGGGGGTGTTGCCGGCGGCGCCGATGAGGACGACGTTTGCGGCACTGACCTGTTGGATGACATCTTGCAGAAATGGGCTGTCGCCCGCGCTGCCGAAGCTCATGTTGATGATCTTGGCGCCGCTGCTGTAGGCGGTGGCAATCCCGTTGGCGGCATCGAACGTGGTCGTGGACGCATTCGGGCCATAGATATCCACCGGCAGAATCTCCACCGAGGAACTGCCCTTGGTCAGCGTGGCCAGGCTGCTCAAAATGGTCTCCGCCATCGAGGTGCCGTGGGAAGGGGAGCTGGGGTCGAGCTGGGCGTCGCCCGCGACGGAGATTGGCTTCAGCAGGAAGCTGTCGAGGCCATTGCCGAGGGGCTGGAGGGCGGTATCTACCAGGCCGACGATGATGCGGCCGGTGTCGGCGGGCGGCGACTTAAGCTGGAGTTGCGGCGGCGGCGGTAAATTGGAGGATTGCGCCCCAGTCGGAGCCGGCGGGCGGTCAATCGAGTAGTTGCTGTCCACGGAAGCCACATCCGGGTTAGCGGCGAGTTGCTGGCGGGCGGCGTCGGCGTCGGCCTGGTCCTGGAACTGGAGGCGGTAAGCGTTGAGGCTGTCAATGCGGCCGGTGACTTTGGCGCCCAGCAGTTTGGCCAGGTCGTCAATCTTCGCGCCGGGCTTGAGGCGGACGATGAGTTCATTGGGGATGAGTTTGCCTTTGCCGGACGCGACGGGATTGGCGGGGCGGACGGACTGCGTCGCATTCTGCATCGTGGTGCGGAAGACGAAGAGCTTCGGGCTGGCATTGGTGTCGGGAACCAGGGCGAAGTTCAAATCGCGGAGCAGCAAATGCAGCGCCTCGCCCGGCGGCAGACGGTCGAATTTGGCCGAAACGGTGCAGGTGGTGTCCGGTTCGAGGAAAACGCGCCAGCCGGTGGCGGAGGCGATTTGCTCAAGCACCGGGAGGAGCTGGCCGGACTTGATGTCGGCGCTGACGCGGTTCCGGTTGGTCTCCCAGTTCAGGGTGTCGGCGGCCCAGGCAGGGACAGGAGCGAGCAACACCAGGGCGAGCCAGAAGGCGGCCAGGAACGTTTCCACGCCGCCCGGAGCGAGGAGGAGGCCGCGAGAGGCGCGTTTCGATGCGATTCGCTGCGCCAGGCTCGGGGTTTCGGCCCTGGCGCCCAGGCACCGCTGGATGAAGTTCGTCATGCTTGCCTAATCAGACTGGTTTTCGGCATCGGCCATTCAAAACTCTGCCTCTGCCGCGCCCAATATACTCCACTCGTTCGCTGGACGCAGGGAAATCTTCGCGGGCCGCTTTCTCATTTAACTCAATTAACTCATGTAACGGCCCTGGTTGCAGCTCTGCCGCGCTGTATTCGACCCGCTCTCACGGTTTCTCCACCGGTTGGTAAGAATTCATTTTCTCCGCCTTGTCCGCCTGTCTCAGGCGTTGGCTCTCCTCCTCCCGCAGTTCCTTTTCCGTCTCCCGCACTCCCGGCATCTTGTTCTTCTCCGCCGTCGCCGTCAGCGCCGCAATCTCCG
>JBEKJO010000202.1:0-9940 GCA_050011195.1 Verrucomicrobiota bacterium | reverse complement strand
CTGGGAGTCGAGGAAGACTGCCTGACGCTCGCCTTCAGCGAGCCGCCGCGCCAGATGGAACAGGGCAATCTGCGCCTCCTCTTGAGCAAACGCTTCAAGATCGTCCTCGCCACGCCCAGCTCCATCCATGCCGTCATCAAGAAGAATTTCGGGCTGGGCGCGGAGACCATCCAGAAGCTGAGGGACGACCGCGGCGGGGCGGAGATCGGCCAGGAGATCGTCTTTGACGTGCAAGGCAAAGAAACCGATTCCGCTCTCGAAGCGACCGTTTCGGCGTTCGTGGACCAGATTCTGCAGGAAGCCCTGCGCCTCCACGCGACGGACATACACCTGGAACCCTACACCAATTCCATCCGCCTGCGCTACCGCGTGGACGGGATACTGGAGACGGTGCCGGTGCCGGCGGACATGCGTCACTTGCACCCGGCGGTTGTGTCGCGGTTCAAGATCATGGCCGGTCTGAACATCGCCGAAAAACGGCTCCCCCACGACGGTCGCATCGCGATGAAGACGGGCGAGGAAGAATATGACCTGCGCGTCTCGATTGTGCCCACCAAGTACGGGGAAGCCGTTTGTCTGCGCATTCTCGGCCGGCAGAGCCTCTACCTGGACCTTGGCCAGCTCGGCATGGAGCCGAATCAGGAAGCGGTCCTGGCGCAGTTGACCCGCTTGCCGCAAGGCATGGTCCTGCTGACCGGCCCCACCGGCAGCGGCAAGACTACCACCCTCTATACCGCGCTGGCCCAGGCCAACGATGAAGGCCGCAAAGTCATCACCTTCGAAGACCCCATCGAGTATCAGCTCGAGGGTACCGTGCAAATCCAGGTCCGCGAGCAAATCGGCCTGACCTTCGCCACCGGCCTGCGCTCTGTCCTGCGCCATGACCCGGATGTCGTGCTCGTCGGCGAGATTCGCGACTTTGAGACCGCCGAAATTGCCGTGCGCGCCGCGCAGACCGGCCACCTGGTTTTCTCGACCTTGCACACCAATGACAGCGTCAGCGCCGTGACTCGCTTGCTGGAGATGCGGATCGAGCCTTATCTGATCGCCTCCTCGCTGGTCTGCAGCATTTCGCAACGGCTGGCCCGCCGCATTTGCCGCCACTGTGCCGAGGAGGACCCGTCCATCCCAGGCTCGACCCGCGAGGAAATGGCCGCCGCCCTTTCAGTCCCGGCTGAACAAGTCAAGGCCTGGAAAGGCCGCGGCTGCGTGGAATGCAACCAGAAAGGCCACCGCGGACGCGTGGCTATCTATGAATTCTTCCTCCTGAACGAACCCATCATGGACCTCATCCAACCCGGCTTGCGGACCGGCGAGCTGCGCGAGGCCGCGCGCAAACTGGGCTGGCGCTCCCTGCGCGAGATGGCCTGGCTCAAAGTGCAAAAGGGGCTGATCCCCATCTCCGAGCAGGAGCGGTGGACCCAAACGATCGACCCCGCGGCGCTGCTGGCCCAATAGACCAACCATCAACCTCAAGCGACGTGCGCCGTCAGCGGCCAGCGTCCCCCTTTGCCTGCCCAGCTAGGCCGCACGTTCCGATGAATACATGAGAGGACGCACCTGCCGTGGCTGCAAGACCGTGAACTCCAGGAAACTGCGACCGGCGCCATTCTCGCCCTAAGCGTGTTTTTGTTGGCACGCCCTATTCTAATGGTTTGTCAACTGGCGGAGTCCGCCTCGCGGAGGAAAGGCTGTGCCGATGTCTGCGCGACGGGGGAGTAGCTAATCGAGTTCGTAGCTCACTCTATACCAATTAAGGTCCAGCTGCTTTTCCAGAACAAGCTCCATCGGGCCAATGACAATCACTGAATGTCCGTAGTAGTCCTTGGTGATTTCAGCGCCTGACAGAGGCTGCGCGGCGTAAAGAAACCCCTCCATGTTAAAGCCTTTCCCTCTCCAGGTTTTGAACACAACGAGGAGTTGATTGGTGGAAGGCCGGGACACGTAAATCTCTCCACCCACGCTTGCTGCCTGAAAGACTGAGGGCAGTCGCGCGGAAATTGGCAGCCGAACCGATCCCTCGGGGATTTGCACCCCTTTCTCTTGCTCGGTTTTGATTTCCCCTTTTCGCAGCCCTTGAATGACTTGCTCGTATAAGGGCCGATTGCCCTTGAAGCCGCTGTCGGCGCTGCACCCAACCCAGCCAAGCAGAACGAGACCAACAACCGCCAATGTTAGTAAATACTGGTGGCTCATTGGAGCTTAGTTCCAACCATGGGGATACCAGTAGAACTTAAATGTAAAAGGGTCAGTCCTGGAAATATGACAATCAGGGTGTTTCACGGCCCTCCTCCAGTTGGCAGCCGCTCCAGCTTGCGCTGGAGCACTTGCAGGCTTCGCCCTGGCCGTTGAATCAGGCCTTGGCCGCCGCCGCTGGCGCCGCCGCGTCCTTCTTCCACGTGCGTTTGGGCGCTTTGACGACCAACCCCTGCTTAATGGCGTTGGCCGTGACGCGGATATAGCGCACTTCGCCGTCAACCACTGCTTTGACGCGCTGCAGGTTCGGGAAGAAGCGCCGTTTGGTGATCGCGGTGATGTGCGTGCCGATACCGCCGCTTTTCTTCGACTTGCCGCTGCGCCAGATGATGCTGCCCTTCATCGGGCCTTTGCCTGTCAATTCACAAATTCTCGCCATACAAATCCTGTTCCAAAGTCAAGGAGCAGACATATTAGCACGTGGCCGCGCCGTTGCAAGCGGTATTGGCGATTTCGCCGGCGGCAATCGCCCGCGGTGAAATCAGTATTGAGTTCGGCGCCGCGGGCGGTTATTGGTCAGTCATGCGACGGTTGTGGATTTGGTTGGCACTGGTGGGTTGGCTCGCGGCAGCCTGGTCGGCCCAGGCGGCGACCGGACGCGTCATCAAAGTGCTGCCGCAATTCCTGGACCTGAAAGGACGGAACTCCCTTTCCCCCAGCCTTCACGAGCGGGACCTCTATCAGGTTACGTTGCGCGAGCATACGAACCAGTGTTCGGGGATGCAGTTCATGGTGCAATGGAAGACCAAGGGCCAGCCCGCGGCTCCGCTCAAACTGCGGGTTGAATTGCGCGGCGTCGCCCACGGTGACTTTCCAAAACAGTTGATGCTCGAAAAGCCTGTGGAACCCGGCGGCCGGTTCAGTCATTGGACAGAGGTGACGTTAGTCGGCAAGGAGTACAAGAGCTTCGGCCAGGTGACCGCCTGGCGCGTGACTTTGTGGGAAGGGACCCAGCTTCTCGGGGAACAGCAGTCGTTCCTTTGGTAGCCGCTACGGCTTCTCCCGCGCTCGCATTTGCTCCACGGGGGAGCTTCTTTCAGCCACGCCGCGCTTCCTGCGTGCGCAGGGCTTGCTCGTAACATTCCAACGCTTCGCTGAAGCGTTCCATGCGATTGAACAGCCCGCCCTTGTAAAGATAAGCCACCGTGAGGGAACCGTCGGCGGCGATCGCCCGATCGTAACACGCGATGGCTTCGTCCAGCTTCCGCAGCCGTTCCAGCGCCGCTCCCTTCTTGACCAGTGCTTCCGGGTGGCTGGGGTCGAGGGCCAGAATTTGGTCAAAACACCCCTGGGCCTCCTCGGCCTGGTCGAGGTTCAGCAGCGACTGGCCCTTGCCCAGCAGCATGGTGATGCGGGCGGCCTCCGGAGCCGCTGCCGCGTCCACCGGCTCGCCGTTGGACGGGGGAGGCGGGGCCTTAATCTGCTGATTCAGCGACGCGCTTTCGTCTAAGGGCGGGTGCGCCGTGTGCTCCAGTTCATGAATGCGTTTCTCGAGCCGCTCGAGCGCGCCGAGCAACTGCTGATTGGACTGCTCCGGCTGGCCGACGGTGACAAGGTGCGGGTCGCCCGCCCCGAGCGCCGCCACCGAAGGCCCCGCACCCAGCGCATGGGCCAGGGGCAAAGCGGCGGAGATTTCCGCCAGCCGATTGATGGTGCGCCATTGGAAGCAGGCCATGAACAGCATGGCCAGCAGTCCGAGTGCCGCAAACAACCCCGCGACGACGAGCATCACCTTGTTCGCGCTCTGCATCGCCGCCAGTTCCTGCGCGCGTTGCGATGCCAGGGCTTGCTCGATGCCTTGCAACCGCGCGGTGAACGCTTTGGCCGTCTCCGTCGCGGTGGCTTCGGCTTGCGTGCGGCTGCGCTCGACGGCGAGCTGGGTGGCGTGAATCTGTTCCTGAAGCTGCAGGTAGCTGCGCAGCGTCTCCTGAGAGTTCGTTTCGTCGGCCCTTCCCGCGGCGTTCGTCGCCGAACCGGGTTCGGCTCCCAGACACCCTGCGGAAAAGGAGATCAACACGAAGGCCAGCCAGGCGGAACGCAGCCAACCGGCGAGCCGGGCGCCAACGACATCCAAGCGGTTCATTTCGGTTGGGTGCCGGCGGCCGGGGCAGGGACCGACACGGCTGGACCAGGGTTCCACTGGATATTGAAATCCTGGACGATTTGTTTTGCAGCCGCATTGGTCTTGGCGACTTGCAGCAACTCCAGCGAGAGGGATTCGAGCCGAGCTTCCAGTTGGCGCGCTTGGGCCAGGGCGCCTGCGTTTTGCGCTTGCATGAGCACGGCTTGATTCAGTTGCTCCCGCTGGTCCACCAGATTTACCAGGCGGTAGCCATAGTCGCCAGCCAACAGCGAGAACACCACGAAGCAAGCCCAAAACGGGTTCCGCCGGGGCGATTCCGTCAAAGTCTTCTGTTTCTCCGCGTTCATGGCGATGGCCGGGTCTGGCTGTTGGTGTTGAGGTTGACCTTGAAATCGTGTTTTGCCAGCAACTCACGCAAGGCCGGATCGGTCTGCCCAACCTGTGCAATGCGCAAAATCAGGTTTTGCGCCGTGTTTTGGATTTGTTGCGCCTGGCCAAATTGGTTGCGCGTCGCCGCCACGGACTGGTTGAGGCGGCCATTGAGCGCGCCCAAGACCAGATCGCAGATGATGAGGAGGCCGCAAGCCCCGCCCACCAAGTTTAAGACCACGAACTGCACTCTGTTCATCGGGTTCTGAGAGTGTGGGGAAACCCTGGTCATGTCAAGGGGCGTGAAAGTCCTGGCCCGGCACAGCCCTCATTCCGTAACGTCGGCGAGTCCGATGTCGATGCCCTGGCCGCCGGTCGTTTGATGACAATGTGCCGCAACCGTGATCTTCGCGCCGGGTTTCATCACGGCCCGCGCCTCGCGCGAGATTTCGAGCAGCACGTAACTGGTCGTGAATCCGCCCTCGTGTGCGGCGGGAATTCCATTGACGTAGATCTCAACGTCCTCGTCGTGATAGGAAAGGAATTGCAGATTCGGATGCTCGCCTTCGGGCAGCGTGATTTCCCGGCGCAGCCAGATGTCGTCGCTGGTCCACAGCGTGTGCTGGACAAATCCCGGCGGATGCGTTCCCAAACCGGCTTGTCCTTCTTTCCAGCCCGTCGCGTCGAAGTCGGGGGCCGTCCAATGATCGGCCGGTTTCTGCGTCGTGTAGCGCCACCTCTGCTCGGTCGGAACGACCCGGCTGATTTTCGGCGGCGCGGGCAGCGGCGACCAGTTCGCCGGTCTGAGTGGGTCGCGGGCAGCCCACTTTTCCCAGAGGTCACGATCGGTCAGCATCTTAATGAAGAATCCACCAACCACGGGGCGCGCGTGCATGCCGCCGCTTTGGACTTGGTCCGTCACATACGAGTCGGCGATCGGATCCCGGACGGTGGTCTCGTTCAGATAATCGTAAATCGGCGCAATGATGGCCTCGAAGTCGGACCGATTGTCCGCGAGCGTCGCGCTCCAGAACGACCAGTCGGTTTTCGTCAGGTGCGTGCGTGAATCGAGCGGCACACCGTAGCGCAGTATCACCTTCTTATAGTGCGCGACCTCCTTCTGCGCGACGGACGGCGGGAAGATGTTGAGGCGGAGAATGCGGTCCCAGACGAGATTGTATTTCTGGCTCCAGGTCCCCGGCTGGTCGAAGGCCAGGCGGTAGTGATCGCCCTCGGCCGCGACTTTCATCCAGTGCTCGGCGTCGGCTTTCGCGAGGTCACGGTATTTTTTCGCCGGCTCGCGGTCGCCGCGCATCCGGCACAGATCGCCATAGGTCGCGAGGCCGAGGATCGCCTTCACGGACAGGTTCGCGTTGTGCGCCAGATGGCCCATGAAGTCGTCGGTGCAAAGCTGCTGCTCCGGATCGAGGCCGTATCTTTCGAGGTACTGCGCCCACTGCGTGAGCTGCGGCCACCACGGCGCGACGAAATCGGCGTTGCCTTCCGCCTGTGCAATAGCATCGCAGAGAATCAACAGGTTGCCGCTTTCCTCGACCGGCATCCCTTCGCCGCCGTCATCCCGGCCGAAGACGAGCGGATAGGTGCCCAGATCGTGCGGCGCGTTCGGGAATTTCCAGCGCGGCGACGCGGAGTACATCAGCACGTGAACCAACGACGCCTTCGCCAGAGTCGGGCTGAGGAAAATCCAGACCGGGTCCATCGGGAAGAACACATCCACCGTCGCAATGTCGCCGTTGCTCGTGTTTTCCTTCGTGAAGAACAGCGGCTGTTGGTTCGCGTCGGCGGCGAGGCCGTTCGCCGCGACGCATTCGCGATAACAAAGCGCGGTGATCCGGGCGTATTTTTCCCCGCCGAGTTTCGTCATGTCCGTCATCAGTTCCTTATCGAAGGCTTCGCATCTCGCCAAAAGCTCCGGATAATCCCTGGAGGCGGTCTGCAACAGTGCCTCGATCTTCACACCGTTCCGCGCCCAGTAAGGCAACAGTTTCCTGCCGAAGTATTTGATGGCGAAGATTTCGTCGTACGCCACGATGACCTGCCGCTGCACGGTTTCCCCGCTGACCTGGCCGAGATCGAACACAAATGCCAGCACCGGCTCAGCGTCATTGGCCGCTCGTGGCATGCGCGTGTCGTTGGCCTCGGGCAGACCGCCATTTTCCACGAAGGAGGTTTCAAGCACCCGGTTCGCGCCAATCGCCGATTTCGACAGCCCGCCAGGCGCCGCGGCATAGGCGTAACCCCAGTTAATGCGGTGATCGTCGCCGCAGGAGCCGAGCACCGGCTGGGCCTGCGTGCCGGCGCGCAACAGGACCAATCCGCCCCCCGCCTGGCGCGACCATTCCACCCGTTCATCGGCCTGGTTCACGGCGAGCTGCGAACTGGTGCTGTCATAGAGTTCGATTTGGTGCTTGGCCCCGTCGGCAGAGCGGAGGTTCCAGGTGATGTAACTTAGCGGCCACGAATAAACCTCGAGGTCGTCCGGCAACGCAGGCTGCATGAATGCCAGCGTCACATGGACGCCGGCGTCCTCGAATTCGTAAAGGCTGCGGGTCGGGAAAACCTCAACGGATTGTTGCGTGAACGCCGGCAATGGTTTCGGCTCACCGCCCATCAATCGGTACGTTTTGCCATCGACACGGATCAAGCTCACCAGTGAATGAGCGCGCCCGGTCCAGTGTTTGGTGTTCGCGTCGTTCAAATGGTCGGCACCCGACCAAATGCTAAGAAACGGGTTATAGGTGACCAGTGGAACGGCGGGTGGACGAAAACCCGCCCTGGCCGTTTGCGGCTGCAGAAGGCCAGCGGCGAGGAGGGTTGCAACCAGCGGGGCGAATAGTCTTGTAAGCTTGGTTCTCATACGAGAAAGAGCGCCAAAGCGGCGGCGAGCAGCAAGGTCGTTTTGGCGGACATGGTGCGAATTTGTGCCCGAATATAACCGGACGACGGGCCACGTCCCAAACCCCTTTGGACCTCCCCGCTGGGTTACGGCATGAACGTCTCGTATTGGGTTACGCCATTTACAAAGATGGGTTCGTAGTAAATGCCGTTGAACTGGTAAGCGACGCTTCCCTTGACCGAGACCTGTATGGCGCCGGGGGGGAGTTCGGGGACCACGACGCCAAGGGGGGTGGGGGCGATGGCGCAGGTGCCGTCGGGCTGCTGCAGATAGAACGCGCCGCCAGCGTAATAATAGGTCTGGCCGCCGGCCACGATCTCGATGGCGCCCTCGGGCGGTTGGGGAACCGCCGCGCCAACGGGCGGATACACCTCCTGGTAGCCGCCATCGGCCGGCTGGTAATAAATGCCGTCGCAATAATAGTAGGGCACGCCGCCGAGCTGCAGGGCGAGGAAACCGAGCGGCAGCACCGCCAGGCGACGGCCAAAAACGAAGTCATTCCATAAGTGCGCGCGATGGACATCGGCTTCCACGTCGTGATGCACCAGAACCTCGTGGCGGGGCACGGCTTCGTGGCGGACTTCGACGGGATGGGCGGGTTCGACGGCACGCGCGGGTTCACGGCGCACCTCGACCGGGCGCTGGACGACCTGACTATCAACGTGGCGAATGCTGCCATGACTGGAGCGGTCCACAACGACGGGCCGGGCGGCTACCGCGGCACCGCCGCCGCCGCGCGGCGCACCGCCGCGTTGGGCGTGGATCAAGGGCAGGGCGATCAGCAGCACCGACAGGCCCACCGCGAGGCTGAGGCCGGTCTTCCGTCGGGAAATGGAATGGGCCAAGTGAGTGTTCGTGTTCATTTTTCCTCCGTTTTGCGAGATTGGTTTTCGGCTTTTATTTCCTTCACCTTGATTTTGGCAGCGCCCGCGGGCGGCTCGAATTGGAACACAAAGTCGGGCAGCTTGGTGGTGAAATCCCAGTCCGCGAAAATGGCGGTGTACTGGGGTGAATCGGCTTCATCCTTGTAAGTAATGACAAATTTGCGCGGAACCGGCCTGGCGCCGCTCTCGATCCAGATTTGCCAGTCAATGTTGTCCTGCGTAAAGGCCAGGTGCTCGCAGGGCACACCCATCACCGTCACCGGTCCGATGTCCGCGCCGGAAGTGGCCTTTTGCAGCAAGTCCTTGTGGGGATCGCTCCGGATGAAATCCTCGAGCGGCATGGTGATGCCGAATCGCTCGCAGGCGAGGTCCATGGCTTCATCAAGGGAACCGGAAGCGTGGACGGTGCCGTAGAAATTCTGGGCCCGATTGAGCAGGGTGATGGCCTTGCCATCATAGACTAGTTCGCGATTGCGCCGGATGGAATGGACCTCGGCGCGCAACCGGTTGGGCCGGCGCACCTGCAACTCGATGGTGCGGCCTGCCTGGATGCGTTGACCGCTGGAGAGTTGGACGTCCTGCCAAACCTCGGCGCTCACGGAGAAGAACTGGGACTGCCCGAGGTAATCGCCCATGCGTTTGAGCAGTTCGTCGGCACGCGGATCAACGGCGGGTTTAACCTCTGCCGCGGCGACGGACAGGGCCATGAGCCCCGACAGGGCGCCGGCGGCCAAGGCAACGCCAAGCCGCGTGCGGGCAGGAGACGGGACACGATTTCGATCTTTCATATAATTAATCCGGGCATTGTTCTGCTGACCTTATTGCGAGAACAATATATACCGCAACCAAATTCCGGCGCAAGTTTTTCCGCGAGGGTCCGCCGAGGCACAAAATAGAATCCCTGCGGCAACATGCAGGGTATGGTTAGGATTCCAATCCCGCCAGGCAGTCTCGAATACAACTTCATGTCGCGGTTGACGCTGCGCAGGTGACGGCGCCCGGAATCCTGCTTCAGCAACCGATCACGGACCGGGGACAGCCGCCGAACGATAGAACTGCTGCGTGGCCGTATTCGTCACCGTGTAAAACCACAGGCCGCTGGTGTTGGTGACGGTGTTGGTGCTCCCCGCCAACGGCACCCAACTGCTCATGGGCGCGGTCAAATCTGAGTATGCCACCACGTAATACTGCGCTTGCGGTGTGCCCACAAACGTCAGCGTGAAGGTCCCGTCCGAGTTGTCCACTATGCCCAATATCGTGTTGGTCGGGCCGGGAGCGACCAGGGCCTGCACCACCTGCGCCACACTGGCCGTGCTGCCCAGGAAGTTCCCATCGCCGAGATACTGCGCCATCAGGGCGTTCGTGCCCAACGGCAGCGAGGCTGTGCTGGCGCTGATGCCGCCGCCGACCAGCGCGTTGGTGGCCAACGGC
>JBEKJO010000201.1:0-11492 GCA_050011195.1 Verrucomicrobiota bacterium | reverse complement strand
TGAACCAAACCGTCGCGGCGCGTGCGTTGGGTTGGCGGAGCGAAGTTAGCGCAGTCAACCGCACGCACGGGCCAGCGCGGTGTTAATACGGCTGTTAATCTGGCAATTTACTTGATGTTTTTAGTGCCAGTGAGAGTGTTGACAGCTCACCCATTGGCACTGAGTCGAAATTGATGTCCTGAATCTTGGCCGAATGGTCTTGGAGGTTCCACGCACTGAACGGGCGTTTCTGAAACCGGAAGCGGAACGGAGCGGGTCGGGAGTGGCATGAACGGACGACGGCGCAGTGAAGCGTGGTTTCAGGAACGACCGTTGAGTGCGCCACCGCATAGGTGCGTTCGAGGCGATTTGTCTGCGCGGTTTGTGAGGCACGAGCAAAGCCGGGCAGTCAAAGCGCCAGACATCATTTCAGATGGGAATGCCCTTCGATCTTTTGTAGCCCTGTTCCAACTGCTGTTCCTGAAATCGCCTGATCTTCTCGTGCTGGCTTTTGGCGATGGCGGACAACGGGAGTATGTCCGGCCAGTTAAGCTGATGCTTGCTGGCGATTTTCCGGGCGCGATGGTTGGTCGTCAATTTCAGTACCTGGTTGGCAACCTTCAACCAGTCCCTTGCCGGTAGCTGGCCAAGTTCAGCCTGCCGGAGAAGCTCGCCTAGGAACGCACGAACACAGGGCAGCAATATCTTCAGGTGTGCCACGTCGCGCCGCTTTTCCTGCGACACCGTTGCGACCAGTTCCAGTTTGCACGCCAGCAGTGAAATGGGATCGAGCACCCGGATGGTTCTCCCGCCCCACTCCACTTGGATGGCTGGCGTAGCAACGGAATCCGAGAGGCCAGGAATCCGCCGGACAATTTCAATGGTTGATTTCAGGTCGCCGATTTGAAAGGGAATGATTCCTGACAGAGCGGTCATCGCCACTTTGGGCGGATAATGGGGACTCAACTCCAATTGCCGGGCGATGTGCTGGACATCAGCATGACCGCCTTTGAAGTCAATATCCTCGCTGGTGAATGGTTGTAGTTTTGCAAGTTGCGGCTCGGTGGACAAATAGTGTTCCGCCCAATAATTGACCGCCTGGCCGCCGATGAGGATATACGGCTGTCCGTCCGCATCGCGTATCTTGAAAATCTCCGAGAACTGGCCGAGGGAAAAGCCCACGGTTACGGCCATCTGGCAATGGCGCGGGCAACTTGATTCAAATTGGTGATGCGCCATTTCGCACCGTCGCCCACCAGTGAGGCCCGATGCTGAAGCTTGGCGGTGGCCTGCGGACTGCGCCGAGCCTTGCGCACTGCCGCCATCCGGCTTTCCGCTTCTCGCCGCTTCATTTCCTTGAAAGACAATGTTTTCACCGAAGGAGAATCTACCGCGACCAAGGATACGAAGCAAGCTCGGGCGAAAACGATGTCGGCGAAAACGAAATGGAAAGACGGTCTGAACCAAACCGTCGCGGCGCGTGCGTTGGGTTGGCGGAGCGAAGTTAGCGCAGTCAACCGCACGCACGGGCCAGCGCGGTGTTAATACGGCTGTTAATCTGGCAATTTACTTGATGTTTTTCGCGCCCAGTGAAAGTGCCAGTGAACGGGTGATGAATGAGTAATTGGTGAGAAATTATGACGGATGTCGCTGGGACTGGGTCAAACCCCATTCTTGATTCTCGTCTTGAAATCGTTTGTTCCCGGCTTTTGTGCCGACACCTCCGCCTGAGATTGGGAGTTGGGCACAATTTGTGTGCAATCATCCGAGAACAAATTGCCTACCGGGAGAGCCGCGCGCTGGCGTGGGTCGGTGTAGTGGCTGGCGGTCATTTGGATGGTTGAATGCCGGAGTTGGGCACTACCGGCGAAGATGCCGTTTCGCTTGACGATGGCGTCACCAAAGAGTTTCCGCAGTTCATGAACTTTCTTCCTCGCGTTAATGCCACTGCTCTCCAGCCAGTCGATGAGTGTTCGCCAATGCGGTTCGCAGCGATAGCGGCAATACGTCGTCGCCTTCCAGCCCAAAGGGGAATTGACCACGAAGCCATCTTGCTCCGGCCCTTTGAAACTGAGGAGTTCTTTCATCAATGACGGGTCAACATACACAGTGCCGCCTGAGCCGTGCTTGGGCTCTATGTACTGGTTGGCTTCGAGTCGAATCGAGTTGTCATCGGCGTTCAGTTGCGTCCACAGGCAAACATCAGCTTCCCCCCGGCGAAGACCGGCACAAAGGCACAAGAGGAACAACTTGTACGCTTCGGAATTGTCCGCGCGCAACTCATGGCGCGCTTTCGTCACGAGCGCCTCATACGTGATCCCGGCTGGCGCTTGGAATTTCATTGAGCCTGGCCGCTCAAAATCCAGGGTTTCAAACCAGTACACCTCGCGTTCCCCACGCTGACCGTCCAGCACTCTGAATTTGGGAACTTTTACGCGGAAGTTCGGTTTGGAAATGATTGCGTCGCTGAAAAGGCTTTTCGCGTTCCGCAGCCAACTGTTAAAAGACCGATTCACTTCGAGCTTGCGGCGCGGATCGCTCCCCGCCCGTTTGAGACGGGCAATCTTCCAGTCAGCGACGGCGGCGGGCGTGATGGCTGAGAGCAGAGTCGCGTCAACCTGCTGACGCCATGCCGTTGCCCCACCTTGACGGTAATCGAACCGTGAGGCATCTGATTTCACCCCTCGAACATAAGCCGCGAGCTGCCGCAAGCATGAACCGTAATAGCGAAATGTCTTCGGTTTGAGATTCGCCGTTCTTTCCACTTCGGCGAGGAATCTGCCAATAGTGGCGGATTCGCTGCCCATCTCGGCTAGTGGCACTAGCTGCGGAGCAAGTCCGTTTATTGTGGCAGACCAGCCTTTTGCCAAGATGGACAGATAAATATCGCGCGCTTTAACTGCCGCTTCCTCCTTGTTTGCGGTTTCCAAATCGAAACTCTTTCGGATGCCTTTGAAGTGGATGCGGACTGACCATTCGGCGACCTCGAACGTTTTCCCATCGCGCGAATAGGTGCGATGTTCGAGCCGAGACTTCCAATAATTGGCATGAGTCTTCGGGTAAGACCGCTTCGTTGCGATTTCGGCGGCTGTGGCTTCGGTTGAGTCGGAATCTCTAAATACAGCACCGGCATTCATGCTACGAATGCCAGCACAAAGCCAGAGGGTGCAGGTGTATCAGCTACACGAAACGCGCGAACCGCGGCGCACTATCTCAATCACCGAAAATGAATGGCGCGTCGAGGATTGGATGCTTGGCCAATGCTTGGCCAATTTTTCGGTTTTGAGCGGTCGCACCAAGTTGCTTTGAGTTTAACAATCAGCGCAAAACGCCTTGTAAATACGGGGGATCTGCAACTAAATGCAACTCATCACTACTGGGCAAAATCCAAACTGGCCAACTTCGGATCAGAAGGTTGCAGGTTCAAGTCCTGCCGGACGCGCCACATTATCAATGACTTGCGAAAGCGACCTCCGGCCAAAAGGGCCGGAGTAGTCACAATAGTAGTCACACTCGAGATCACTTTTCGACGAATCTGGTGACGGATTTAGATGCGTGAGTCCCTGCCAGCGGAGGTCGCGCTGCTCGTCGGCGGGTGCGCCTTGCCGGCCTACCGCGACGCTCTGGAAAAAATCGGCGCGGTCTCAATAGAAAACCTCGTGCACCGGGGCTCAGCCTTGGATGGTTTGCGCCAACCCGCCGGGAGCGTGCAAGCACTTGGCGCTTTTGGAGCCCGATCGCTCAGCAAGCGGGAGACACGACCAGAGCGAAAGTCATCTCAATATCATTGGAGGCTCGCGGCGCGAAAGGGCGAGCGGAGCGCAATCCGGTTCGCCCCGTTGCCTGGCACTACGGGGCACCCCACACTGATGCCACCACCCCAAACAACGCCCCGTAGTCTTGCTTGCAAGGAACCTTCCGGCATTTCCACCAGAGCCTTGGCGGCACGAGCCCTTGCTTCGCTTGCCGATGTGTCGTAAGACGATAAACATGATACTCGACCCATTACCGACTGTTCATGCGGGTACTCGGTCATGGCCTCGTCACGCGACCGTGATCGGCACGGGAATTATTTTGAGGTGGTCACGATGAGCGTGGACCCCCGCCGTC
Organism: Verrucomicrobiota bacterium; assembly: GCA_050011195.1. Lineage (GTDB taxonomy): Bacteria > Verrucomicrobiota > Verrucomicrobiia > Limisphaerales > UBA8199 > PALSA-1440. The sequence continues at coordinate 7,403 of JBEKJO010000201.1, read as the reverse complement.
TTGCCACTCGCTGTGCCCACGGTGGCGCGAGCCGCCGCGGGCCTGGCAGGGCGAACGAGCCGTTCCAGCGGGCCATCGTGCAGAGCACCATCTTCGACCTGGGAACCTCAGAGGATGCCGAGGCGATCTTTTCCGGGGCACGCAAGGGATATGCGTATTCGCGATTCGGCAACCCGTCGGTGGAGGGGTTGGCGGAGATGATCGCCGATCTGGAGGGAGGCGCTGAGGCGCTCATCACAAGTTCGGGCAACGCCGCGGTATTGTGCGCGGTGACGGCAGGGCTCGATGGGCGCGACGGACCTTTGGTTACCCATCATGATGTTTACGGAGGAAGCTTCGAGCTGTTGCGCATTCTCTCCACAATTCATCGTGTGCCAGTCGAGAGCATCGATGCCACCAATGTGGAAAAGTGGTTAGACGCGGTGTCACGGGCCGGAGCGGTGTTGTTGGAAACACCCTCGAATCCGCTGATGCGGCTCATCGACATCGCCGAGACGGTCGCGCGGGCGCATGCTTGCGGTGCCCCGGTGATCGTGGACAACACGGTGGCGACGCCCTTCAATCAGCGCCCATTCGATTTCGGCGCGGACTGGATTGTTCACTCGACCAGCAAATACCTCAATGGGCATTCCGACATGATTGGCGGCTGTTTGGTGCGCAAGGAGCCGTTGTCAGTGATGCATCGAACGATCCACAAAAACCTTGGTGGGACGGTGAATGCTCTTGATGCCTGGCTGGTGCTTCGCGGGCTGCGGACGTTCGCCTTGCGGATGGAGGCACACAACCGCAACGGACAGGCCGTCGCGGACTGGTTACTCCGTCGTCCAGAGGTCGTGCGGGTGCATTATCCGGGCCTTGTCTCACACCCCCAGTCGGATGCTCGCCCTTGTCGCCACGGGTCTGCCATGCGACCGTTTTCTTATAAATGAGTCCTAACAAATCCGCCGCGCGCGGCGCCAATCCTTACGCGAAATCAGTGCGCCCTTTCTCGGCCAAGGTCTTGGACGGTCCCGATCGGGCGCCCAGTCGCGCCATGCTCTATCCGGTCGGCTTCAAGCCGGAGGATTTCTCCAAGCCGATGATCGGCATCGCCTCGGCCTGGAGCATGGTCACGCCATGCAACATGCACCTCGACCAACTTGCCCGCGAAGCCGAAGCCGGCGCCAATGCCGGCGGCGGCAAGGCCATTGTTTTCAACACAATCACCATCTCCGACGGCATTTCCATGGGGACTGAAGGGATGAAGTATTCGCTGGTCTCGCGCGAGGTCATCGCCGACTCCATTGAAACTGTTGTCGGCTGCGAAGGCATGGATGGCTTGGTGGCCATTGGCGGCTGCGACAAAAACATGCCCGGTGCGCTCATCGCCATGGCCCGGCTGAATCGCTCTGCCGTCTTTGTTTATGGCGGAACGATTTTGCCCGGATGTCTCACCGGGGACAGCCGCAATCTCGACATCGTTTCCGTGTTTGAAGCCGTCGGAGCGCATGCCAAAAGGCGCATTGACGACAAGGAGTTCCAGGCCATTGAGTCCTGCGCCATTCCAGGACCCGGGGCCTGCGGCGGCATGTACACCGCCAACACTATGGCCAGCGCTATTGAAGCTTTGGGCATGAGCCTGCCCAACAGCTCCGCCCAGAATGCGATTTCCGAAGCGAAAAAGGAGGATTGTCGCCGCGCCGGCGCCACGGTGTTGGAGATGCTCAAGCAAGGCCTTCGTCCGCTTGATATCATGACCAAAAGCGCTTTCGAGAATGCCATCACGGTGGTGATCGCCCTGGGCGGCTCGACCAATGCGGTGCTGCATCTGTTGGCCATGGCCCATGCCTGCAACGTCAGGCTGACGCTCGATGACTTCACGCGCATCGGCAAGCGGGTTCCCGTGCTCGCCGATTTGAAACCGAGCGGCAAACATCTCATGTCCGAACTCGTCGCCATCGGCGGCATCCGACCCTTGATGAGGACGCTGTTCGAGGCTGGCCTTCTTCAGGGCGATTGTCTGACGGTTACCGGCCAGACCGTGGCGGAGACACTGGCAAGCGTGAAGCCTTATCCCGAGGAACAGACGATCATCGCACCGCTCGAGAGGCCGCTCAAGAAAGAGAGCCATCTGGTGATTCTTTACGGCAACCTCGCGCCCGAAGGCGCGGTCGCCAAAATTACTGGGCGGGAAGGTTTGCGTTTCATCGGCAAAGCGCGCGTGTTTAATTCCGAGGAACAGGCAATGGAAACAATCCTCGCTGGCGTTATCCGCAAAGGCGATGTCGTCGTTATCCGCTATGAAGGCCCAAAAGGAGGACCCGGGATGCGCGAAATGCTCGCCCCAACCTCCGCCATTATGGGCGAGGGACTGGGCCAGGATGTCGCCTTGATCACCGATGGGCGATTCTCGGGTGGCAGCCATGGTTTTGTAGTGGGCCATATCACACCGGAAGCTTGCGTGGGAGGGCCCATCGCCCAGGTCAAAGACGGCGACCCCATCACGATTGATGCCGAAAAACGGCAGATAAACCTGGAGATTTCCGCCGGCGAACTAAGGCGTCGCCGGAAAGCGTGGAAAGCACCCAAACCGCGCTACACGCGCGGCGTGCTGGCCAAATACGCCAGCGCTGTCAGCTCCGCTTCGCTGGGCGCGGTTACCGACCAGAATCTCAAACCCTAAACGAACAAGGAGGAATCCCATTGAAAACGCAATCTCCCATTACTTGCTCCTCGGTCGAATTGGATAACCTGTGCATCAACACGATTCGCTTCCTGTCAGTGGACGCTGTGGAGAAAGCCGGTAGCGGTCATCCAGGCCTGCCGATGGGTGCTGCGCCGATGGCCTATGTGTTATGGACGCGGTTTCTCCGGCACAATCCGGCCAATCCGCATTGGTTCAATCGGGACCGGTTTGTCCTGTCGGCCGGACACGGTTCGATGTTGCTCTACAGCTTGCTGCATTTGACGGGCTACGATTTGCCGCTGGAACAAATTAAGCAATTCCGCCAATGGGGTAGTAAGTGCCCGGGCCACCCCGAGCGCGGAATGACGCCGGGGGTGGAGACGACCACCGGTCCGCTTGGCCAGGGATTCGCCAACGGCGTCGGCATGGCGATTGCGGAAGACTACCTCGCGGAACGCTTTAATCGCCCGGGCCACCAGATCGTCAATCATTACACTTACGCGCTGGTCAGCGATGGCGATTTAATGGAAGGAGTGTCGTCCGAGGCCGCGTCGCTCGCTGGCCATTTGAAGCTCGGCAAACTGATTTGCCTCTATGACGACAACCACATCACACTGTCCGCTTCGACCCACATCACCTTCACGGAAGATCGTGCCCGGCGTTTCGAAGCGTATGGCTGGCACACGCAGACGGTGGAGAATGGAAACGATCTTGAAGCGATTGACCGCGCGCTGCGTGCGGCGCAAGCCGAGAGGGAGCGCCCCTCGCTAATTCTCGTGCGGACGCATATCGGCTATGGCTCGCCGCACAAGCAGGACACTTTTGAAGCGCACGGTTCGCCGCTCGGCGAGCAAGAAGTGAACTCGACGAAACAAGCGTTGGGCTGGCCACTCGATCCGCCGTTCCACATTCCAGATCAAGCACTCACGCATTTCCGTCTCGCACTTGAAAACGGCAAGCAGGCCGAAGCGGAATGGAATGTGAGATTCACGGAGTACTCGAAAGCTTTCCCCGAACTCGCCAGGGAGTTTCAGCAGGGAGTGGCTGGCGTATTGCCTGAAGGCTGGGACGCCGACATCCCGATCTTTCCGGCCGACCCGAAAGGCATGGCAACACGCGCCGCGTCAGGCAAGGTATTGAACGCAATCGGTCAGAACCTTCCCTCGTTGATCGGCGGCTCCGCAGATTTAGATCCGTCCACTCGGACCGCGCTCAACGCGATGGGCGATTTTGAAAACCCGCGCGATGAGGCAGGCAACCTGCAGGGATCTACGGGCGGCGGCTGGAGTTATGCGGGACGCAACCTGCACTTTGGTGTTCGCGAGCATGCGATGGGAGCCATCGCAAATGGGTTGGCGGTGCATGGCGGCGTCATTCCGTTCACGGCGACGTTCCTCATTTTCTCGGACTACATGCGTCCACCGATTCGACTGGCGGCGTTAATGGAACAGGGGGTGATCTTTGTTTTCACCCACGACAGCCTCGCTGTTGGCGGAGATGGCTCAACGCATCAGCCGATCGAGCAATTGGCCTCGCTGCGCGCGATCCCGAACTTGCTCGTCATCCGCCCCTGCGATGCGAACGAGACAGCCGTGGCGTGGCGCGTCGCTATGCAGACCCGGGATCGGCCGGTCGCGCTGATCTTAACCCGGCAGGATGTGCCCACGTTTGACCGCACCCAATTTGCAGCGGCAGATGGGCTGAGGGAAGGTGCGTATGTTTTGGCTGATGCTCCCAATGGCAACCCAGACATCATCTTGATCGCCACCGGGTCGGAAGTCAGTTTGATCGTTGCGGCCTGCCGAAAACTGACCGAGAATGAGATCCAAGTTCGGCTCGTATCCATGCCGAGCTGGGAATTGTTTGAGGCCCAACCTCCAAGTTATAGGGACTCGGTTCTTCCGCCATCAGCGCCCGCACGGCTTGCGGTTGAAGCGGGCGTCACTCAAGGCTGGCGCAAGTATGTGGGCGACGGGGGCGAGGTGATTGGCGTGGACCGTTTCGGTGCGTCCGCTCCGGGAAAGGTTGTGATGCGCGAGTACGGTTTCACCGTGGAGAACGTTTACGAACGTGCCATGAAGTTACTGGACCGGAAACGTCCGAGCCGTCATCAGGCGACCGTGGAAGAGGCCGTGGAGATATGGCGTAATGAGGGAGATCCAAACTGATGCGTGTCGGAATTGCAGCGGATCATGCAGTTTTTGCCATGAAGGAACAACTGACCAGAGTGCTGCGTGAGTTCGGACATGAGGTCTGGGACTTCGGCCTGCCCAACTGGAGCGACTTTCGGAAGGGGATTCCTGCCGGCAGAAGCATCGCTGCCACAAGCTGGGGTTGGCAACAAACCGATAATAGAGGAACCGCACACAAAACATCATGCCTGTGAAACACGAATTCAAAGTTGGGGATCACGTGGAGTGGAATTCGGAAGCGGGCCGCGTCTGCGGAACGATCAAGAAGAAGATCACGTCCGCCATCAAATTCAAGACCTACACCGTCGGCGCCACGGCGGAGGAGCCGCAGTATTTGATCAAGAGCGACAAGACTGACCACCTGGCCATGCACAAAGGCGCGGCTCTCAAAAAACTCGGTCGGAGCGGCCACGCATCACCGAAACGGTTAGCGCACCCGAAGAAGAAATGAGGCTGAAGGAATTAACATAGCATGAAGGCACAACAATATGAAATCGGCATGGTCGGCTTGGGCGTCATGGGGCGCAATCTCTTGCTGAACATGGCCGATCACGGACATTCGGTGGCTGGTTACGACAAGGATGCCGCCAAAGTGGCGGCGCTGCGCCAGGAGGCGGAGAACCGGGACGTCCGCGGCGCGGCGGATATCAAGGAGTTCATCGCACTGCTGCACCAACCGTGCGCAGTGATGATGCTTGTTCCCGCAGGCCCGCCCGTGGATTCGGTCATCAACGATCTGCTCGCGCATCTCCAACCGGGCGATCTCATTATTGATGCCGGCAACTCGTACTTCAAAGACACGGACGTGCGCCTCCGCAATTTGACGGTGAAGGGCATCCAATTCCTCGGAGTCGGCGTGTCGGGAGGAGAAGAAGGCGCGCGTCATGGACCGAGCATCATGCCCGGCGGGCCGAAAGAGGCTTACGAGCGCGTCCGTTCCGTGCTGGAAGCTGTCGCTGCCAAGGCGAGCGGCGATCCGTGCGTGACCTACCTCGGGCCCGGTTCGGCCGGGCATTTCGTGAAGATGGTCCACAACGGGATCGAGTACGGAATGATGCAACTTATCGCCGAAACCTACGACCTGATGAAACGCGGCCTGGCTTTAAACGACGACCAACTGCGCGACGTGTATAGTAAGTGGAACAACGGTGAACTGAACGGTTACCTGATGGAAATCAGCAGTCACATTTTCGGCAAAGTGGATGAGACGACCGGCCAGCGGCTGATCGACGAAATCCTCGACGTGGCCAAGCAGAAGGGCACCGGCATGTGGACTTCGCAGAGCGCGATGGAACTGCAAGTGCCGATTCCGACCATCGACCTGGCGGTTGCGATGCGAGACCTGTCCGTGCTCGCTAAGGAACGGGTGCAGGCCAGCGCGATTTATCAGCGCTCCCAGCGGCGCTTCACCGGGGACCACGACACATTCCTCACGCAACTGAGCCACGCGCTTTTTGCCGGGATGATTATCATCTACGCACAAGGCCTGGCGCTTTTGGCGGTTGCTTCGGACCAATACGAGTATCACCTTGATCTTGAGGCCGTGGCGCGGATCTGGCGCGGTGGCTGCATCATCCGCGCCAGGTTGCTCGAAGACATCTGCGCAGCGTTCCACGCGAGGCAGGATCTGCCGAATTTGCTGCTGGATCCCAACTTGTCGCGAAAGGTCATGGAGCACCAGGAATGCTTGCGTCAGGTGGTGTGCCGGGCGGCGGATTTCGGGGTGCCGGCCCCGGGGTTGATGGTTTCGTTGGGTTATCTCGACGCCTATCGCAGCGCCTGGCTGCCAGCCAATCTTATCCAGGCCCAGCGTGACTGTTTTGGAGCCCACACCTATGAGCGGACCGATGCCAAGGGCACGTTTCACACGGAATGGGAGAAGGAGTGAGAATGCAACCGAATGACCAACTCGAACCGACGGTGTTCGTTATTTTTGGAGGAGCCGGTGACTTGACCTGGCGGAAACTCGTGCCGGCATTGTTCGACCTCTCCCAGGACCGAAGCATGCCCGCTCATTTTTCGATCACCGTGGTGGATCGCGTTGACATGAGCGACGAAAAGCTGCGACGGCGTCTCCACGACGGCGTCAAGGAGTTCTCGCGCCGGGGAATGGTGGAAGCTGGCGAGTGGAGCGAGTTTGCCGGGCATATCCGCTACCAGCAGGGCGATTTCAAGAAGCTGCAGACCTATACGGCCCTGAGCGAACAATGCGCGAAGCTGGAAAAGGAATGGGGCGCCAAAGTCCACCGCATCTTTTACATGGCCACGCCGCCGAGCATGTTCGGCGAAATCCCAAAATACCTCGGCAAGGCCGGACTGGCGCGTGACCGGCAATGGACGCGGATTGTGGTCGAGAAACCGATCGGCTATGACCTGGAATCCGCCCGCGCCTTGAATGCCATCCTCGCCGCCAACTTCGAGGAATCCCAGGCGACTGACGGGCCTCGCCGTCTCCACCCCATAATGATACCCCCTACCGCGGTGATCGAGGTTCGGAGTTCAAAGTTCAGCGTTCGACGTTCGGCGTTCGAGTTCAGTACATAACT
>JBEKJO010000200.1:0-10099 GCA_050011195.1 Verrucomicrobiota bacterium | reverse complement strand
GATACCACTTCCAGCTCGAAGATGCACTATTTCCTGTAAGGCAAGCAGGCACAGTAGTTTGTGCCATATTTGTACAGACCTTGGAGGCTACCGCAGGCACGAAGACTACTGCGGGCGGCGGTGTGGAAGGTATTAAGACCATCATCGGAGCGGCATCATGCCGCAGAGAGACTTCTCAACGCAAAACCCTTCATTTTTGCCGCTCGCACGACGGGGCGCAAGGGGGGGTTCTGCCCTTGCGCCCATAGTCGTGTCGGGTTCGACGCAACCGGCAACGGTTCTGAGGCCCGTTCACCGGAGCCGTGGACTGAGCAATCCACGAGGCTGGGGGGGGAGGAGTGCTTATACTATTTCTATCACACTGTCAAGTAGAGAGTTAGACCCCATTTCAACGGTGACGGACCGCGAGCCGTCCCCGGCTCGCAGCAGCCACGAACGCGAAACAATGATCGAAGCTCTCCCACATTCCAACGGGCTGCGAGCCGGGGACGGCTCGCGGTCCGGGGGCAGTGTCAGGCTGCGCCCGTTGACGCTGGGCGGGGAAAAGGCCGCTCACGGTTCGCTGACACGGAAGAAGCCCTGGTGCTGCGTGCTGCTGAGAGGCGCGCTGAATTGGCAGGGAGACCCTGTGCCGGTGAAGTTGGTATAAGTGTTCCAGTTCGCCGCCCCCAGATTCGTGCTCTCCTGAATCGTGTAGCTCTGGCCCGCGATGGTTTGGAAGCCGAACGTGAAGGACCCGTTCATCACCTGCGGCGAGAGGATTTGGACCGGCACAGTGTTCAGGACGATAAAGCTCGTCACACTGACGTCGTCCAATCCCATATAGCTTGAGGGATCATAGAACTCGAACTCCAAGGTGGTGCTGCTGCCGGTCGCGGCAACCACGAACTGCAAGTTGGTCCAGCCGGCCGCGCTCATAGAAACCGGATAGGCCAGCTCGCTTCCGTTCCAATACGTCCAGTTATCGCCCTGGCCATCCGGGTCCAGCCAAAAGGAAAGCTGGTAAGACGCCCCGGGGGAGGTTGGAATGGTTTGGGACAAATAAGTATAACCATAGGGGCCAAGCTGCGCGCCAAAACGGCCAGAATGGACGTAAAAGGCATTGGTGCTGACGTAAATATTCTTCGGGTCGCCGCTTAGAGTCCAGCTTGTGAAATCCCCGGTCTCGAAGCCGCCGTTCTGGACCAGGTTATTCGCCCCGAAAACATAAACCGAGAGCATGGCAACGGCGCTCGTGGCCGAACCGTAGGCGTTGGTCGCGACGGCAGAGTAAGCGCCGATATTGGCGGCGGCGGCGTTGCTGACGGTTAATTGGGTGGTCGTCGCGCCCGAAACACTGCCGCCATTGGTCAGGCTGGCCCCATTGAACAGCCATTGGTAACCCAGCGGCGCCGAGCCGATGGCCGACACGCTGAACGTCGCCGTCGCGCCGAAGGGCACCGACTGTCCCGCCGGCTCGCTGGCGATGGCCGGGGCACTGACCGCGTTGGTCGAGATGACGACGTTATCCATCACGAAATCGTAGTAATCGTCCATGGAAAACTGAACCTGGCTGACGTTGGTATAGTTGAAGGTGAACAGCGTGGGGGCCGTGCTGCTCAGGTAATAGCTGTTGCTGTAGAGCAACACCGACCCGGCGTAGCCCAGCACTTGCAACGGATAGCCGTTATAGCTCGCCGCTGTGAGATAGGCCGACCGGAACCCAAACGTGCCGTTGGCACTCGAGATGATAGCCGTGTCGTAACCGATCGCCACATTGCCAGGCGAGACCATCCCCGCGCTCGATCCGGGCTGATAATTATAGGCGTTCGCTCCATCAACCTCCTCAAAATCGCCCCAGTTCAGTCCCGCGTAGCCGTTGGGTATGGTCAACCCGGAATACGTATCCGGCAGATCATCGAACGTAATCATTTGCTCGCCCGCCGGCAGCAGGGCCAGGGCGGCGCCGGCGCTCGCGCCGGTCCCGTAGGCGTTGGTGACGACCACTGAATAGGTTCCGACGCTGGCCGGCGAGACGTTGCTGATCGTCAAGCTGTTCGAAGTGGAGCCGGACAAGTTGACGCCGTTCGTCAAATTGGTTCCGTTCATTTGCCACTGGTAACCCAGCGGCGCTGTCCCGGCGGCTGTGACGCTGAACGTGGCCGTCCCGCCCGGAGACAAGAGCTGGGGCAAGGGCTGGCCGGTGATGACCGGCGGGCTGGCGACGTTGGTAATTGGCATGACGCTGACATCGTCCAACCCAAAGTATCCGTCGTCATTCTCGAAATGGAATTCGAGGGATGTGCTCGCGGCGCTCGCTGTGACCAGGAACTGCAGATTCGTCCAGCCGAAAAGCCCCAGGTCGGATTGATAGAACGTGGAAGAGTCGTTCCAAATTACCTCAAAATAATTGTAGCCCTGCTGCGGCTGGCTATCCAGGAAAAGCGAAAGCTGGTAGGTCGAGCCAGCAGTAGTTGGAACCGTTTGGTACAGCTCGCCATAAGACCCATAGGGGCCGAGTTGGGCGCCGTAGTTGCCGGAGTGGACGTAAAACGCATTGGCGCTGACATAGGTGGATTTGGTGTCTCCGGATTGGGTCCAGCCCGTAAAGTCCCCCGTCTCGAAGCCGCCGTTCTGGACCAGGTTCGCCGGCCCGAGGGAAGACACGGCGAGCGCGGCGCCGGCGCTGGTCACCGGCCCGTAGGAGTTGCTGACGATCACCGAATAAACTCCGGCGTTGGCCGGAGCGGCATTGGAGACCGTCAGGGTGCTGGTCGCGGCGCCCGAGAGGCTGCCGCCATCGCTTAAACTAACGCCATTCTTCTGCCACTGGTAACTCAAGGGGAGGCTGCCTATGGCGGTGACGCCGAACGTGGCGGTCTGTCCCGTGAACACCCCCTGATTGGCAGGTTGACTGACGATAGTCACCGGGCCGTTGAACGAGAGGGCGACATTATCCATGAAGAAGACCGAATTGTAACTGGCAGGCACGAAAGCGACTTCGGTGACGTTCGTGTAGTTGAAGTCAATCAGGGCAGGCGCAGTATCGTTCAGGGTGTAATAGTTGCTGTAGAGCAACGCGCTGCCGGCATATCCCAGCACTGCCAGAGGATAGGGACTTTGATCAGCCGCGGTGAGGTAAGCCGAGTACAGGTTAAAGGAGCCGCTGCTGCTGCTAATGGCCGGCACGGACCCGTTATCGTTCTCGCCAAACGCGACATTGTTGCTCGAAACCACTGCCGCCGTTGCAGCCGGCTGGTAAAAAGGGGTGTTCACCCCGTCAATCTCAGAAAAGTTGGTCCAATTCAGCCGCTGGTAGCCGTTGGTTATGGCCAAGCCATAAAGGGCCTCTGGCAAATCGTCAAATGTGATCACCGTCGTGCCGGCCGGCAGGAGACTCAACGGAGCGCCAACACTGGCCGCCGCGCCGAAGGCATTGGTGACGAACACTGAATAGGTCCCGAGATTGGCCGCCGCAACGTTCCCAATCGCCAGGCTGGGCGTGATGGAACCGGAAATGCCCCCGCCATCGGTCAAGTTCGTTCCATTCCACCGCCACTGGTAACTTAAGGGCGTCGTGCCGCCGGCCACGACGCTGAACGCAGCCGTGCCGCCCAACGGCATCGTCCGGGCGATGGGTTGATCGGTGATGACCGGAGGGCCTGCGACATTGGTGAGGACGTTTACGCTGACATCATCCAGCGCGAAGTAAGCCCCCTCATTGTAAAAGAGGAGATAAAGCTCGGTGGAAGAGCTGGTCGCGGGCAGCACGAACTGCAAGTTGTTCCAGCCGTTCGCCGCGAGGTCGGATTCATCAAAAACGTATCCTGCACCACCCCAATACACCTCGAAATAGTTTTCCCCCGCCGGCGGCAGACTGTTGAGCCAAAGCGACAGCCGATAGGATGCGCCCGCGACGGTCGGCAGGTACTGATAAAGGTAGCCGTATGAGAGTTGCGCGCCGTAAGCGCCCGAGTGGACGACGACCGGGTTGTTGGTGACAATGGTGAGGTCGTCGTATGCCACCAACTGCCAACCGGTAAAGTCCCCCGTCTCGAAGCCGCCGTTCTGGACCAGGCTCGTCGGCCCGAGGGAATAAACCGCGAGCGCGGCGCCGGCGCTGGTCAGCGCCCCGTAGGAGTTACTGACGATCACCGAATAAACTCCGGCGTTGGCCGAGGCGGCATTGGAGACCGTCAGGGTGCTGGTCGCGGCGCCCGAAAGGCTGCCGCCATCGCTTAGATTAACGCCATTCTTCTGCCACTGGTAACTCAAGGGCAGGCTGCCTATGGCCGTGACACTGAACGTGGCCGCCTCTCCTCTGCCCACGGCCTGGCTTGCTGGTTGCTGGATGATTAACACGGAGCCGACGAACGACACCGCCAGGTTATCCATCACGAAATGCTCGCCGCTGCCGGAATAGCCGGGATGCGGCGCGCCGCCCGAGGAGACGAAGTCCACTTCGGTCACATTCGTGTAATTGAATTGCACCAGCGTCGGAGCCGTCGCGCTCAACGTCCAGGTGTTCGAGAAGGCCAGATTGTTGCTGCCCACGAACCCGAACGCCTGGACTTGCAAGTTGTCGTTCCAGGCCGCGGTCAGGTAAGCTGAGTCCAGGTTGAACGGTGCGCCGGCGCTACTGATGCTGGCGGGAAGCCCGTCGCCGTTGAACACCACATTGTTCGGTGAAACGACTCCCGCAGTATAGCCGCTCGGCCCCACATAGTTCGCCAATCCAAGGCCGTCAATCTCACCGAAATTATTCCAATTCAATGCTCCGTAGCCGTTGGCTACGGCCAGTCCGTTCACCGTTTCCGGCAGATCGTCAAACGTGAGCACCTGCGCGCCCGACGGCAGCACCACCAGCACCGCCCCCAGGCTCGCTGCGAAGCCGTAGGTGTTGCTCACCACCACCGAGTAGGTTCCTGCGTTCGCGGGGGCCGTGTTGCTGACGGTCAACTGGGGGGTGGTCACGCCGGAATAATTGCCGCCATTGCTTAAACTGGCCCCGTTCAACCGCCAGTGGTAGGTCAAGGGCGAGGTTCCTGTCGCCAGGGCGCTGAAGGTTGCAGTTCCGCCCGCGGTCACCTCCTGGATCAGGGGCTGGCTGGTGAAGATGGGCGGACTCGCCGTGTTGGTCATCGCCAGGACGCTGACATCGTCCAGGGCCAGGTAGCTGGGGTCATCCTGGAATCCGAACGCGAGCACGGTGCTGGCGCCGGTTGCGGTGACGATGAACTGAAGGTTCGTCCAGCCAATCGCTCCGAGATTGGCCTGGTCGAAGAGCGTGTTCCCGTTCCACTGAACTATGAATTCATTAGGGGCCTTCCCATCCAGGCTGTCCAGCCAGGCAGAAATCAGGTAGGCCGACCCGGGGACCGTCGGCACCGTCTGGGAAAGAAACCCGAGCGAGCCCGCCGGCCCGAATTCCGCCCCATGGGCCCCGGAATGGACGGCAAAAGCATTAGTCGTGACCGCCATCAGGTTGGTGTTCCCAGACAACGTCCAAGCAGAGAAGTTGCCGGCCTCGAAGCCGCCGTTCTGAACCAGTTGCCCCCCGCCCGGCGAATAAACCACCAGGGCGGCGCCCACACTGCTCACCGGCCCGGCGGCGTTGCTCACGATGACTGAATAAACTGCGGCGTCGGCCACGGCTGCGTTGCTGACCGTCAAAATGCTGGTGGCCGACCCGGAGAGGTGGCCGCCGTCGGTCAAGCTGGCGCCGTTCTTTTGCCAATAGTAGTGCAAGCCCGTTCCCGTGGCGCCGACGCTGAACGTGGCCGTCCCGCCGGCCAGAACAAACTGGTTGGTGGGTTGCGCGGTGATGACGGCTGGCATGGCCGGCGCGGTTGCCACCTGCAAAATGAACTGGCGGCCTTGGACGACACCATCATTCAGATTCGTGAACCGGATGGCGGTCGCATAGGTCCCCGCCAGCAGGTTGCTGGCAGCGGCGTTCAGGCTCGCCGTCACGACCACGGGCAATCCGCCCGCCGCGAGTTGGCCGCTGGTAGCCGTCACAGTCAGCCACGCCGAGGTATTCACCAGCGTCCAGTTCAACGGTGTGGCGCCCGCATTCTTCAACGAATAACTTTGGGCCGCGGGCGTGAATGGACCGCCGGGCGGACCGCTGGCCGCGAAGCCCAAACCCGGGCTGATCTCCAGCGCGTCGGCCGGCGCCACCAGCGCATTGATCAGATTGCTGCCATTGGGCGTGCCCCAGCCGGTGCACAGGTCGTAGCCGGGAACGGCATAGAACACGTTGGGGCCGTAGTCACTTGGATTGCTCCCGGTCGTGATGTCGTGCATGCCCAGCGTATAGCCGGCCTGTTGGCCCAGCGCGTAAAGGGCGGGGTTGATAAAGCCAATCGGCAGCCGGCCATTGGCGGCCGCCTGCTGGTTGATCAGCGCCGTAAACCCGGCCCATAACGGCGCCGCGCAGCTCGTCCCGCTCACCGAGCCCATCTCGCCATCATCCGTTATCACCTCGACGTTTTCCGCCGTCAGCGCCACATCCGGAACGTTCCGCATCGTGGTCGAGCCCATGTTCGCCGTCATATTGATGCCTTGCTGATAGCTCGGAATGGTGAAAACGCTGCTGATGCCCCCACCGCTGCCGAACCAAGCCGTCTCCGAAACCCACGCGCCCCCCGGGGCCGTCGTCAACGTGGTGCCCCCCACGGTCGTAATAAATGGATTGTCCGCCGTCTGGTAAGTGCCCGGCGAATACGCCCCTTCGTCGCCGGAAGCCTGGAAAAACGACTGCCCCTGCGCCGCGAATTGCTGATAAATCTGGCTGGGAACGGGATTGGTGACGAGGCGGTCGATAACCCACGAAGAGGAGATTTGCTTGGCCTGGTTGTCCGTCGCCATCCGGTTCAAGATGTCGTAAGCGCCGGCCGAAGTAACCGGCGCCTCATACACCATCACTTGCGAAAGCCCCGGCGCCATCGCAATCGCCATCTCGATGTCCAACGACACCTCGACTACCGCATTTGGATCCACCGGAACCCCGTCGAAGCCGCCGAGCAACACGTTGGTCAACGTCACGTTCGGCAGCCCCGCCTGGCTTTCGTAGGCGGTGATGTCATTGGTGAAGTAGCCGTCCATTTCGAACAGCGCGACCGCCTGGCCGCTGCCGTTGAGCGTCACACCCGGGGCGTAGGCGTTGCGAAAATCCTTCCCCAGAAACGTGCCGCCCAGCCCCGACCCCATAGCGGTGACCTTGGCCAGCTTGTCCAGCGGCGTGACTTTGAGCGCCGGGTGCGGCAGTTCGTAGTTCTCAAGACCCCTGATGTCTAAAATGGGAATGCCAATGTCAATCGTCGGAGCCGCGTCCGGGGCATAAAATGTGCGCCTTTCCGTTGGGTGCCGATAGACATGCATCGTCACCTGGAACGTCCGTTCGATGTCCGCCACCGCCCCCTTCACGTGCAGCAGTGTGCGATTAGGATGCCTTTCGACTATCGTCAACCCGTTCGCCTCAGCAAACGCAATGAGCGCCCGGTAATCCTGTTCGGTTGGACCGAACCGCTCCGCGAACTGCTCCGCCGTCAGATACTGATGGGAATTGGGACTGGCCGGGTCGTAGAGTTCACGGAGCAGGCTTGTGAGCGCCGCCTGGTTGCGCAACGGCAACACGATCGCCAGGTCCAGGCTGTTGGTCCCCGCAAGGGGGCCAATCGGCTGCAAGTTCGCCGCTGCCGCCGGCACGTGCCGGGGCAGTGCCTGCCTCCCCGCCGCGGGCGCGGGTCTTGCCGACAGCAAGGCCAGCAACGCCGCCAGCCAGACGCTAACCGAGGCGCTGCTGACCAATGCGCTCAACCGGCAACCCAGCGTGGAATTTGTGAATACAAAAATGCTCCGTTTCATAGTGATCCATTTCATAAGAAAGTTGTGCGGCGTTACTTGACCCGTCACTTCTCTCTTCCGACTCTGGAAACTTTCCGGCAAAAGGTCAATTGAAAAAGCAGGGAGTCTTTGGACCCCTCCCATGCAGGAGGCTCGATGGCTCCCGCCGTGAAATCGAGAACTGGCAAATTCAGGCTTGAAATTCCCGCTCATCGGCGCAGTGTTACCGCGTAAAGGCAATACGCCGCATAACTATGAAACCTTCTGATGCTCCCCTTCCGGCCACCCGCGAAGTCGCAACCCGGCTCCTTCCCCCTTGCCGCTGCGGGCAGTCTCAATCCGGCAATTGGCCCAGCCGCTCCGGCGATGGCTGGCTCATGGTGAAGCCGCCGGAGCCCGCGCCGCCGGAGCCGCCCCTCATAGAATACGAATGCCTGACCTGCCGCCGCCGTTATCGGCTGCGCGGCCCGAAGCTCTACGAGGTGCTGGCCGACGGTTCCGAGCGCCCTTATATGCGCGAAGGCCGCTATGGCCGCTGGCTTTCGTGCCGCTAAACCCCGCACCGCCGCGCTCCTTGTGGCTATTAACTGTCAGCTCTCGGCCATCAACTATCACATGGGGTGTTCACCCCATAGCGCAACGCGCCGGGCATGATACGTTTGCACTGCAATTGTGATTCGACTCGAGAAGGAGGCGAGTC
Source organism: Verrucomicrobiota bacterium (assembly GCA_050011195.1). Taxonomy (GTDB): domain Bacteria; phylum Verrucomicrobiota; class Verrucomicrobiia; order Limisphaerales; family UBA8199; genus PALSA-1440. The sequence goes on along the minus strand of JBEKJO010000200.1, from coordinate 1,569 downwards.
ATGTGGCACTACACCGGGCGGCCTCGCAAGGGGCCGCTCATTTTATTTTGGCTGAAAGTGGAGCTTTGAGCCATGAGGCCAGCGGTTGAGTTTCTCCTGACCCTGTTCCTTCTGAGCACCGCCTCGGTCACCGCCGCCTGGGTGCTGACCTACGGCCTGACCCCCGAGCGCCGGCGCCCCCGGCTCCTCCGCCCCCTCCTCCTCTGGTCCGGCAAAGGGCTGCTGGTTCCGTTGATCATTTGGACCCTCATGAACCTCGGCCTTTCCTGGAACCTGCAACCCTTTATGCCCCAGATTCAGGCGGCTCGCAACAACGGGGACCCTTGGGTCCCGGAGTATCTGCGCATCGTGGCGGTGGGTCTGTTTGTCATCAGTTCCTTTTGGACCACGGTGACGCTGGCCTGGGCGCTGCTCGACGCCGGCGTTCGCGCCGAAGGCGAAGCCCGCGCGTACTTCAAAGCCCTGTGCCTCACCTGTTTCATCGCCATGGCGGTGCCGGCGCTGGTCATCGTGTGGTTCGGCGGCTGGTCGATGCTCGGCCTGGCCGGCATCGCCCTGCTCGCCCCGATGGCCGGCTACGGCGCCAGCGTCCTGCACACCAGGCAAATGCCCCCCATTTACGCCCGGGCCATCGCCCGGATGAAGTTCGGCAAATACACCGAGGCCGAGTGGGAAATCATCCGCGAACTCGAAAAGTGCGAGGACGACTTCGACGGCTGGATGATGCTGGCCGACCTCTATGCCAACCAGTTCAACGATCTCGCCGAGGCCGAGCAGAGCATCCTCGAAATCTGCGACCAGCCCCGAACCACGCCGTCGCAGCTCGCCGTCGCACTGCACCGGCTGGCGGACTGGCATTTGCATCGGGCGGGCGACCCGGCCGCCGCCCGGCGCGCCCTGCAAATGATTTGCGACCGCTTGCCGGGGACGCACCTCGCTCACATGGCCCAGCTCCGCATCAACCAACTGCCCGCCTCCGTGGCCGAACTCCACCAGCAACAGAGCGCGGCCACTATTCCCCTGCCCGCCCTCAGCGATACGATTGATGAAGCGCCGCTGCCCCCCGAATCAGGCAAGGAGCGGCAGCAGGCCGTCGAGGCGGCGAATGCCTGTGTCGAAACACTCAAGCACGATCCCAACAACGTGCCCGCCCGGGAACGGCTGGCCAGGCTTTTCGCCGAGCAACTCGATCAGCCGGACCACGGCATCGAGCAAGTGACCCTGCTGCTGGACCTGCCCGACCAACCGGACGCCCGCAGGGCCGAGTGGCTGGGCCTCATCGCCGCCTGGCACATCCGCTATCGGCACGACCCCGCCGCTGGCCGCAAGACCCTCGAACGCCTGCTCCGCGAGTTCCCCCATAGCCCGCAGGCCTTTGCCGCCCGCCGCCGCCTTCAGTTGTTGGACGCCGACTCTTCAGCGGGTCGGGGGAAATGAGCTCCCCTAACCCGGAATTCTCATACCTCGCACAAACTGCCTACAGGGTGTAGCCGCCGACGGCAGTCGGCGCCATCTTTCGGGACTGAGTATCAGCGCCGACTGCCGTCGGCGGCTACACACTATGAAATC
>JBEKJO010000199.1:0-10254 GCA_050011195.1 Verrucomicrobiota bacterium | reverse complement strand
GAGTTATGTACTGAACTCGAACGCCGAACGTCGAACGCTGAACTTTGAACTCCGAACCTCGATCACCGCGGTAGGGGGTATCATTATGGGGTGGAGACGGCGAGGCCCGTCAGTCGCCTGGGGAATCTTCGCCGGGTAGTCGGATTTCCGAAACGAGCGCAAGTCTTCTTCAAAAAGATGCCGTCTCTTGCTATCAACCTTGCTCCCGTCTGCACAAAAGCCGGTCTTTAGACACTCCCTCAGATATTCATTATGGTTTTCAGTTTCGGCGAGGGTTGCCGGCGGCAGGGGAAAATCCTCCACCAAGGGACCGTATGGACAGTACCTCAGTTCCCAGCAGGGCTTGCACAGATTCGTTGTTCGATGTCTCCATAGTTTCAAGAGGACTGCATTTGAAATGCCCTTGGTGTACCCCAATAATTTGCGAATCGAAGGATGCAGCTTCATAATGCCTTAACTATCTATGAACATCTACAAAAGTTAACGTACGTTGATACCAGAGGGAAAACCTTGCGTTAACTCAATGTTTCGTGAACACGGTGGCCGAGCTTAGGCAAAAGGGGTGGCAGCAGTCAAGGGAAGAACACAGTTTTCCGCTCCCGCTCGCAGTCACATTCCAAATGCCGATACGGTGGGGGCTGACGGCATCTGGCAGGTCGCTCGACGGGCTGGAGCCGCTTTTGGTGGGTATCCGGGAGCGAAGGGGCCGGAAGAGAGGAGCTAAGTGGCGGAGGCAGCGATTTCCCAGGAAAACCGCGAGTTTTCGGGCCAAAACAGGGCTTTCTTGGCACTCAGGAACGGCGCTCGGTCCCTTTCCACTGCTGTGAAAGGAGCGCCCCAACGCCTCCGCGCTCGCTGGTCGTCAGCTTGTCTGGCGCGTGCTGCCACGGTAGTACCCTAGAGTCACTCCATGGGATATCCGTAGGTGTTCCGTGGGTGTTCCGAAGGTGTTCCGTAGGAGTTATCCTCTTTTCGGCGGATGCAGCCGGCCCGGTGGCGAGCAACCGCTCCGGCAGGCCGGTGCCCAGCAGCGCCGCGCTGAAGCCCACCGACCGACCCCTTTTACAGACGTTCTGCACGCAAGAAAGGTTACACAGATCAGGTTGAGCTTGGGTTCGCCGGTCAAGGCTTGCCGGCTTCGCGGCCAACTTTTCCCCGCACTCGACTCTGGACCCGCGCCGAATTATTCTCTCATAGCTCATGCGAAACATCGTCTTCCAGGCGTTGGCTGAGGCCGCGCGCAACTGCGAACCGGTAGCGCTCGGCATCATCTCGGGCGCGAAAGGGTCCAGTCCACAGAAAGTCGGCGCCAAGGCGCTCTTTTATGCCGACGGCCGCATCAAAGGCACACTGGGCGGCGGCTGCCTCGAGGCCGAAATCCAGCAGCGCGCTGTCCAATCGTTGCGCTCCGGCCAGGCGGCGACGTTCGACCTGCTGCTCGACCACGACTTCGGCTGGGACGACGGCCTGATGTGCGGCGGCAAGGTGTGCGGGTTGATCCTGCCCAACGCGCAAAGCGCCGGAGAGCAGTTTTGGGCGGACCTGGCCGGACGCCAAAACACGCTCTCGTGGGGGGTGAAGAGTGACTTCTCGATCAGCCGACTGGATTCAGCCAGTGTGGGGTTAGGCGAGACGCCCGACGTGCTTTACCGGGAGACCCTCACGCCGCCATGCGCGCTGTGGATTGCCGGCGCCGGGCACATCGCCCAAGCCGTAGCGCCGCTTGCCTTGCAGTTGGACTTCAGCGTGACGGTGCTGGACGACCGCCCCGCGCTGGCCAATCACCAGTTCTTCCCGCCAGAAGTCTCCCTGCAAGCCGATGTGTGGGAAAGGCTGCTGGCCCTGCCGTTGCCGGTGGTGCCGAGCTTTGGGCTGATCGTCACCCGCGGGCATCGCCACGACGCGCTGGTGCTCAAGGAGTGGATTCACCAGCCGTTTCTGTTCCTCGGCATGATTGGCAGCGCCCGCAAAGCGCGCACGATCTTCGAGCATTTCACCGAGGAGAAGCTCGCCACGCCCGCAGAGCTGCAACGCGTCGCCTGCCCGGTGGGAATCAAAATCCGCTCGCAAAGTGTTCAGGAAATCGCGGTGAGCATCATGGCGCAGTTCATTGATAAGCGAGCGGAACTGGTCTATGGGAGAATGGAGTGATGGAGTGGTGGAGTGATGGGGGGCAGGCTTGGCCGGAGTTCCATTACTCCATTACTCCATTACTCCAGCACTCCGTTCCTTGGGGCGGGCTCGGTCGAGCTCGGGCGTGGCTTGGCGCTGGGATGGGGCGTCGCTTTTGAATCGCCATGAAGATCGCCTCGCAGGTCGCCGGCAACGCCAGAGGCACCTCGCCCCCAGGCGGACCGAAAGCAGCGACGGCATCGCGGATGGCCTCGCGCACCGAAATCGCCAGCATGAACGGCGGTTCGCCCACGGCTTTGCTGCCATAGACCACTCCCCTCTGCGCGGCGTTCTTCAGCAGCGTGACGTTGAACACCTGCGGCATGTCGCCGACGGCGGGAATCTTGTACGTATCCGGCGAATGCGTCAGCAGCCGGCCCTGCTCGTCCCACTTCAGTTCCTCGGTCGTCAGCCAGCCCAGGCCCTGCACGAAGCCGCCTTCGACCTGGCCGCGGTTGACACCCTCGTTAATCGAATCGCCCACGTCGTGCAGAATGTCCGTGCGCAGGACTCGCATCATGCCGGTGAACCCGTCCACTTCCACCTCGCTCACTGCGGCGCCGCAGGCGAAATAGTGGAACGGCTTGCCCCGGCCCGCCACGCGGTCCCAGTGAATCCCCGGCGTGGCATAGTAACCAGTCGCCGACAAACTGATGCGCTCCAGGTAGGCTTTCCGCGCGACTTCCCCGAAGCTCACAGTGGCTCGGGGCCGCCGGCTGTCGCAGACCAGGCCGTTGGCGAAGATTAACTTGTTGGGTGCCGGCGCGCGCCCGTTCTTCTCTTTGAGCAAACGCGCCGCCACCGGAACCAGCCTGGCGCGGATGATCTCACACGCATTCTTCACCGCCGCGCCGTTCATGTCGGTGCCGCACGAAGCGGCGGTAGCCGAGGTATTGGGGACCTTGTCGGTGCTGGTGGGCATGATGCGCACGTGCTCGGGCCGAATGCCGAGTTCCCGGGCGGCAATCGCGGTGAGGTTGGTATGGAGGCCCTGGCCCATCTCAGTGCCGGCATGGTTCACCTGCGCCGTGCCGTCCTGATAGACCAGCACCAGCGCGCCGGCCTGGTTCAGATGCGTGACCGTGAAGCTGATGCCGAACTTAACCGGCGTCATCGCCAGGCCCCGTTTGCGGTGCGGATGCGCCGCATTCCACTGGGCGACAGCCTCGCGGCGGCGCGCGAAGTCGCTCGACTGCTTCAACTGGTGCCAGATGGCCTGAATGCGGTTGTCGTCGATCTTTTGCCCGTAGTGCGTCGTGTTCGTCCGGCCTTTGCCGCGATAGAGATTCCGTTCGCGCACAACCTCCGGCGGCAGGCCAAGCCGCCGGGCAATCCGGTCCAGGATTTCCTCCATGACCACCATCCCTTGCGGCCCGCCGAAGCCGCGAAACGCGGTGTTCGAGGACAAGTTTGTCCTGGCCACCTGCCCGCGGAATTCCACCGCCGGTATGTAGTAGGCGTTGTCGAGATGGAACAACGCGCGGTCCGTCACGGCCTGCGACAAATCCAGCGCCCAGCCGCCATTGGAGTAGAGATGGACCCGCGCGGCCAGCAATCGGCCCTCGGCGTCGAAGCCCGCCTTGAACCGAGCGAGAAACGGATGCCGATGCCCCGTCAGCATCATGTCCTGATCGCGATTCCAGCGCACGCGGACGGGTTGGCCGGTGTGGCGCGCCGCCAGCGCGGCGAGCGCCGCCGGGGTCGCCGCTTGCGTTTCCTTGCCCCCGAAAGCGCCGCCCATGCGCAGGCTCTGCACGACGACCTTGTTGGCGGCGACCTTCAACAAGTGGGCCACAATGGCCTGCACCTCGGAAGGATGCTGAGTGGCGGACGAAACGAACATGGCTCCGTCCTCGCCTGGCTTGGCCCATGCCGCCTGCGTTTCCAGGTAGAAATGTTCCTGCCCTTGCAACTCAAGCACGCCCGTCAGTGTCATTGGCGAATCGGCTAAGGCCGCGCCGACTTTGCCGCGGCGGATGTAGTTGGGGGCGTTGTGGAAACTGCGCGCCGCCAGCGCCTGTTCCAGCGTCAGGATCGGCGCCAGCGGTTCGTATTCGACCACCACCTTCTCCGCTGCTGCTCGACACGCCTCCTGTGTTCGGCCAACCACCAGCGCCACGATTTGGCCGTGGAACAAGACCTTCTTGTTCGCCAGCAGGATTTCGTCGTGCTTGACCCCGCCGACGTTGTTTTCACCGGGCACATCTTCCGCCAGAAGCACCGCGCGGATGCCGGGCATGGCGCGCGCCGCCGTCGCGTCGCGGCTCAAAATCCTGGCATGGGCGTGCGGCGAACAGACCGGCCAGACTTCGAGCGCGCCCGCAGGCTGGTCGTCGGTATAGACCGCTTCGCCGCTCACATGCTTGTGCGCGCTCTCGTGCGGCAGCGGCCCGGTGGTAGGGCGCGCAGTCCCCTGCGCGCCGCTGGCTTGGTTTGAGGACGGCGCGCAAGGGACTGCGCGCCCAACCTTCGGGAAGGAAGCAAGCGCCGCGTCGAAGTAGAACTTCTCGAATAACCGCGTGATCAGCGCGCGCCGATACTCCGCGCTGCCGCGCACGTCGGAAATCGGCGTGAACTCAGCCTGAAGCGTCGGCAGGAGCGCTCTGACCGTCTCCTCGCACCACCGCTGGCCGAGCAGGGCCTCTTCCGTCCGGCGCGCCCGCGCGGGCATCGCGGCCACGCCGCCGTAAGCGAGCCGCGCATGACGCACAACATCGCCCGAGTCCAAATCCACCCTGAAGCACGCCGCGACGGTGCTGATGTCCATTTCGCGGCGTTTAGACACCTTGTGCCACGCGCACTTGCGCGTGACGCCTATCTGGGCAAACCGGGGCACGATGATGGTCTTGAGAATCTCGCCTGGCCGCAACGCGGTCTTGCGGTAGGCGACGAAGAACTCGTGGATCGGGAGCGTGCGCTCTGAAAGTGGGACAGGCGTCTTGCCTGTCCTGCTCCGCTGAAGCGACACCAGCGCCACTTTGGCATCGAGCGCGAGCAGCACCGGCGCGCTGTCGCCGATGGGGGAAGCGGTGACGAGGTTGCCGCCCATCGTGGCGCGGTTACGGACCTGGCGGGAGCCAAAGACGCGCAGCATGTCGGCCAGCGCCGGGAACTCGGCTGCCATTTGCTCCTCAATCTGCGTGAGGGTGGCCGCGGCGCCGATGCGCCATTCAGAGTCGGTGCGCTCGATCTCCTTCAACTCCGGCACCGCTTCGACGGAGATGAGCGCGGGGAATTTCTTGAAGCGCTTGGTAATGTCGAGTCCCAGTTCGGTCGCCCCGGCGATGAGCCTGGCCTCGGGGAATTGTTCAAGCAATTGCAGCAAGCCGCTGAGCGAAGTTGGCCGGAAGAACCTCTCCCCGGCAAACTCGTACTCGACCCCGCCCAATCCTGCCGCGGACTTCTTCAACTGCTCGGCGAACGAATCCTGGCCATTCTTCCTGTGCCGCTCCGGGAAGGCAGCGGTGGCCGCCTCGCGAATTGGCCGATAGCCGGTGCAGCGGCAGAGATTGCCGCACAGTTGATCATCAAGCTGGTCGGGTTCCCGAATGTCCCCGCGGTAGTAGCCCTCGAAGAGCGACATGACAAAGCCCGGCGTGCAGTAGCCGCATTGGGAGCCGTGGCCTTCAACCATTTTCTCCTGGACGGGGTGGAGCTTGTCGGGGCCGGCGACGCCTTCCACGCTGACGATTTCGTATCCGGCCATCAGGCAGAGCGGAACCAGGCAACTGTTAATGGCGCGGTAGCAAGGCCGGCCCTGCGAATCGCGGTCAATGATGGCCACCGAGCACGCGCCGCAATCGCCCTCGGCACAGCCCTCCTTGGCGCCAGTCAGGCCCGTGCGGCGCAGGTATTCGAGGAGCGTAGTGTTCGGGGAGACGTCCTCGACGCGGACGCTGCGGCCATTGAGCCTGAATTCGATGGCGTTGAGCATAACTGGTAGGGTAACGGTACTCCGGGAAGGGGGGACTGTAAACGAAAACCGGAATACAATTGGGAACTCAGGAAAGCAGGCCCTGCCTCGCCGACGGTTGTGGACCTCATTCTGGTTTGGGCGGCGGGGGGGTGCGTTAAGGTGAGGGGCGTAGTGCCGAGACTGGCAAGGACATTCGTGTCGGCGGCGCAGTCTTGGGCGAGCAAGCGTCCGGGCCGGGCGAGCGGCCAGCGAAGCGAGATGACGAGGCAAGAAATTAGTTCTTCCCTTTTCCCGGCGCGACGCTAAGGTCGTGGCGGGCAAGGCGCCTGCGGTTGCGGGTCCTGAAAGACCCCAATTGGACAGCCCGGGCGCCTCGGCAACCAGGCGTGAACACGATTTACGACGACAACCCGGAAACTGCTCGAGTGACCGCCGCGCAGCAATTGCTTTTCCCGGCCAATCCGCGCGCCGTCTGCGAGCAGATGGGACTCAACTGGTGGGCCGCGCTCAAGCTCCATGAGGCCGGCTGGCTGAGTTTTTCCCCGGCCAACACTCCGCGTCTGGATGAAGCGCAGGAAGCCGAATTGCGCTTCATCGGAAGCCTGATCATTGCGGGCTGCGACCGGGGGATGCTGGCTATACTGCTGGACGGGTTGCCCAAGCCATACGCCTATGACGCCAGCCGGGTCTATTACGACTGGGCCGCACGCCGCTGGCGCCTGCTGCCTGACCCGCACGCCCATCCGGAAGCTATCTTCACCGAATGGCTGGAGACCCTGGTTGAGAACGGAGATGTCAACTCACTGACTGGAATCCTCGAGCTCGGCCAGGATGCCTTGTCCCAGGTTCGCGTGGAGGCCGCGCAAACCGAGTTTGATCGGCAGGCGTGATACGGAGAGAATACCCCGACCATTTGACGGGCTTTGCGCCCCTGAACCTGGTGAGGACGCGTTCCACCGCCTTCCCTGACTTCGCCCGGAGTGAATGGGACGCGGTGGAACGCGTCCTTACCATCCCGATTGAAGGGTTTGGCGTGTGGCGGCGTCCAAAGGCAAAGGAAAAATGATGCGCAGATTCATTGCTGTTCTTATGGCCGTTGCCGGCGGGTCGCTGCTGGGCGACCCCGCTCGCGCCCAGGAAACAAACGCCTGCCCGCTGCCGCCGGCGACGAAGCTGGAGGCCTTCGATACCAACACCGACACAGTTATCATCAAGGCCACTGCCCCCATCGGCACGGTGGCGGCGCATGGCGGAGCCGTGGCGGTGAGATGCCGGGAGATTACCGACGCCGGCACTGGCCGCCGGGAGAGTGGCATTCTGGTGGACATCACCTCGGGCGACCAGTTGCAGGACACGATGCTCATTGACTATGACGAACTGGATTCACTGCTGGACGGCCTGGATTACCTCGGCAAGCTCGATTGGTCGGTAACTCCGCTGCCTGGCTTCGACGCGCTCTATAGCACCAAAGGCGGGTTCCGGGCGGCCGCCTTCGGCAGCCGGCGGACGGGCAACATCGAGTTCGCGGTGCGCACAACTCGGGTCGTCAGGCCCCCACTGCTGCTTTCCCGGGACCAGTTGGGCCAGTTGCGAAGCCTCGTCGAGCAGGCCATGACGAAGCTCGATTCCTTGCGCAAAGCGAAGTAGCTCGCTTGCCGGGATATTTCATGCTCCGCACGAAATGCCGACAGACCGGAGCGCCGGTTTCCAAACCGGCTTAACATGGGCTTACGCTAGAAAAGGATACGGATGACGAGTGGGGGCGCCATAAGCCGGTTTGGAAACCGGCGCTCCGGCCCTACAGGTATGAAATTTCCCGGCTGGGGCCGTCTCCCCGTGCGGCATCCGGTCAACGTTTGCCGAAGAAAGTCTTCATTAATGGCCCGTGCTCGGTGCGAACCACCATGCCCGTGGTGACATGGTGGCGCCCGAACCAGCCTTGGCTGGTCTCCAGCACAAACTGCACCCGCTCCGATGAGGCCACCACGGAGTTCGTGTTGTGGGGCTGCAAGTCGTGAATCTCCAGGATCACGCCCTCCGGGTCGATGTAAGCCGCCGAGAGGGGCAAGGGACAGTTTTTCATCCAGAACGAGGCGCGGTGCGGCACCGGGAAAACGAACAACATCCCTGAGTTCTCCGCCAGGTTGGTGCGAAACATCATGCCGGTCTGCTGTTGTTCCCCCGTTAACGCCAGTTCGGCCACCATCTCCTCAGCCCCGAGCCACAGTTTCATAGTTTGCAATTTCGGTTGCGCCGCGGTCGGCAAACTCGGTCCCGCCACTGGCCCGGTCGCCGGCGACGCCGGTTTGTTGCAGCCGCCAGCGCAACCACCGCACACAGCGATCGCCAACAGGAGGCTCATCATGCGCCATCGAATCATCGCTCAAGACTGAGCAAACCCCACGGCCTTTTCAACTCCGATCAGCAGAAAGACTTGTAATCCTCCGGCGCCTCCATCAACCTGCCGGCATGAAAGACCGCACAGCTTCTTCCGCTTCGCCAGCTCCTGCCACCCTCCATTTCACTCCGCCGCCCTGGTCGCGCCGCCAGTTCTTGCGGACGGCCGCCGTCGCCGGCCTCGCCGCGCCATTCATACCCTGCCGCAGCCTGCAAGCGGGGCCGCGATTGATTTCAGCCAACGACAAGCTGAATCACGCCTGCATCGGGGTTGACGGCATGGGCTGGGTGGACCTCCAGAACTTTCTGGACCACAAGCGAGTGCAGATCGTCGCGCTGTGCGACGTGGACGCCAATAAACTCGACAAGGCGGCCAAAAAAGTGCCCGGCGCGCGCCTGTATGCCGACTGGCGCGAGCTGCTCCAGCAAGAAGGCGACCGCATTGATTCGGTCAACGCGGCGGTCCCCGACCATACCCATTTCTCCATCGCCTACAGCGCCATTCAGCGCGGCAAACACGTCTATTGTCAAAAGCCCCTGTGCCACGATGTCGCCGAAGTGCGCGCCCTCACCCAGGCCGCCGTCAAGAAAGGCGTCACCACCCAGCTTGGCACGCAGGTCGCTGCGACCATCCACGACCGCACGGGCGTCCAATGGCTCAGGGAAGGCCGGATTGGCAAGGTCACCCATGCCTATCTCTGCTCGAATCGGCCGGGAGTGGTCGGTACCTACCGCCTGGTCGGCCCGCGCCCGGCGGTCGGCCAGGAGCCGCCCGCGTCTTTGAACTGGAACCTGTGGACTGGCACCGCTCCGGTGCGGCCCTATGCGCCGGACATTTACCACCCGGCCAAGTGGCGCACGTGGCAGGACTTCGGGACCGGCTGGTCCGGCGACATCGGCTGCCACATCTTCGACCCTGTCTGGAAAGGACTCGGGTTGCAGGCCCCGCGGACGGTGTTCGCTGAGGTGCAGGAATCCTGGAAGAACTCGCCCGCGCGCCGCGCGGATACGTGGCCGCAGGGCGACCACATGACCTGGACCTTCCCCGGCAATGAGAAGATCGCAGGGGGAGAACTCGTGCTGGAGTGGTTTGACGGCGAATACTATCCGCCCGAGCGCATCCGCAAGCTCTATTCCGAAGACCTGAAGGAATACCCGCCGGAGTCCTCAATGCTAATCGGGACGGAAGGCTCGTTGCTCATCCCGCATAACGAGCCGCCGCAGTTGCTGCCGGAGGAAAAGTTCAGCGGCGTCCAACGGCCCAAGTTCCCGCCACGCAACCACTACCATCATTTTGTGGATGCCTGTCTTGAGGGCGAGAAGACCGAGTCACACTTCGCGCAGACCGGGCCGATGACCGAGGCGATCCTGCTGGGGACGGTGGCGATTCGGGTGCCGGGGCAAAAGCTGGAGTGGGACAGCCGCCGGCTGAAGGTGACCAACAGTGCTGAAGCCAATCGTTACCTGCAACGCAAATACCGCGAGGGGTGGCACCTGGCGCATTTCTGATCAGCCTCATCGGTTTTCTGACCGGGCATTGGGCCAATGAGGCGATTAAGATTACGAGCAGGATTAAGGTTAAGAACGGCAGATTCATGGAAAGAACTTCAGGAACCAAACGGCTGGGGGCGATGGGCTTGGCCGGGAGATTTCATAGTGTGTAGCCGCCGACGGCAGTCGGCGCTGATACTCAGTCCCGAAAGATGGCGCCGACTGCCGTCGGCGGCTACACCCTGTAGGCAGTTTGTGCGAGGTATGAGAATTCCGGG
>JBEKJO010000198.1:0-10339 GCA_050011195.1 Verrucomicrobiota bacterium | reverse complement strand
GTCAAAGGCATCTCCAACATCAACGTCTTCGGCGCGGGCCAGTACGCCATGCGCTTTTGGGTCAAGCCGGACCAGTTGGCCAAGCTCAACCTCACGGTCAGCGATGTCATCGCCGCGGTCAACAGCCAGAACACCGTCAATCCCGCCGGCCAGGTGGGCGGCCCCCCGTCCGCGCCGGACCAGGAGTTCACCTACACCGCTATCGTGCAAGGACGCCTGGTGCTGCCGGAGCAATTTGGCCAAATTGTCGTGCGGGAAAACCCCGACGGCTCGGTGGTCCGGCTCAAGGATGTCGCGCGCATCGAGCTGGGCGCGCAGGTTTATAGCGTCGCCGGCCGCCTCAATGGCCGTCCGGCCGCCGTCATGGCGATTTACCAGTTGCCCGGCTCCAACGCGCTGGACGCCGCCGGGGGCGTAAAGGATTTGATGGCGCAACTCAAAAAGCAGTTCCCCCAGGACCTCGACTACGCCGTGTCACTGGACACGACCCTCGCGGTCAGCCGGGGCGTTGTGGAAATCCTGACGACACTCTGGGAGGCGCTCTTGCTGGTGGTCATTGTCGTTTATATCTTCCTGCAAGGCTGGCGCGCCACCCTCATCCCGCTGCTGGCCGTGCCGGTGTCGCTCGTTGGAACGTTCACCCTTTTCCCCGTCTTCGGCTTTTCCATCAACACGCTCTCCCTCTTTGGTTTGGTGCTGGCTATCGGGTTGGTGGTGGATGACGCCATCATCGTCGTCGAAGCCGTCGAACGCCACATCGAGGAAGGACTCTCGCCCAAGGACGCGGCATCCAAAGCGATGGGGGAAGTCGCCGGCCCGGTGGTCGCGATTGCGTTGATCTTGTCGGCGGTGTTTGTGCCGACCGTTTTCATCCCGGGCATCACGGGACGGCTCTACCAGCAATTCGCCCTCACGATCGCCATTTCGGTAATCTTTTCCGCTTTCAACGCCCTGTCCCTCAGCCCGGCGCTGGCGGCGTTGCTCCTCAAACCAAAGGGCCAGTCGCACAGTCCCCTGCGAGGTTTCTTCGCCTGGTTCAACCGCCTCTTCGGACGGGCCACGCGCGGCTACGTGGACTGGAGCCACCTGCTCATTCGCCGCAGTGTGGTCAGCCTGGTGCTGCTGGCCGGAGTCACCGTGCTCGCCGTTTTGGCCGGACGCCATCTGCCCTCGTCGTTCCTGCCCGAGGAAGACCAGGGCTATGCGTACGTCAACGTGCAACTCCCCAACGCCGCCTCCATGCCGCGGACAGATGCTTTTTGCAAGAGGGTCGAGGGAATCCTGGCCGGAATTCCGGGCGTCAAGTATTACAGCACGGTGCTGGGCTTCAGCCTGCTAAGTCAAGCCCAAACCACCTACAACGCCCTGTTCTTCGTCACCTTGAAACCCTGGGACAAGCGGACCGGAAAGTCCGAGCAAGCCGCCGCCATTCGCGCGCGGATCAATCGCGAGTTGGCCAACCTGCCGGAAGCCAAAGCGGTCGCCTTCCCACCCCCCGCCATCCCGGGCGTCGGCACGTCCGGCGGGTTTACCTTCATCCTCGAGGACCGCCTGGGCAAGGACCTGAACTTCCTCACGGAGAACCTGGACAAGTTCATGAAGGAAGCCGCCAGGCGCCCCGAATTGTCCGGCCTGTTCACGACCTACCTGCCCGCCGTGCCGCAGGTGTTCATTGACGTGGATCGCGACAAGGTGCTCAAGCAAGGCGTGGATATTGGCGAGGTCTATAAGACACTCCAAACGTTCATGGGCGGCTACTTTGTCAATTACTTCAACCGCTTCGGCCGGCAGTGGCAGGTCTATGTCGAGGCGGACCAGAAGTATCGTGCGAGCCTGGACAACCTCGGTTTGTTCTACGTGCGCAACCGGCTCGGCCAGAGCGTTCCCTTGACGGCGCTGGCGAAGGTGGAATATCGCACCGGCCCGGAGTTTGTCATGCACTACGACGAATACCGCTGCGCGCAGATTAACGGCAGCGCCGCCCCGGGCTACAGTTCGGACCAGGCCACCCGGGCGCTGGAGGATGTCTTCGCCAAAACCATGCCCCTGGGCATGGGCTTTGACTACTTCGGCATGTCCTTTCAGGAACAACAAGCGGCCCACGGCGTGCCGCGAATCGCGGTTTTCGGCTTGTCCCTGACTTTTGTGTTTCTCATTCTGGCCGCCTTGTACGAAAGCTGGTCCTTGCCGGTGAGCGTGTTGATCAGCACGCCCGTCGCCGTGCTGGGCGCCTTCCTGGCCTTGTGGGCGCGCCATTTCGAGAACAATGTCTATGTGCAGATCGGATTGATCATGTTGATCGGGCTTTCAGCCAAGAACGCCATTTTGATCGTGGAATTCGCCAAGCGGGAATTCGAACGCGGCAAGTCGCTGACCGAGGCCGCGCTCACCGGCGCGCGCATTCGTTTGCGTCCGATCCTGATGACCTCCTTCGCCTTTGTTTTCGGCTGCCTGCCGCTGTGGTTTGCCGCCGGTGCCGGCGGCATTTCACGCGAGACGCTGGGCACCGTCGTCATCGGCGGAATGCTCGGTTCGACGTTGCTGGGCATTTTTATCATCCCGGTCAACTTCTACGTCATCGAGCGCCTCTCCCATCGCCACAAAAAGCCATGAACCTGCCTCCCGCCCTTTACACTACAATAGTGGAAATTGCTCGCAGCCGGCGAAGAAACTCTGTGGCCCCCCGTTTTTCCATTCGCTCATTCTCATCAATTTGGATTTGCTTCGGATTTCGGATTTCGGATTTCGGATTTCCGGCTCTGCCGTGCTGCGTCCTCTGCCTCCTTTGGGTTGCGGGTTGCGCCGTCGGCCCCAACTATAAAACCCCCGACGCCCGCGCCCCGGCTGCCTTCCGCGGCGAAGAAAGCTCCCTGACAAACTCCCTGGGCGATCTGCCTTGGTGGCAGTTATTCCAGGACCCTCCCTTGCAGGCGCTCATCCAAACCGCCCTGACCAACAACTACGATCTGCGCGTGGCCGTTGCCAGAGTCGAGGAGTCCCGCGCGCTGCTGGCCCAAAGCCGGTCCCAGTTCTATCCCCAAGTCACCTATCAAGGCGCGTCCGGCGGAGGGCGAAATGTCTTGGCCGGTTCCCCGTATCTCAGCGGCAACCCCTCCGCAAAAGGCAGCGACCTGGCCGGGAACGTTTCCTGGGAAATTGACTTTTGGGGACGCATCCACCGCCTCACCGAATCCTCGCGCGCCAGCTATTTCGCGACCGATGAAGCGCGGCGCAACGTGACAATCAGCTTGATTGCCAACGTCGCGCAATCTTACTTCCAATTGCTGGCCCTGGATGCGCAATTGGCCATTGCGCAGCAGACCAGCAATTCCTTCGGGCAGAGCCTCAAGCTGTTCAGGGACCGCTTGCGCGGCGGCGTGTCGTCCAAACTGGAAACTGCCGCCGCCGAGGCCGCCCTCGCCTCCGCGGCGGCGACCATTCCCGAACTGCGCCGTCAAATCGCCTTGCAGGAGAACCAAATCCGCGTCGTGCTCGGTTCTTATCCCGGCCCCGTCGCCCGCCAACTGGGCGCGCTCCAAACGGAATCGCTGCCGGACATTCCGGCCGGGTTGCCTTCGGCGCTGTTGGAGCGGCGGCCCGATATTCGCCAGGCCGTCCAATTGATGCGCGCCGCCAACGCCCGAGTCGGCGTCGCCCAGGCCAATTTCTATCCGCGCATCACCCTGACCGGCCTCTTGGGCGAGGCCAGCCCGGAACTGACCGCCTTCAGCGGCGGCACCGTCGGCGCCTGGAGCGCGGCCGCGAATCTGGCCGGCCCGATCTTCGAGGGCGGCCTCCTCAAGGGCCAATTGCGCCAGGCCCAAGCCGCCTGGGACGAAGCCCGGTTCCAATATCAAGCCACCGTTCTGAACGCCTTTCAGGAAGTATCCGATGCCTTGGTGTCCCGTCAGGAATTGGCGCGCGAGCGCCTCGAACAAAGCCGCGCGGTCGCCGCCTACCAGGAAGCCGTCCAAGTCGCCAATCAACGTTACCGGGGTGGCCAGTCCAGCTATTACGAATTGTTGCAGGAACAGCAACTCCTTTTCCCGGCCCAAAACGCGCTGACCCAGACTCTCCTCAACCAACTGCTCGCCACCGTCCAGCTTTACAAGGCCCTGGGCGGCGGCTGGAACGTTGGCCCATAACCCTGGCGAAATCAGGTGCTGTCGCGGCCTTGGGACCCGGAGCGCGGCTCTCCCCAGCCTTGTGGTCTGCCCAGGCCACGGCACCAGCGAGCCGCACTTAGAAGCGTTGCTGGTAGCGTCGAACCCGACACGACTATGGGCGCAGGGGCCGAAAACCCCCCTGCGCCCCTTCGTGCGGGCGGGACGAAAGCGGGTTTTTGCGGCAGGAACACTGTAGCCGGCATGATGCCCCTCCCATGATCCTCCCAATACCAGTTATTCCCCCGCCCCCGATAGTCATCGTGCCTGCGGTAGCCCCCAAGGTCTGTCCAAATATGGCACAAACTACTGTACCTGTTTACCTTACAGCAAAATTGGGTAGCATGGCCTACACACAAAACGTTCTTTTGTCCACCCCGGCCCTTTGAATCGTCTAAACAAGTAGTGACGAATGGAACCTGATGCCAATCAACTGGTGGAAACGGCTTGCCGCGGCGACCGGGCCGCGGCAATCGAGCTGATCGAGCTTTTCTATGAGCGCATTTACGCCTTCCTGCGCCGCCTCGCCGCCAATGACGCGGATGCCGCCGATCTCACCCAGCGGACCTTTGGCCGCGTCTGGCAGGCGCTGCCGACCTTTGCCGGGCGCTCGTCGGTTTCCTCGTGGATGCACAGCATTGCCTACCACGTCTATGTGGATTGGCGGCGCGCCGACCGCCGCGCCGAGCCACGTTCCGACCAGTGGTGGGCGACCCGCCCGGCCCCGGAAGCCTCGCCCGCTGAGATTGTCGCCCACACGGACATGGCCGCCGCTCTTTACGGCTCCGTGGATGCATTGGAGCCAGATCTCCGCCACACGGTTCAACTGCATTATTACCAGGCCCTCACGCTCCAGGAAACGGCGGACGCTATGGGCGTCGCCACCAGCACCGTGAAATACCGGCTGCGCCAGGCGCTGGCCGAACTGCAAAGAAAACTGGCCTCGGACCCAAACTCCCTGACCTCCACGGCCACCTCCAGAATTATATGAACATTCCGCAAATCGAAAACCTCCTGCGCCTCGCCCCGAGGCCCGCGCCGCCCGCGGGGCTGAAGGACCAATTGATCGCGCAACTGCGGCTGCCCGCAGCCCGGCCCGCCTCACAAACCCCGGTGGCGACGCTGGCTCCTGCCAGTTGGCTCCGTCGCTGGTGGCCCGTGCTGGCGCCCGCAACCGTTTCGCTCGCCTGCGCTGCCGCGCTCACGGTGCAGCAGATGGAGATTCGCGACCTGAAGCAAGCCAGCCAGGCCCTGTCCCGCGACTTTGCCGCCAAGGCCAGCGCCCTTCTCACGCCGACCGTGCAAACCAATGATGCGGCGTCCGAGGCCGATGCTGCATCGAGAACGCAGCAGGAGATCGCGAGGCTGCAAGAATTGGCGAGCCAGTTGGCTGCGGAGGTGGCGCAACTGGAACAGATGAGCGCGGAGAACACAAAGCTGCGGACCCAACTTGCAGCGCCCCCCGCCGGCCTTTTTACACCGGAGGAAACCGAGGCGCTGGCCAAGGCCAAGGAAAGAGGCGAACGAATCGCCTGCGTCAACAACCTGAAACAGCTTGGGCTGGCCGCGAGGATTTGGGCCGAGAATAACGGTGATGTCTATCCGCCGGACATCCTCGCGATGACCAATGAGATGGGCACGCCGAAGATTCTGGTGTGCCCCGGGGACCACGGGCGGGAGGCCGCCAAGGACTGGGCCTCTTA
This sequence comes from Verrucomicrobiota bacterium, assembly GCA_050011195.1. Classification (GTDB taxonomy): domain Bacteria; phylum Verrucomicrobiota; class Verrucomicrobiia; order Limisphaerales; family UBA8199; genus PALSA-1440. The sequence goes on along the minus strand of JBEKJO010000198.1, from coordinate 4,473 downwards.
CACGTCCGCCAACTGTTCCTACGATTACTTGGCGCCGTCGGCGTCCATCACAGAAACTTCCCGGATGATGTTCCATTGCCCGATTCACGGCAATTGGGGTTTGTGCGATGGCAGCGTTCAGGGGATTGCCAAGGATCATCCTGAACTGCTCCTGCGGCGTGACGGCAAGATTTACCTCGTGGAGCCAACACAGCCCGCCCAAGGAGCGCCCGCGCCACCGTCCGGCAACCCGCCGCCGGGAGGCTCGAACCCATGAACCGGCGCGTTTTCCTCAGCGGCTTGCTGGTCGTCGTTTGCCTGGCCACACTGTGGGGCGTGTGGGGTCAACGTAGCCAACTGGCCGGGCTGCGCGCCGAGCAACAGCAATCACTGGCTCAACTGGCAGCCAGGGCCGACGGCGCGGCTTCCCCCGGAACGGCGAAGGTTGTCGGCGCAAGTTCAGCGACTCCGCAGCCGCCCCTGGTAGCGACGCCTGAGTTGCTCCGGCTGCGGAACGAGGTGACGCGGCTCACCGAGCGCCGGCGTGAACTGGCGAGTGCGCGCGCCGAGAACGAAAGACTCCGCGCCCAGCTCACCAGCCGGGGCACGAATGGCCAATTGCCGCCCGGCTATGTGCTCAGGCGCGAAGCGCGGTTCGTGGGTTACAACACGCCGGACGATGCGCTTCAATCCCTCCTTTGGGCAACCCGGAACCACGACCTGACAAACGCCCTGCAGGCGTTTACGCCCGAGATTGCTAAAGAATACCGCGAACAGGCCGGCGAGTCCTCCCAATCTATTGAGCACTTTTGGAGCGAGTCCGCGGCCCTCGTGGGCATGGGTATCGTGGGGCGGAAACAGGATGCCAGCGACGGTTCCATCGTCCTGGAGGTGGAGGTGGTTCCCGGCATGCCGCGCGACGAGGTTCCCTTTCGCCAGATCAACGGTCAGTGGAAAATAGCAGGGCGCTTTTGATGCGCTTCGGGAGGGCGAGCGTCCTCGCGAGCCCAAACTTCCGTGCCAAGCGTTGGGAATCAGGGCTCGCGAGGACGCTCGCCCTCCCGATCGATCGGCTTAGGCAAAGAAGGTGGGATACGTTTCGCAGCGCGCTTCGCGCAACAACAGCAGCGCCAATTCGCGGGCGTGGTAATCGCCCCACATGGAACTCTCGCCGTTGGGCACCTTCTGGCCCCGCCCGATATAGTCCCAACCCTTCGGGCGATGATAAACTGAGTGGAGCAGCAACCCCTGGTGTTTAAGATTCCCGGAGAGATACGGCTCCTCGAAAAGGGTGTTCGCCACGGTCAAACCCGCCTGGCGATAGCGGTCGCCGTTCTTTTCATCGCATCTGGCCAAAAGATAATTCCCCAGGCGAACGAAGCCCTGGGCCGCGATAGCTGCGGCTGAACTGTCCACCGGCTCCCAGTGGTTGAACGGATCGGCAGGTTTGCTCAGATAATCACCCAGCCGGTGGAGGTTGGGCGCGCCCGTGTCCCACATCGGAATGCCGTCCGTGCAGGAGTTGGCCAGATAGAAGTCCGCCGTCGCGCGGGCGGCCTCGAGGAACAAGGTCCGGGCTGCGGCAGCACTCCGGGGGGGAGAATGAGGTAGGGCGAGCGTCCCCGCGAGCCCCGATCTTCGCAGAATCCCGGAGAAGTTTGGGCTCGCGGGGACGCTCGCCCTCCCCAACTCCGCGGCGCTCACGATCTCCAAAAACTCCAGTAGTTCCGCGTAACCGAGAATCGCCCACGCCAAACCGCGCGTCCACGTGCTGAAGGGCGAATAACCCTGCTGCGAGTTCGGGCAGCGATAGCTGCCGTTGTTGAGATTGAAAATGCTCTCGTGGGCGGTGCGGCCACGCACATCGTAAGTGTCACGGCCTTGGCCGTAATAAATGCTGTAGCGGGCCGTGGTTTCCGCGTGCTCGAGCAGCCGTTGCAGCAGTGAAATCCTTTGGTCGCGCTCACCCATCAGCACGTGTCCAAGCTGGTGTGCCACCGCCAGCGAACGCAATGAGCGCACCGTATCTACAAACAGCGAGTGGGGACCGTTGAATGAATAGATATACCCTTTCCCGTCCGCGATGGTCGTCCAGCGCGCCGCCTGCACTGCCCCGGAGACCTTCAAGGCCAGCTCGTAAAGGTCCTTCTCGCGCTCGTTAAACGGTATTTTTCCCCCGCGCATCAGCCGCCACAGGTTCCCGTAGGTGGAGATATTGTTGAATCCATGATCGTGCACGCCGATATGCGAAACGTGCGCGGCCATGAGTTCGATGGTCTTGCGCCGCCCGATTTCCAGGAAGCGCTTGTCAGCGGTCGCGTCATACTGGAGCAACGCCGAACCAAACTGGAACCCCTGCGTCCACTCCGTCCAACTGTGTGAGGCGTATTGGCCTTTCACCGTGAAGACCGGCGCGCCCTGCGATGGTTTCCACGCCTGTTCCAAACTGAGGATCTTCCCCGCCGAAAGCTCAAACAGCCGTTCGATCATAGGCAGGAGCTTTTGGGCGGTAAGCTGGGGGTTGATCTTGACGGGCATTAGAGCCTCCGGAGATGAAAACCGCCGTCCACGTTGATAACTTCACCGGTGCTGAAGGGCAGCAGGTCCCGGGCAATGGCAGCCACGGCCTTGCCCACATCCTCCGGCGTGCCCCAGCGCCTGATGGGGGTTAGGCCCTCTTTGATCAGTTTGTTATACTTCTCCCTCACCGGTCCCGTCATGTCGGTCCGGATCAGGCCGGGCCGGATTTCATAAACACCAATGCCATGCTCCGCCAGGCGCGTCGCGTAAAGGGGCGTGAGCATCGCCAGGGCGGCCTTGGCGACGCAGTAATCCCCGCGATTCACGGAAGCAGTGTAGGCGCTGACGGAGGAGATGGTGATAATCTTGGGCTGGAAGAGTGCTGGCGGGACGCCCGTCCGGCGTTGCTCGATCATCCACCTGGCCGCGAGCTGGGTAAGAAAGTATGGGCCCTTGGCGTTGATGTTGATGAGGCGGTCAAAGCTTTCCTCGGTCGCCTCAAGAATATCGGCGCGGACCTCGGGCGCCACCCCGGCATTGTTCACGAGCAAATCCAGCCGGGCCAGGTTCTCTTTCGTGAATTGAATCAGCTTCCTGCGATCAGCCCCGCTCCCGATGTCCGCCCGGCAGATTTCCGCGCGAATGGTCTTCCCGGCAGCCCGCGCCGCCGCAACGCAGTCCGCCGCGGTCTGCCGGGCGGCCGAGACGTTGCTCGCATAGTTGATGACGAGGTCCCAGCCGATCTTCGCCAGTTCCAGCGTGATGCCGCGGCCAATGCCGCGCGACCCGCCGGTGATTAGGGCCACCGAATTCATCCGCCCCCAGCATAGTTGCCGAGGCCGGAAGCAAAAGGAAATATTTGGCTATTGGGGAGGGCGAGCGTCCCCGCGAGCCCTGATTTCCGCAGATTGCCCGAAAAGTTAGGGCTCGCGGGGACGCTCGCCCTCCCTCGCCCTCCCTTGAGCTTTGACACGGCGTGCCTAAACCGTATTCTTGGCGTGTGCGCATCGTTAAGGTACCGCTTGGCAACCGCAGCTACGACATCAAGATCGGCACGGGTCTCCTCGCCCGTCTCGGTCGCGAATGTGCCCGCCTTGGCCTCGCCCGCCGCTGCGTCATCATTTCCGACCGCAACGTTGCGCCCCGTTGCGGCAAAGCCGCGCAAGCGGCCTTGGCGAGAGCGGGTTTTGCCACCGGGTTGATCACCATCCCTGCGGGCGAAAGGGCCAAGAGCCTGAAGGTGCTTGAGTCGTGCTACGACCAATTGGCGGCGCAGCGATTGGAACGCAAATCATTCGTCGTTGCGCTCGGCGGCGGTGTGGTGGGCGATCTGGCGGGATTTGCCGCGGCTACCTATCTGCGCGGCCTGCCTTTCGTGCAGGTGCCGACCACCCTGCTTGCCCAAGTGGACAGCTCCGTCGGCGGCAAGGTCGGCCTGAATTTGAAGGCGGGCAAGAACCTCGTCGGCGCGTTCCACCAGCCCCGGCTGGTGCTCTGCGACCTGGACACCCTCGCCTCTCTGCCCCCGCGCGAATACCGCGCCGGCCTCGCCGAAGTGATCAAATACGGCATCATATACGACGCAGGGCTGTTCCGACGTTTGGAGCGTGATCTGCCAAAGTTGCTGCGCCGGGACCCGCGCACCCTCGCCGCCGTCGTGGCCCGCTGCTGCCAGATTAAAGCCGAGGTGGTTCGGCAGGACGAGACCGAGAGCGGCTTGCGGGCCATTCTGAATTTCGGCCACACCCTCGGCCATGCCCTCGAAGCCATCTCCCACTACGGCAAATATCTCCACGGGGAAGCGATCGCCATCGGCCAGGTCGTCGCCGCGAAGCTCTCGGCGCAAGTCCTCGGCCTGCCCCCGAGCGAGGTCGGGCGCATCGAGCATCTCTTCCGGCGCGCCGGCCTGCCCACCCAACTTAACCTGAGCGCCCCGGACAAACGGAAGCTCCTCCCGGCGATGCAGCTCGACAA
>JBEKJO010000197.1:0-10359 GCA_050011195.1 Verrucomicrobiota bacterium | reverse complement strand
CGAGCCGATGGCCGTCCCGCTGACGGTTGGAGTGCCGGAGGAACTGATGATGTTGCCGCCGGCCTGCTGGGCGATGGTGTAGGCGCCGGCCGCCAAGGCCGAACTGGCGTTGACCGTCCAAGTGTTGCCCTGCAATTGCAACGTGCCCTGGGAGAGGTAGAGGGCCGGATGTGAGCCGTCGTAGGTCAGGGTAATGGGTCTGGACCCCAGGCTGACAGTGCCCGCGGAAGCGCCCTTAATGGTGGCCGCTGAAGACGTGCCGCTGGCGCTCAAGGCGGTGCTGCTGCTCAGAGCATAAGAGGTGATGGCCGACACGTCGAAGGCTGCGCCGGCGGCGATGTTGATGCTGGTGGTGTTGCTGATCGAAGTGCCGCTGCCGATGGCGAGCGTGCCGGCGCTGACAGTGGTCGCGCCAGAGTAGGTGTTGGTGTAGCCGCCGCCCAAGGTCAATGTGCCGGGTGTGCCACCGTTGGGGACAGCGACAGTGAGGCTGCCGGAACCGTTGATAATCCCGGCGAAAGTGGTGCTGATGTTGGTCTGGAGGACCGTCAGCGCGCCGCCGCTGGTGAGCTTGAGGCAGGGGATCTTGGTGCCGGTGCCGCCAATACCCGCGCTGCTCTGCAGCGGGCCGACGGTCTGGCTAAAGCCGTTGAGGTCCAGGGAACTGCCGGCGCTCTGATCCGAAGCGATGGTCAGGGGCGTGCCATAAGGCAGAGTGCCGTTGGCGCCCAACTGCAAGGTGCCGGCGGCAACCGTGGTGGCGCCCGAATAGTTGTTGGCGCCGCTGAGTTGGAGAGTGCCGTAGCCGAGGGTGTCACCGGCGCCGCTCGAGAAGTTGCCCGATCCGGTGATGATGCCATTGTAGGTCACGGTGTTGCCGGATGAGACGTGGAGACTGCCGCCCTTGGCGCCCAGAGTAATGCCGCGATTGGCGTTCAGGGTGAAGGTGCCGCCGCAACGGAGGCCGTTGGTGGTGTAACAGTTGAGAGTCAACGAGTTGGCGAGCGCCGAACCCGGAGGGGTGCCTAGGTTGGCGTCCGAGGAGATCTGCAATATGCCAGCGTTAATGGTGGTTGTGCCGGTGTAGGTGTTGGCGCCGCTAAGGGTTAAATTGTAGTTTCCACTGGTTATAGTGGGGGAAGCGTTCAGGACCAGCGCGCCTGAACCGGCCAGAACCGCGCTCACCGCTCCTGCGCTCGTGCCGGCGTAGGAGGAGCCGGTCAGCGTGCCGTCTTGAATCTTGCCGCCGGAGATGGTCACCGTCCCCACCGTATGGCTGGCTCCGCCCAAGTCCAGGGTGCCGCCGCTCACCGTCAAGGAGCCGGAGGTGGCGCCCAGGGTGCCGGCGGCGTTGGCTTTCAACTCGCCGGGGCCTTGGACAATCGTGCCCCCGCTGTAATTGTTGCCGGTGTGAGTCAAGGTCAATACGTAGGGAGTACCTGAGGAATTGGTATAGCCGGTGTAGGTAAGGCTGCCAGGCCCGGTGATATAGTTGGACATGGTCAAGCTGGCATTCGGATTGTCAAATATCCCTCCGCCGGAGAGCAGCGCAATGGCGCAACCGGGCAACAAAAACTGGTCGCCGCTGGTGGTGTCATTATCCTGATAGATGCCGCCATTCTCCAGATTAAGCGTGACGCCGTCGTTTCCGGTGTCATGATCGGTCAAAACCACCAAACAGGTATTGGGACCATTGACGAACTCAGCGCTGCTGGAGCTGCCGCAATAATTCCCGGCGTTCTCAAGCACGAGCACGCCGCCCCCCGTCAATTCATACCCTGAGCCTCCGAGCACGCAATCAATGTAGGTCGGGCTGCCGGGAGGAACACTGATAACCGGGGTGGTGCCGTTCAAGGTAAGGGTGTCGCTTCCGGCTATAACATAACCGGGCGTATTGAACGCGAGGCCGTCGGCGCCCACATCGGCTCCCAAAGTGACGGTTGCAGCCGTTCCGGCAAAGACGGCATAATCACCAGCCGCGGACCAGACCACGTCCACTGTTCCGCTGAGCCACCAGTTGGTTGAGGAATTATCCCAGGTTCCCGCGCCGCCGCTTCCCGGCGAGGCGTCCTTGAAGCTGGGATCCCAATATACGGTCACACCCGAAGGCGGTGCCGGAATCGCTTTGCCAATGACCAGGGTATTCGTCAGTTGAGTCGCAGTGCCATTGAATACATCCTCATCAACCACGCCATTGGTGATGCCGGCAATGTCAGCTTGGTAGTATTGCCATGCGTCCCAGGTTGACCAGGGGCTGGTACTGGGAGCGCCGGTTTGGGGATTATAACTGCTCCCTGTCTCGGCCATCCAGAGCGGCCACTGGGTCACCGTGCTGTCCAGCCCAGGCCCATTGCCGGAAGTGCCCGCGGCGTACGAGGTGTAGGTGTAAACCACCGGCGTGACGACGACGCCGTTGGCTGCGGCATAGTTGACAATGTCCTGGCACCACTCGTTGACCCAATCCGATAACGTGGCTTGGGTGTAGGCCGGACTGACACCGGTGACGTCTTCCTCGAAATCGAGCACCGGCATGAGATACGAACCGCCGTTTGTTTTGATGTAGCTCCCGGCGACACTCCAGAAGTTGGCCGCCTCTTCGTCGGCGCCTGCCGTGCCGATGTGCAGGTCCGGATAGGCGTAATGATAAGCGCCAATCAGCACGCCAGCATTCTTGGCATTGACCACGTTGTTCGTGAAATCCGCATCATAATCGTACTCCCCCATTGTGGCCCTGGCCCAGGCGAACGTGATGCCGGCACCCTTCACCTTCGACCAGGTTATTGTGTACTGGTAGCTGGACACGTCAATCCCGAGCGGCCGCTGCGCCAGCGCGCGCCCCGGCCCGGTCAGCAGCTCCAGGCCCAGGACCAGCATCGCCATCCTCGTGAAGGAAAGCCGGCTGGCCAGCCTTGAGCGGGCTGGGTTGGCGCGTGTGGGCGGAGTCCGCCCGGCAGGGGGATACTCGCGAAGGGCAGGAGAGGCCGTGGCTATTCGCCAAAACGGGTTAGCAATCCACGCCGGGATAAGTTTCATCATAAGCTAAAGGCCGGCGTGCTCGCACTACTTTGGCCGAGCTGCGGTTTCCTTCAAACGGTTCGGACAGCCAGCTCGGGCCGATCAGCTAACCGGATACTAAATCAGATTATCAGAATGGGGTTGGCAGTGTCAACAAGAAGTTCTGGAGATTGGAGGATGCAAACTGGAAAAACTGAACAACCCTGGAAGAGGCGCTTGGTGTGGAGGGGCAGGAGATCAAGAAGCCGGGATACCACCAGCGCAGCACAAGAGCCAACCAACAGAGGATTGGGGATGACCAGAATTGGCCAAGCAGCGAACCAAAGCACCCGCCAAAAGAAGAAACGGACGAGAAGCAGGTCAATGAAGCTGGGTCTCCGATTGCCGCCTCTTGAGCCATTCTGAGTGGTGCCTGATGGTCCAGTCAGTCCGTGCTCGGTCAAGTCCTATGTCGTGACCGGCCTTCTCGGATTCAATCCACTTGTGCTTCATTATCTCCTCGCGTTGGGCCTGGAAATACCGGTAGAGCAAGGAGTTTCTCAGCAAGTCGCTGTTCGAGGGCTGCTCTTTCACTTGGTGAAAAGACGAAGGCGAGGTCATTGTGTGTGCAGGCAGGAGTACCGCATCAAGCCGTAAAACTCTCCCCCAATTCGGAAAGGAGTTTTGCCATGGCCGTTCGAAGTTGGTTTAGGTTGACAGGCTTATTCAATACCGCGTCAACCGGGTTATCGGGACCGGGCCTTTTTCCATGCCCGGTTATCATGAGAATTGGCTGCCGGGGCGCCAACTGCTTAATTCTGGCGGCCAGTTCATTGCCCTTCATGAACGGGAGCTCGAAGTCGGTCATCACCAGGTCGAACTGGCCCCTGGTAAACAAAGCAAACGCCTCGGCACCGTTGTTGGCCTCAACAACGGTATGTTCGTCCCTGGAAAGCAACCGTCCGATGGATTCCCGTACAAATCGTTCGTCTTCGACGAGCAATATGCGCTTTCGAAGAATGTTATCCTCTCCCATTGTTCCCAGACCGGCAGAACTTCCCTGTTCACCCGAAGAGTGGTCAAGGCCAGTCGCATTCCCCGGCAGAAAGTTCACACTATTCATCTACTCGTCGTCGCAAGAGCACTATGGCTGCCATCTCGAAATTGCGAATTCTCCTTGTGGCTTTTGTCCTAAAACAGGACAGTATTGGGGTCAACAGGTGCCTGAGGGGTGGGTGTGGCTTGGGGAGGGGGCCGGGTCTGGCCTTGGGCAGGTATTTGTGGGGCCGACTGCCGGCGGTAATCCGGGTCTGGATTGGCCGTCTGCCGCTTGCATTTCCCCGGGTTGGCTGCATCTTAGCCCTGACCGAAGCGGTCCGGCGCGGCGCCGGATGCGCGAGACATTGGCAACTGAATAACACTCAATAACAGAACATTCTATGGCACTCAAAAATGCTCCTGATTTGACTCAACGTCCGCCCCGCAGCCCGCGGGTGCGGCTGGGCGGCTTCGTCATTCTGCCGCGCATGTTGGATAAAGGCCGCGCGGCGGTCGCCGGCAAGAACGGGGAATATCATTACGCCTGCCCGCTCGACCACCGGTTCCTCGACTTCGTCGGCGTCAAACCTGACGCGCTCAGGAAGCAGCTTGCGGCGGGAAAGGGCGACACCGAGGTCCTCCAATGGATTGCGAAGAACGCGAAGCGCAAGCTCACTGAGCCGGAAATCCTGGCGTGGTCGGCTTATCAGGAACAGCGAGCGCCGGCGGACACCGAATCGCGCGAATTCTTCCATGGGGTCCACGGCAAGATCGCGCCCAAACGCGAGGATATCGCCACCTGGTTTGACCTGCTCGACGTGGATGATCACGTGACGTTCGGCGGCCAGGCGTGAGGCCGGGTGCCGACCGTCCGGAGTGCCGACAGATTGTCGGCCTACACGGTCTGAATGGTCTTAAGCCGGCAACATGCCGGCGCTCCGGCCAGACCGGGGCCGAGCGGGGCTACGCCGTCTTCCAAAGCAGGATCGAGTCGAGGCGATGGTGGTGGCGGACTCCGTGAACCTCGAACTCGACCTCATCTCCGACCTTGTGGCCAAGCAGTGATTGGGCGACGGGGGAAAGGTAGCTGACGACATCTTTCTCCGGGTCGGAATCCCAGGCGCCGAGGATGGTGAAGTGCTCCGGCTGGTTGGTGGCAAGATCGGTCGCGTGCACGACGGTGCCGACGCTCGCGACGTCGGTGCGGGCGGCGGCGAAATCCGTGCCGCGGGCGCGGACGAGTTGTGTTTCCAAATCGGCCTTGCGCAGCATGAGCAGCTTCTGCATTTCCTTGGCGGCCTTGTATTCGTGATTCTCGCTCAAGTCGCCGTAGCTGCGGGCCAGCGCGATTTCCCTGGAATTGGCGGGTATCTTCTTCTCCACCAGCTCGTGGTATTCGTTCTTGCGCCGCTCCAGGCTTTCCCACGAGACCAGGAGGGTGGCCTCCTGCCGGGTTTGCTCGCCCGAGATCAGCACCTGTATCGGCGGGTAGCTCTTGACGATGCGCGCCAGCAGGGAGCGCTTGTCCATGTCGTCAAACGACGGAGAAAGCTGCAAGGCGCGGGTCAGGTCCTTGATCACCTCGAGGTCGGCGGAGCCGATGAGTTCGACCAGCAGTTTCTGGTCGTCGAGAATATAATCGCGCAGGCGGTTGGAGCGGCGCTCGTTAAACTGGTCGCGTTCCATCGCCGTGAGCATCGCGCGGAAGACTTCCGGCCCGAGGATGTCCGCAAAGGAGTCGTTCCGGTCTTTGGCGAGCCAGAGGAGCAGTTCGCTGGCGGCGGTGTGCTGGCTGACGAGGCGGGCCACGGTTTCCTTGAGCAAATCGAGCTTGCCTTCCTGAACGAGGAGGCCCGCCAACTCGTGGCAGAGTTTGGCGGAAACGCTGTTCAGCGCCGTTTGGAGCGCGCGGTGCCAGTGCTCTGGATTGGCGGCTTTGAATGACTCCAAGGCCCGGCGGTGCTTGGAGGCCGGCAGCCCTTCCAGCAGCGGCCCCAGCTTCGCATCCTGCGCCCAAATCGCCGGCGCGCCAAGTTCGCCCTCGCCGGGCGGCAACGCGGCCATCTCCCGCAGGTCATCACGGACAAAGATCGCTTCCAGCGCGACCGCCGGCTGGGTGCGCTGGTAGCTGGGGATTTCGGTATTGAATGCAGCAATGGCCTCCCTGGCGGCCGCCCCTTTGTCCGTGAGGTCGTGGGCGTTCCTGAGCAGTTCGCTGGCGACGGCAATGCGGGCCTTCAATCCCTTGGCCGTCCGGAACCCCTCCAGCAGCCGGTCCTGCAGCGACACCTCTTGGGTCTGATAAATGATCGGCTCGCTCTTCTTGAGGGGCACTTGAAAATGGCCGTCCTTCTTGAGCTCGCGCCGCGCGGCCTCCCACCACTTCTTCCAATCACTGCTGATGACCTCGGGCACGAGCGCCTGCTGGACCTGCTCCACCGTCGCTTTGCCGCCGTAGCTGTTCAATACCAGCTTAACCAGCTCCGGATGTTGCGTCGCCGCCATCTGCCGCAGTTCCTCCAAATTCGAGGCCTTGCGCGCCAGGATGTGGTCTTTGGCAATCGGCTTGAGCGATTCCGCCGCAAAGGCCAGATCCATCGTGTGGCCGGCCTTGTTCTCGAAGTCGATCATGAAGCGGGCAAAGACCGTATCCACCGTCTTGATGCGTCCAAACCCCCAGCTCCGGTGCAGGCAAAAGCCGGTGTTGGTAAGCTGCACCAGCGCCTCGATGTGGTGTCGCTCCAGCTTCCCGGCTGCCGCCATTTTCTCGAATTCTTCTCTCATAAAGTATCTTAGCGCTCGCGTCCCCCGAGCCGAATGGCTTTATTAAAGGTCGTGAGCGACGAAAAACCAAGAGAAATTGCAATGCGCATCCTCCAGCGGGGCGCGGGCGGGGATTTCGTGGAAAACCGGCTCGAAGCGGAACTGGCCCGAACACACCTTTCGGTCGCCGACCGCCACCTGTGTCAGGAGCTGGCCTATGGCATCGTCCGCTGGCAGGCCACCCTTGATTGGCTGATCGCCCGCAAAACCGACGCGCGCGCCCAGAAGCCAATCCTGCAGAACCTCTTGCGGCTCGGCCTTTACCAGATCTTTTGGCTCGATCGCATCCCCGACCACGCCGCCGTTCACGAAACCGTCGAGTTGGCCCGGCAGAGCGGCTTCCACTTGCAGGCGGGGTTCATTAACGCTGTCCTGCGCGGCTACTTGCGCGAGTTCGACGCCACCAGGCGCCTGCTGGCCGAGCTGAAAACCACGCAGCCTCACCTGGGCTATTCCCATCCGGAATGGCTGGTCGCACGCTGGCAAACCCACTGGGGCGCTGACCGCGCGGCGCAGTTGATGGAATGGAATAACACCCCGCCGCAGGCCTTCGCCCGCGTCAACACGCTAAAGGCCGACCCCGGCAAACTCCTCGCCCAGTGGCGCGACGAAGAGGTGGATTATGACTTCGTCCGCCGGGACTGGCTCGAAGAGAACCTGGTCTTCGAGCTGAAATCGCATCCGCCGTTGAGCCGGCTGCCCAGTTTCCAGCAGGGTTTGTTCTACGTCCAGGACCCCAGCACCCTGCTGGCGGTGCGCGAACTCGATCCCCAGCCCGGTGAGAGCGTGCTCGACCTCTGCGCCGCCCCCGGCGGGAAACTCGCCGCCCTCGCCCAACTCATGCGCAACGAAGGCCGCCTCCTTGCCCACGACACCACCCCCGAACGCCTGAAACTGATCGAACAGAACTGCGCCCGCCTGGGCGTCACCTGTGTCCAGACCGTCTTGCCCTCAGCCCTCGACGCTCAACCCTCAACCACTTTCGACCGCATCCTGATCGACGCCCCTTGCTCCAACACCGGCGTGATGCGGCGCCGGGTTGATTTGCGCTGGCGGATTCGCCCGAAGGAAATCGGGCGTTTGCGCGCAGCGCAACTCGAGCTGCTGCGTCAGGCCGCATCGCTCTTGAAACGGGGCGGCCTATTGGTTTACAGCACGTGCAGCCTGGAGCCGGAGGAAAACAGCGATGTCGTGAACGAGTTCCTGGGCGGGCACGCCGATTTCGGACTGGAACGGTCTCACGAGCTGCTGCCTTTTGTGCAGAGTGTGGATGGGACTTATGTGGCGCGGATGGTGCGGGGCGGATAAGGGCGCACCGACACTGCCACCAAGGAGTGAGAACGCCCAACGGTGACGGACCGCGAGCCGTCCCCGGCTCGCAGCGGCGACGAACGCGAAACGACAATCGAAGCTCTTGCACCTTCCAACACGCTGCGAGCCGGGGACGGCTCGCGGTCCGGAGGCAGTATTGAGATGCGCCTGGCGGATAACTACGACCAGGTTGGCTGTTGACGCTCGGCCAGTGAATCGGTAGCCTGCAGCGCGGTGGCTCATGAGCGGACAGAGGAAATCAACTAAAGCGAGTTCACGAAGGGGCGTTGCCTCACGCCCAACGGACAGGGCCATTGCCGCTCCGCCCGCACCGCCCACCCGCTCCCCGCCCAGTGAACCGCTGCTCCAGCACCAGTATCGGGAGTTGATCCACAAACACCTCGGCAAGCTCCTCGACACACTCTTTGCCGAGTTCACCGGCGTCCATTTCCACATCGCCTGGACGCCCGCCTCGCCCAGACACTGGGATGCCCACACTCTGCCGACCGGCTGCTCTGTCTGCTGCCGGCTGACCGGCTCGCCCCTCCTCCCGCTTTGCCGCACTTGCGGGCCAAGACAGCTCGCCCGCACTCTGAGCGCCGCCGACGACGGCCACCGCTTCACCTGCCACCTCGGGGTCCGCAACTATTGGATTCCCATTCAAGTCCGCGACGAGACGCTGGGCATTGCCTACCTGCAAGCGCTGGAAAACCCCGCCGCCAGGCCGCCGGCCCGGAAACGCTCCGCCCGCGCGGCGCGCGCCCGGCTCCGTCGGGCCGGTGCCAGAGTGTTGAACCGGCTGAAATTCGCCCGGGCCGCCCGCTTCCTGCGGCACATCGTCCAACACGTTCAGACCGCCACCCTGAGTGATTTGCACAAGGCCGACCTGACCAGCGCCGGGCGCGCCGTCCTCGCCCTGGAAAAGGAACAGGCGCGCCTGCATCTGGCCCTCAAACGCCACCTGCCTCCCGCTCCCCAGGCTCCCCGCCGCTCCGGCCCGGAATCCAACGCCCAACAGCTTGTGCATCACCTGCTCGAGCGCCTCGAGTTGGACTACGCCAAACCGATCACGCTCCAACACTACGCGCGCGAACTGGGGATGAACGCCGCCTATTTGTCCGACCTCTTCTCGCGCGCCCTCGGAGTCCCCTTCAAGAGCTACCTCACCGACCTGCGCCTCGAAAAGGCTCGGGCACTGCTGGGCGACCCGGCCAGAAGCGTCTCCGACGTGGCTTATGCCGTCGGCTACGCCAGCGAAAACCGGTTCCGGTTCGCCTTCAAGCAAGCGACCGGCCTTTCCCCTCGCCTCTGGCGCGAGACCATGCAGACCAATCCCTGAAGGTAAGCCGCGTCACGCCGTGCGCGCCGTCCGCAACTGTGACCTCTGGTAGGGACGCGTTCCACCGCGTCCGTGACTACTCCCCAAAGTATGGAACGCGGTGGAACGCGTCCCTACCGGTTTTGGTTGCGCCTTGGCGTTAACCCTGCCGCCGCCATTTTCATCCCTTTCGGTGCCGAAATCCAAAGAAACGCCGAGTATTCCAAACTTTTGCCCCCTAGCCAAAGCTCACCTGGGGCCGCATCCTCGCCTTCGTCGGAAAAGGTTCCGAGGACACTAACGCCCTCGGAGGTCACTCGGGTGGTCGGGCCGCCACCCGATGAATTGAGCAGCGGCGTAGTAACACTGCAACGAATCGTCAGACATGATCGGTCGCCCAGGATGAGAGCTTGACCTCTCGCCAGACTTCAATCCTTCTCTCAACCCCCGACCCTCAACTCTCAACCACTTGCCCCACTGCGCGCCCCTGCACCTTCAACGTCCTGAAAACAACCTGGCAACAAAGCTTATGAAAACTAAACTCCATTCTGCATTCTGCATTCTGCCTTCTGCCTTCTCCTCCTCGTCCTCCTCGCCACCGCACCCCGCGCCCCGGCGCAAAACGTGTGGGGCGACGCCCTGTCGTTCAACGGCACCGTTCAGTATGTGGTCATGCCGACAAATACCTGGTTCGGCAGCCAGTTCACCATTGAAGCCTGGGTTTACGAGCGCGCCTACGCGACTTACATGCGGGTCATTGATTTCGGCAACGCCGGGTGCTCCGACAGCGTTCTCCTTTGCCAGAACGGAAACACTGGGCAGCCTGCCTTCATAATCTTCTATGGCAACACGTCGAGCCAGGTCGTGGCCTCGCC
>JBEKJO010000196.1:0-10539 GCA_050011195.1 Verrucomicrobiota bacterium | reverse complement strand
TCAGAAAGTTGGAGCGCCTCAGACTGCCCAAAACATGAATTTGTAAGTGAATCAGTCATCAAATATGCGCGTTTGCGGGCATTTCGTGCAATCTTGCAAGTCCCCAGCGCATTTCTAAGGTTTAACTGCTTCGGTTGCGGCTCTGCCGCGCTGTCTGTCATTCTCGAGAACGGCGGCGGGCCCTCCGGCTTTCAGGTCATTCCCCAATCAGGCGGCGCGTGCGGCTGAACTTCCAGCGATGCAACTCTGAGGTGGACGGGGCATTGGATTCCATGGCCGGGGGCCTGGAACCCAAAGCTCGCGGGGCGGCTCCCGACGGCGGAGGTCCAGAACTGGCCCGGCCCGCAGGCGGACGAGGCGCTTTCGCGGGCGGGAGGCCGGTCGGCCAATCCCGGGCGTCATTTACCACTCCCCGCATCTGCTCGAACCACCAGTTGGCCCGACTCGAACGGCCCCGGCCTCGGCCCGCCCTTTTGAGCCCGGGCTGGTTCTCGAAACCCAGTTCCAATTAGCGACTGACCATACCTCACCTTTCTCTTTGCCCGGGCGCCGCGTGAGGAGAACTGGCTCGGGACAGTCCGGAGAGACCGGGGAGAAAAGGACGCCCCGCCGGGTCGTTGGGCCGCGCCTCGGCATCCGAAAATGAGATCATGCACGACACTAATCTCATGCAGCAATATAGCACAAAACTCGGGACAAGTGCAGCGGCTAATCCTAATCCGCCCCCCACCTGCTGCCTGTTCGCGGCCACTCTGATGCTGGGCGAGATTTGCGCCGGAGCCGACTTGAAATCCAGACCGGGGTAGCTTACATACACGTACGAGTGGCGCAGCAACGGAATGAGTGAAAATGGACATGTTTTAGTGGCGGAAGACGACCCGACCGATGCCTACTTCTTCCAACGGGCCTTCAAGCGCGCCGGCCTTCCGGTTCTGTTGCATTTCGTCCGCGACGGACAGGAAGTCCTCGATTATTTGCAGGGCAAGGGCCAATTTGCCGACCGCACCGCCCATCCTTTGCCGCAATTGTTGTTGTTGGACCTGAAGATGCCGCGCCTGGACGGGTTCGCGGTGCTCGAGTGGGTGCGCCGGCAGCCGGATCTCAACGGTCTCCAGATCGTCATCTTCAGTTCCTCCGGCGCGCCCAGGGATATCAATCGGGCCTATGGTCTGGGGGCCAACTGGTATCTCGTCAAGCCCCACTCCATGGAAGAACTCACCGAATTGGTGGGCCGCTTCAAGAAGTTCTGGCTGGAAGGCGCCGACGACCACGGACGCAAGGCCGCCTGACCCCAAGCCGGTGTGGACATATCAATTGTGCCCGTGTATGAAGTGAGTCTTGGTATGAACGCGATCCGGCTTTTTGGTCGGTTGGTTTTTGGCTCTCGCTCTTTCTGCGCCCTTGCATCGGCGGCTGCTCGGATACTCCCCTGGGTCGCGGCGGCCTGCTTGGTCGTGCCTGGCAGCCTCCGCGCCGATGGCTTGGTTTTGAGCCGCGACGAGCATGGGAACAGCGAGGAGCGGTTGCGAGCTGGCGGGGCGCTGGCCCAGCTCTTCGCTGGCGACGCGCAGGGGAACCTCGAGCAGCAGTTGCGAGAGTCAATCATCCAATTGGTCAATGAGCCGACGCAAAAGGCAATTATCCTGTATGATCAAGGGCGGGAAGATATGGTCCTGCAGGTCAAGTATGAAGGCCCGGATCAAGAATTTGGCTGGCTCATCCCGGTGCCCGGATTGCCCGAAGTCAGGCCGGCATCAATGAATTGTTTCTATGATTTGAGCCGGCTTACTGAGGAACCCCTTTGGCCCGAAGAGTACGACGAGTCAGCCACATACGACTCAACCTACATAGGCAGAACCCGGGTCAAGGCAGCCGACATCAAGACCATCGGCGCCTTTGAAGTGGCGGTGCTTGCACCGCAGGACACCAACCGCCTCTCTGAATGGCTGGCCACCCATCATTTCTCCCTGCCAAAGGAGACGCAGTCTCTGCTGGACAACTATGTCAGCAACCACTGGTGCTTCGTCGCGGCCAAAATTGACCCCAACCAAACGGGATTCGCTTTGGAATCTGGTTCCCCGCGAACCTCGCCGCCCCCGCCGTCGGCCAGCAACGGCGTGGTCAGCGCAGAATTGCCCCCGCTCATTATCAGCTTCCCCGCTGAGAAATGTGTGTCCCCGCTCGCACTATCAACCGTCAATGCCAAACCGGCTCGAGTTTGCGTCTTCGTCCTGTCCGGCGAGCCGCTGACGAGCCGTGTGATTTTCGAGAAGAAGCTCAAGGCCTACGCACGCGAACAAACAGACTGGAGCAAGAGTCGTCCCGAGCGAGAAAAGTACTATTACGCCGGTGTCGAAAGCAGTCGGGCGATGGAAGGAGGATTGGGCACGCAGGGCGCGGCCGGAGACCCAGCCGATCCCGTGCCGCCTTCCGCCATCATGGCGCCCATGATGGTGCCCGACTTTCCTTTGCCGCCCTTCTCCGATTCTGGCCCAAACTTTTACGAGGAAGGAGACGTGATGAGCAGCATGGAAATCCCCCCGGAGAAGCTCCCGGCGTGTGCCAGGGAGATGCCGCGGCTGGCCGGGAGCAAATCATGGTGCCTTACCAAACAGGCCGCAACGCTCTCCCCGGAAGAAATGTGCAACCTCGACTTCGAGGCGGCAGTTCCAATGTTTGCCGGGAAGCTTTATACACCCGAGGGCCGAGTCCTTTCCCAGTGGTTGCCTCAGTTCGGAGCGCGGGCCGTTCCACTCGTGCTGGCCGGGTTGGCCAGCGCCGAATTGGAGGACCGCAGGCTGGCCGCTTCGGTCATGACCCAAATGGCCGATCCACGACTGGTGGCCCCGCTCGCGGGTCTGCTTCGGGACGCCGACCCGTCCATTCGCGCGAGTGCCTGCCAGTCCGCTGCCTGGAAGAATTGGGACAGCGCGTTTGCGCCGCAGGTGGCCCGGTTGTTGTTTGATGAAGACCCGAAGGTCCGCTGGGCGGCTTCCAACTGCCTCGAATTTCACCCAGCCGAATCCAAAACAAATATACCGGTTTACCAAAAGATGGTCGAAGAAGGCGGTGTGGCGATGGCGCCAGCCATGTGGCTGCTGGCGATCCAACACGTGCCGCTGCCTAAAGCGTCAGTGACCCCGCTTCTATCGTCCCCCGACCCTGGGACGTTCAAGAAGGCTCTGTGGTATTTGCGCGACTCGAAGCTTGAGTTGGACGACATCTCCCCGCTGTTGACCAACTCGTCGCCTATGGTCCGAGGCCACGGAGTCGCCCTTCTCATGGGCATGGGCCGCCGCGATAAGACGGCGGTGGACCGGCTCGTCTCCATGCTGCGGGACCCGGATGAGGGCCTGCGCTGGGCGGTGCGCAACAGCTTGCGCATGTTGTCGGGCCAAAAACTCGGGGCGGATCCGGCCGCCTACGAAAAATGGTGGGCGGAGAACAAGGACACGTTCACGCCAGCATTTCGTGTGCGAGAGTTATTAGATCATTAAACAAGGTAAAGGGGCAGGCCGGGGCGCTGGCGCGCCTCCGGCCTGCCCCCAGCCAGTTGATGACGGAATTCATCCGGCGCTGGCGCTCCGGCGAGCCGCGCGCGAAAGCCTGGCGGGAAGTCATGTAACCCATTTTTTCCATTCGACAACCGGCCCGGGTCGTTGCAAGTTCTCTGCATGGTCGCCGTCAATTCCACCATGCTGCCGCTCGGCACCAAAGCGCCGGATTTCCGGCTGCCGGACCCGAGCGGGATAATTGTTTCCCTGGCCGACTTCCAGAACGCGCCCGCGCTGCTGGTCGTTTTCATCTGCAATCACTGTCCTTATGTGAAGCACGTCCGCGATGGTCTGGCCAAACTGGCGCGCGACTACCGACCGCGCGGCGTGGCGGTGGTCGGAATCAACTCCAACGACGTGGCCAGTTATCCCGCCGACAGCCCGGCCAGGATGGCGGAGGAGGCAACCGCCGCCGGTTACATTTTCCCATATCTCTATGACGAAACGCAGGCCGTGGCCAAAGCGTATCGGGCCGCTTGCACGCCGGACCTTTACCTCTTCGACCAGGACCAGCGGCTGGTCTATCGCGGCCAATTCGATGACAGCCGCCCCGGCAACGGAATTCCTGTGACCGGCAAAGACATCCGCGCCGCGCTCGACGCGGTCCTCGCCGGCAAACCCCTTCCACCAACGCAAAAGCCCAGCATCGGCTGCAACATTAAATGGAAGCCGGGCAACGAGCCGGAGTATTTCTGAAGAAGGAAGAATGCAGAATGCAGAATGCAGAAAGGGGAACTGAAAGTAACCTGAGCTATTCTCCCCTGGCTCGCTTGGAGATGGTAACAAGGATCGAGATCAGTTCGTTGGTCTCTTGGATTAACGGGGCCAAGCGGCTGGCGGCCACAATTCGTTCATCCGAAAGCAGTTCCAGCCAATACAGCGTCTCGTCGGCCTCCTTGAGGCACTCGCCGATCTTCGCAATGAACTCCGCCTTGCTGCGTGCACGGGTTGCTTCCCGGTAATTTGCCCCTACGGAAGTCCCGGCTCGAAGCGCCTGTTTGCCCAGCACTTGAGCCACAGGTTGCCGTGGCAGCGCCACGTAGAGCCGGATTACTCGGCGCGCAAAATTCTTCGTGCGCGCCGCCAAATCCTTTTCTGCATTCTGCATTCTTCCTTCTGCCTTCTCTCAATCCTTGTTACTATTTCCAAGCGCGCCAGAGGAGAGTGACTTCGACAGCTTTCGCTTTCCCTTTCTGCATTCTACATTCTTCCTTCTGCCTTCTCTTATTTCGGCAGTTCCCGGTCCACCGTCTCGCACAGGACGTGGAAGAGCAGTTTCTGGCCCTCCTGAATGCGCGCCGTAGAAGTGCCCGGCACCACCAAATCGAGCGTGGCCACCCCTTTGGCAAAACCGCCGTCGCGTCCCAGGAAACAAATGCTCTTCATCTTCTTCCGGTTGGCCTCCTCCAGCGCGCGCAGCACGTTGCGTGACTTGCCGCTGGTGGTGAATGCGATCAGCACGTCGCCTCGCCCGCCCAGACCCCAGACCTGACGGGCAAAGATTTCGTCGGAGTGGTAATCGTTGCACACCGCGGTCATGAACTCGCCGTTGGCGGTGAGCGAGATGGCGGGATAAGGCCGGCGGTCGTCGCGGTAGCGACAGAGGAACTCGGTGGCCAGATGCGTCGCGTCGGAGGCGCTGCCGCCATTGCCGCACACCAACAGCTTGTGGCCGGAGGTGAGGCACTGGAACACCAGCTTCGCGGCCCGCTTTAGCGGTTGTTCCAGGGCGCTCAGCCCGCGAGTGGCGGCGACCGACTCCTCAATAGCTCGTTGTAGCAATGTCATGTCAACAGGATATGCGCCAGACCCGCGCCTTGAACAGTCCAAATGGGGCCGACGGGAGCGGATGGGGAACCCAGGTCGCCCTTCGTCTCCCGCTTGCCACCGGCAACCGGCCCCCTGTAACTTGCAGCCGGCATGTTAGCCGCCGACCACATCCGCAAGAAGCTCGGCACGCTGCCCCACAAGCCGGGCATCTACCTGATGCGCGACCGCTTCGGGACGGTGATTTACGTGGGGAAGGCGCGGGATTTGCGCAAGCGGGTCAGCCAGTATTTCCAGCCCTCGCGGCGCCTGGGCTGGGACCTCAAGTTCAAGGCGCTGACCGACGCCATTCACGATTTCGACTTCCATGTCGTGCGGAGCGAGCCGGAGGCCCTGTTGCTCGAAGGCAAGCTCATCAAGGAATTCCACCCGCGCTACAACGTCAGCTTCCGCGACGACAAGCGGTTCCTGCTGCTGAAGGTCAACCTGAACGACCCCATCCCGCGGTTCACGCTCACGCGCCTCAAGCAGGATGACGGGGCGCGGTATTTCGGGCCGTTCCCGAACTCGAGCGCGCTGCGCAGCACACTGGCCCTGGTGCGCCGCCAGTATCATTTGCGCGGGTGCCGTCCGCTCACCCCGACCGACCGCGATTACAAGCATTGCCTGTACGCGCATCTCAAATACTGCACCGCTCCGTGCATCGGCAATGTCGGGCGCGAGGAGTATCTCGAACAGGTGACCGCAGCGTGTGATTTCCTCGCCGGCCAGTGCGCGGAGCTGCAGGCGCAACTCGAGGGTGAGATGAAGAAGGCCGCGGCGGCCCGGGAATACGAGCGCGCGGCGCAGTTGCGCGACCTGCTGGCCGACCTGCGGCACACGACCAAAAAGGTGGGCCGGTTCGAGCGCGTCCCCTACAGCCTGCCTCTCGCCATCGACCCGGAGAAAGACCTCGCCGAACTCGCCCAAGCGCTCGGCCTGCCTGCCCCGCCGCACCGGATCGAGGGGTTCGATATCTCGAACATCAGCGGGACCTTCAAGGTGGCGTCGCTGGTCAGCTTCCGCAATGGCCGGCCCGACCGGGCGAACTACCGGCGGTTCAAAATCAAGACCGTCGAGGGGCAGGATGATTTTGCCTCCGTGGCCGAGGTCGTGCGCCGACGCTATACGCGGCTGCTGGACGAGTCTAAAGTCCAAAGTCTGAAGTCCAAAGTCCCTGAAGCGCACTCCGCACTCCGCACTCCGCCTTGCGCATTTCCTGACCTCATTCTCATTGACGGCGGCAAAGGGCAGCTTGGCGCGGCCTGCGCGGAGTTGGAAAAGCTGGGGTTGGGTCATATCCCGGCGCTCGGCCTAGCCAAGGAGTTCGAGGAGATTTACCGGCCGGGCCAGAAGGAACCCCTCCGCCTGTCGCACGAGAGCGGCGCGTTGAAGCTGCTGCAGCGGGTGCGCGATGAGTCGCATCGGTTCGCCAACACCTACAACGCCCAACTGCGCCTTCGGAGAATCTCCGAGAGCCTCCTTGATGAGTTCCCCAACCTTGGCGAGCGGCGCAAGGCGGCGTTGCTCAGGAAGTTCGGCTCGGTCCAGCGCCTCCGGCTGGCCACCGTCGAGCAACTCGCCGCCGTGCCGGGCTTCAGCGGCAAAGCGGCGGCGGAGCTCAAAGCGTTCCTGCAGGCGCGACAGTGAGTTGGGCCCGCTAAACACACTAAAGACGCAGGAACGGAGAAGGGAAGTCGAGCCAAGGGGCCATTCTTGACCAGACGCGGCCCGGGTTCGCAGGCCGTCTTGAGCGGCGTAACGGGCGGCTTTGTTTGGCGTCTTTAGGGGGTAAAATTTATTCGTGCTAATTCGTGGAATTTGTGTCTTTATAGCGGTTGGATGAACATTCAAGTGGCAGTTCTGTGCGACGCGGCAACCGATGACAACGGCAAATTGAATTTGCTAGGCGCCTTCGACACGATTTACACCCAGCAACTCCCGGCCATACATCCCCAATGCTCCATTGCGTTGCGGCTCACCTTCTCCAGCGGGGACGAGGGCAAGCACACCCTGCAACTCAACTTCGTGGATGCCGACGGCCGCTCCATCGCCAAGCTCCCGCACATCCCCGTGGAAGTCGCGCTGCCCGAAGACATGCATTTCGGCACCCGCAATTTCGTCGTGAACCTGCAGCAAATGAAGTTCGAGGCCCCGGGGCTTTACTCGATTGACCTCTCGTTGGATGGCCGGCCGCAAGCGAGCATTCCGTTGCTGGTGCGCCATAACCCTCCCGCGCCGCCGGCGTGAACCTCGGGCGGGGTAATCGAGCGGTCGAGTGATCGAGTAATGCCCGGCGCTTCTCTGCAACACTCCACCCCCCCAGTTCTCAAGTAGTGGCTCAACTCCGGTGCCCTCGGCGCCCCAGGCTCCCCTCCGTTACTACGCCGTTCTCGACTTTTCTCGGCTGCCGCGACTGGTCTGCAAGAACGCCTCGAGCTGCCGGGGATGCGTCCGCCAAAAGCGGACCAACTGGGAGAACACGCGCAGCGTCTCCGGCTTGAGGTGGTGCTCGATCACTTCGACTTCCTGCTCGACCGTCTCCGGGCTTAGGCCGATGAGCTGGAACAATTCCGCCAGCGTCCGATGCCGCACCTTGATGTGCTTCGCCACCGCGCGACCCTCGGCTGTCAGTGTTAAGCCTCGGTATTTCTCGTAATTCACAAAGCCCCGCGCGGCCAGCCGCCGCACCATGTTGGACACCGCCGACCGGCTCAGCCTGAGCGAGGCGGCGATGTCCGCCACGCGGGCGTAGCCCTTCCGGTCCACCAACTCCTGAATCCTTTCCAGGTGGTCTTCCGTGGACTCCGAGCGGCTTTGGGCGGCCCGGGCCGAGTTGCGACGTTTGGCGCTCACCGGGATTAACCTGCCAAAGGCCGCCGGCAATGGCCAGCCTTTCTGCGCGGGCGCGGCCAAGGCCCGCCCTGCCAATGTTTTTGGTATAAAACATTCTATTTGACATAATATCACCGACGAGGCAAAATGTGGACAATGGCAAAGATGAGCAGCGCGACCTGGCGAGTCCCCGCCCGGAATCGCGGGGCTGGGCATTGCCCCGGACCATGAACCAGCCCTCCCCCCAGGCCGACCGCAGCGCTCCCGCCGGCTCCCGCGGGCCGGAAAAGGGCGGAAGCGCTGCTGTTTGGCATGCCGGCTCCATATCGCTGGAAGGGATGCACGGCAGCGTGGAAGTGCCGCGCCCGCAAGCCGGCTTTTGGCAGCAATGGCGGGCCTTTGTCGGACCGGCCATTCTCATCAGCGTCGGTTACATGGACCCGGGCAACTGGAGCACCGATCTGGCGGGCGGCGCCCAGTTCAAATACGGACTGCTTTGGGTGGTCGGCCTCGCCAGTTTGATGGCCATCTTCATGCAAGTTATCTCCGCCCGTTTGGGCGTGGTGACTGGCAAAGACCTGGCGCAATGCTGCCGCGATTGGTATCCGCGCTGGACGCGCTGGCCCAACTGGTTGTTCTGTGAGCTCGCCATCGGCGCCTGTGACCTGGCGGAAGTGCTCGGCAGCGCCGTTGCCCTCAACCTCATGTTCCATATCCCGCTGCTTTGGGCGGTCATTATTACCGGACTGGATGTGCTGCTGTTGCTGGCGCTGCAACGGTTCGGGATGCGGACCATCGAAGCCATCGTTCTGCTGTTGGTGGCGACCATTGGGGTTTGCTACTTCATCGAAATTTTTATTCTGCCGCAGATGCAGCCCAGCTTCCTGGAAATGGGGCGGGGGCTGTTCTCTCCAAGTCTTCGCCAGGCGGGAATGGTTTACATCACCATCGGCATCATCGGAGCCACGGTCATGCCCCACAATCTGTACCTGCATTCGGCGCTGGTGCAGAGCCGCAAGTTGCAAAAGGATGAAGCTTCCATACGCAGCGCCATTCGGTTTAACACCATTGATGCAACCACCGCCCTGACCGTGGCCTTCTTCGTGAACGCTGCCATCATGGTATTGGCCGCGATTGTTTTTCACGGCAAGACCAGCGTGACCGTAGCGGGCGGCCAAGTCGTCACGTTCAGCCCCGACAGCGACTGGATTCGCATCGCGTATCTCACGCTTGCGCCCCTGTTGGGAACGTCCCTGGCGAGCATTTTATTCGTGGTCGCACTGTTCGCGAGCGGGCAAAGCAGCACGATTACTGGCACCCTCGCCGGCCAGGTGGTGATGGAAGGGTTTATGCACTGGCGGATCGCGCCGTGGTTGCGGCGGCTCATCACCCGCACGCTGGCCATCATCCCGGCGGTGCTTATTATCGGGATTCGCGGTAACAGCAGTGTGAACGATCTGCTCAACCTCAGCCAGGTCGTGTTGGCCCTTCAGTTGCCCTTCGCCATGTTCCCGCTGCTGCATTTCACCAGTTCGCGCAAGAAGATGGGAGCCTGGAAACTCGGCTGGTTTTTGCTGATCGCCGGCTGGGGGAGCGCGCTGCTGATTACCGCGATGGACATCCGCGGATTGCCGGACTCGGTTAAATCGGCTTGGCATGTCATCATCGGTGGGGGAAGCTAAGAAAAGTTGAGCCATGTATAAGACCATTCTCGTGACGTTGGACGGCACCCCGTCCGATCAGGCGATCATCGAACACGTCAAACAGTTAGCGAAGCTCGCGCAAAGCCGGGTGGTGCTGCTTCACGTGGCCGACGGCTGGGCCGCGCGAACCTATGGTCCGGACGCGGTCAGCCCCGAGATTACCGAAGACACTGCGTATCTGAAAAGAGTTGGGGCGGAGTTTCAATCCACGGGAATTCCCGTGCAGGCCGAACTGGCTTACGGTGACCCGGCCACGGAAATAGTCAAATGGGTGCGGCAGAAAGGCTGCGACCTGGTGGCGATGAGCACGCACGGCCACCGTTTTCTGGCCGACCTGTTCCTCGGCACCACCGCCATTCGCGTCCAGCACCGCCTCAGCGTCCCGGTCCTTCTCCTCCGCGCCAAGTGAACCCCCTGCGGACGGCCTGAAAGCCGGTTGTTCAATCGGAATGAACCGCCCGGGATCGTCAAAATGGGAACCTACATCAGCGGGAGTCCATTTGCCAATAAAAAACGGCAGCTGTCGCGACTCTATGAAAATGTCCCCTTGCGGACTCGATAAAAATGTCCCCTTTCGACGCCGCTGGGGAACAGTGGCGGATGCTGGAAGGAAGCTTACTGATGAGTCAAAAAGAACGGAA
>JBEKJO010000195.1:0-10592 GCA_050011195.1 Verrucomicrobiota bacterium | reverse complement strand
TGGCCGCGGCCACGTTGGTATAACATGAACATGTGGGGTCGCCCCCTCGACACCGCTATGATGGACCCGTGGTATCGCGAGCAGTTTTCCGACGCGCACGCCATCGTCATTTCCGATCAGTTGCGCGCGGGGCTCGACATCCTCACCACTGGCGATTACCACCTCGACGAGGACGTGGCGGGCCGCTCGTGGCACCATTACATGCTGCAACGGTGGAAAGGCTTTGAGCACGAGGAATTGCAAACCGAAAAGACCCGCTCCCCTCTGCTCTCCTATCCCGTCGGCACGATGCTGGATTCCATTTACAAGACGTGGCGCTGGCCGAGGGTGGTTGGCAAGGTAGAACATGATCCCAAAAACCCGCTTGAGTACGCAAAGATCTGGCGCGTGGCGCAACAGGCCGCGATGGCTGCCGGCAAGCCCGTGAAGTTCGGCACCTGCTCGGCTCAAGTGTTGGCGTTCTTCCTGGACAGCCACACACCAAACTACGATCTCGACGACAAGAAGCAATTGATCTGGGACATGGCCGAGGCGATGAATCGTGAACTGCGCCAGCTTGCGGCCTCCGGCTGTAAGGTCGTCCAGGTCGAAGAACCGACACTTCACTTCATGGCCCGTTACAATCCAGGTCAGAAAGAATTACTGGACTTCCTGGTCGAGGCGTTCAACCGAGAGGTGGAAGGATTGGGGGACGTTGAGGTCTGGATTCACACTTGCTGGGGCAATCCCAACATGCAAAAAGTGTTCACGGACGAGTCATACGCGAACTCGGTTGAAATATACCTCGAACGCCTCAAAGGCGATGTGTGGACCATTGAAGCCGCCGAAAACGACTTCAAGGAACTCCCGCTATTCGACAGTTACAAAGGCTCGCTAAAGAAGAAGATCGCTGTCGGGGTCATCAGCCACCGGACTCTGCAAGCCGATTTCCCAAATGTCGTTGCCGCGCGCATTCGCCGCTGCCTCAAACACATCCCAGAAGACAAACTGGTGCTTTCGACCGATTGCGGTTTTGGCCGGCAGGGTTTCAACCGTCACCTCGCGTTCTACAAGACGGTCGCCATTCCAATGGCGCGAAACATTGTGCTTAAGGAGCTTGGGCTCGAGCCCCGCTATGTTCCCGCCGCGGACGAACAACTGGCTTGGGATCAACTTCCCGACGAGGAAGCATTCACCCACATTAAGCCGCTCCGTTGAGCGGCGGGGAAGCATGAAACAGCAACACCGAGCACCACCCTTGATTGAGGCAGGCAGTAATTTCACGACTCGGACTGGTGCCAAAGCAAAATGGGCTGAGGCGAAGAAGGAGGGGAAGAGCAGGTTGTGACTCTCGGGTTCTGCTTAAAGTTTTGATTAAGGCGCGATGCTCTTTGATGAAGGTGTTGCGCGTTTTTACTTGCGACTTGCTCTCTGGAGGATCGAGAGTGAGGCTGGTCTCGATGTGTATTCACTGGCTGATGGACATGGCAACCTCATTGAATGTCTGCCAGCATTCAGGCCCTCCATCACTTAAAGTTCAATCGCCCTATGACCCCGCGACTGCAACGTGCCCACCGCCGGCGCGATCCTGGATCGTTTCCTGCACCACGCCCAGACCATTGCCATTACCGGGAGGAGTTACCGCCTTAAAGACCACGCCGCCATTGCTGGAAAGGAGGACAAAAACAAGAGGAGCAAATCCAAGCCTAACGAACCTTCGACCGCAGAACCGGCGAGCTGAATGGCTCGCTATCCGGTTCTGCTCGTTTTACTTCGCTGCTGACAGATTATGGACAACATACGATTTTCGCCGCCAATCAGCCATGCTGCCGCATGGTTTTGGCGCCGATTTGAAAACGCAGATGGATCGGACGGTCACTGCCCGGCGAGGCTGGATTTTTGTGTTCCAATAAACGAACCGCGGTTGTATGATAGAAATTAGGCGACTCTACGCATGAATACGATAGGCACCGTTCCTCCTGAAACCACTTCTGGTGTGAGGCGGCGGATTCTATGGGGACTGGTTGCTTTGGTGGTTCTGTATGCAGTAGTAGATACAGCTCTGCTTCTCTCGCCCATGTTCATTCCTGTCCTCCGATTTCATGGAGCACATTACAATTGGGGCGGGAAGATTATGAGCATTACGTTTGCCTGTATATTGCTGGCATGGTCACTGTGGTTGAGACAGAATGTTGGGCTTCGTTTACAGCAGTCGCCCGGGTCATTTCGGCTGTCGTTTATTTGTTTTTTCGCGTGCATCGCTGCTGGTGTGGTCACGGAGCTTCCCATCCGAGCGGAGGCGTTTTCACTTGAGGTGTTGTTGTTTCAGGCATTCGTGCCGGCTTGCTCATGACTCTCTTCCTGGGTATCATTGCGATTGTGCTGTTATTTCGGATCTTCAATGCGGCCCAGGATGCTTGTATCGCCCGGGGGGTTCTGCAATCGAGAACCCGCATGGGAGATTACCGGTTTAATGGCCAAGCACAAGATTGGCGAATGACAGATGCGCAGGCACCCTTTTTACCAATAAGCGCGACTAACTAGAGGAAAGCAAAGATCCCTATAGATTCATGGATAAACAAGCTCGTCAGCGCAGGGAGATGGCGACAGGATAATCGCGAACAATGAGGTTCTCCAGCACTACCCGTCCGTTTGCATAGGACCATTGGGCGGGCTGTGCCAGGCCCCAATACAGGTCGGTCAGGAGCACCTTCTTTGGCCGCGAGGGCCAGGCAAAGCCAAAGCGTCCTGGATAAGCCAATACTTTTTCGGTGTTCAATTGCGCCGACCAGAGGAGCACCAGGCGTTCGCTGCTGTTATCCCGTCGGTAGGCGATGACTTTCAGGTCCGGCGCGGCTCCGCTGAAATCATGGGCCGGGGCCGGGATGGGTTCGACATCGCTCACGACCGAGCAGGCGTTTTGCATGGCGTAAGAAAGCGGCCGCAGCTCGAAGGTCTTCGGGTCAATCATGCTCCAATCCTGGCTCAGGTTCTCGGTGTGCAGCGCCCACAACGCGGCCGGGTGGCCGAGCCAGCCGTTGTAGATGTAAAAGCGGCTGATGTACTTGGCGTAAGCATATTCGCCGACCTTCGGGTTATAGCTATAGTCCAATCCGGTCAGGTTGAGGCCCCATTCGTTGAGCCACACGGCAATATTGGTGTTGCCGTGCTGCGCGTACGGCTGCCTGACCCCTTCGATGACCTCTTCGACCCGGCTCCAACCGGTTTTTTCGCGGGTTTGGCTCAGGTCCTTGCCCTGGTGCCACTCCATGGTGCCCATGCCGCCCTCGGGTTTGTCAATGCCGTAAGGATGGAAGGCGCAGGCGTCGAGATACGGCGCCGCGCCCTCGCGCAGGGCAATTTCCGTGGTCAAAGGCGCGGGAGCGGCGGTGCCGCCGACCATGATTTTCACGTTAGGATCGATTTCCTTGATGTGTTTCGCCACCGTGTAGAGCAGCTTTCCGTACAACTCAGGCTCGAATCCCGGATACCATCCGTTTTCCTCGTTCCACAGTTCCCACCACTGGATGCGGTGCTGGTATTTGCGCACGACAAAGTCCACATACCGGGTGAAAGCCTGCCGGCCTGCCTCGGTGCGCGGACCGCCATTGAAGCAGAAAGGGTGTCCCTGCTGGTAAATCGGGCCAATGTCGCCCCCGCCCGGCGCGTCCGGCCGCTCATAGAGCGCGTTGCCATAATTCAGCCCCCAGAGAATATCCACCCGGTTCTTCAAGAGGGTATCAATGGCTTTCTCGGTCACGGGGTCGAGGGCAAATTTGCCCTTTTCGCGTTCAACGGCGGCCCATTCGGTTTGATCGCCCCATTGGCCGACGCGCACCCATTTGAGGCCGATGTCCAGGACCCGAGGAAAGGCCCGGTTGATGGAGGCGGTGGTGTCCTGCCAGCCGGTAAAGAAGTCGCTGGCCTTGGCCGACGCGCCGCAGGTTCCGAGCGCGAGATTGGCGCCGTGTTCATCAAGGATCTCGATGCCGGAAAGCCGCGCCTGGTAGCTTGTGACCACTCCGGCATAGTTGCAGCCGCACAGCGGCACGCGCTCGAACGCGATCCGGACCCGGCGGGCATTCAGCTTCTCGGGGAGCGGAAAGCACTGCGCGATCTTGTCGCCGCGTTTCGGCCCGTTCGAGTTGAAAGGGTGATTCTTGACGGTGAGGGCGTTGGTCCAGACCGCGCCGTCCCGGGTGACGCTGATCGTGAAGCCGAGCGGAAAACCCGAGTTGTGCCAGTAGGGAATCAGGTTCACTTGCGTGATGGCAGCGGCGCGGCCCAGGTCAATTTCCACCCATGGCGGGTTGCCCGGGTAAGACGAGGGACGCTGCTGGCTGGACCAGCACGTTTCCGGATCGTTGTCAATCAGGTGCGCCGGGTTGAAAGGATCTTCGTAATCCTTCGCCCGGGGCAAATGCATGCTGACACCGTAGGTATTGTGTTTGATTTCGGAAGATTTCTTGTGGCGGATTGGCGTCAGGCGCGCCGGGTTGTTCTCTTGCAAGGTGGACGGCTTCTCCAACGTCCGCCAGTACCCCTCGTCATCGGTGCCGACCTCCTGCCGGGTGTAGGAACGCGCAGCGTCCAACACGAGGATGCGATACGTTCGGGTTTGCGGCGCCGATTTGCCCAATTGGGCGCTCGCCTCGATTTGGACCGTTCCCGGCCGGCGCGCCGTCAACCCCCAGTTCACGCGTTCGAATGCGCCGGCCTCGATCCGCGCCACTTCGCGGACCGGATTGGCAATATCCAGCGCGTCAGAGGAAGACGATGCCTTGACCGTGACGTGCGCCGCATCCGCCCCGCCGCCGTTCTCGACAAAGGCGCTGAACCGGATGGTTTCGCCGGTCCGGGCCAGGGGTTTGTCCGACCAGACGTAAGCCACGATAGCCTTCGCAGGGCTCTGCGCTTCGGTGTTTCCACCGAAAACCAGGGTCGGGAGTATCAGCAAACCGAGGACGGCAATATGACGTGAGAGCCGCGAAATCGGCGCGGGCTTCGTTAGAGTTTGATGGGCTGGTTTCATACGAACAATTGGATACTCAAATCGGCCTTGGATTGGCATTGACGATGCGCACGACCGTGCCGGGCGGCCAAGGGATGTCTTTGGGCAGCTTGATGATACCCTTTTCGACGACCGTTGTAATGCTCCTGGGGCAAACATAGTCAACGAGGCGGGTTTGGTCGAGAAGGCTCGAGCGAGATGTTCCTGAAAAGCCCCCGTTCCGTTGAACCAGCCGCGCGGAATCCCACCGCGCCGGCACGCAAGCCCGCGTCCTCCTGGCTCAGAACTTTCTCGCCGTCCAGCAGGACGGTTATTTGCGACCCGCGGCATTCCACGACGATGTGATGGGTTTCGCCCCGACGCACTTTTTTGGGCAAGGCCACCGGTTCGGCGAGAACCCATTCGCCGTCATGGCGCACATGCGGCCGCAGGGTGTTGGGCCGGGTTTTCCACTCAGGCGGGTTGTAGGTCGAATCAGCGCTCTGAATCTGAAAGAGCAGACAATTGCTGGCGTCCTTGGCCCGAACGATCCATCCGGTCACGCCCTGTCCGGCTAATGGAAGTTCCAGGTCAAACTCAAACCGGTAGTCGGCGTAGCCTTGGCCATCGAGCAGGCCGACGTCGCCCCCGGTAATCTCCAGGGCGTTGGAAGCAAACTGCCAGCCGTTCGCTCCAATCCAGATGTCTGGCTTGAGTTCCAGGTGCTGGCCAAAGAACGGGCCGGACAGCGCTTGAGCGGCTTGTTCGGCGCGAGCCGCCAAACTGTTGGCGGCCGATGGACTAAGAGCATTGGCAGGCACTACGATCAGGTCCTGAATGAAGGTCATGCGGCGGCCTGTGGTCAGCTCGGATTCGGGACGGAGGGTTATGGGCACCGCCGAAGCCAGTGCCGTGGTGACTTGGTCCAGGTCCACATCAAAACCCGGCAGCGCGACCGTCAGATAGCCACCCTGAGGCGCCGGCCAGAAACTGAGGCGTCCAGTTGAATCCACTTGGGCCAGCAACGTGAGCCGCCCTGTGCCTGACGCCGGTGCGGCAAGCAATACGTTGGGCCCATCCAGCAGGGCGACCTCTCGTAGCCGCGAAATGCGTCCGGGGGCGACAGACGCCGGTTCGAAGCGACGCTTCTCGAGCCGAAGCGCGGATTGGAAGGCGATATGCAGACGTTCGCCGCGTTTGAACTTGCGTTTTAGCCGCACGTAACCGCCTTCCTCGGAAAACGGCGGCGCCGCGCCCGCCGAATCAGTGAGCTTGACTCCCATCGCCCAATTCGGCCGGCGCACCCACAGGGTGGTGCGGGCCGATTTTGCCCCGTCAGCCGGCGCCAATTCCACGTCGAAGCCTTTCTCATCGGGCTGCGTCGCTGGCCGAGTGCTGGCCGTCACGTGCCAGTCCCGGTCGCAGCTTTTGACCGTAGAGGCGAAGTCCAGTGGGAAATTGACGAAGACCCCAAGGTCCGAGCCTGCCGCCAGATAGGATTTGAGAAAGTGCAGTCCCAACGGCCCATGAAAGCTGCAGCAGTAATTGCATTCGCCGACTTCGCCGCGGGTGCCGATGGGGCCGGTGGGTTCGCCGTCAAATTGTCGCACGCCATAACCGCCGTTGGGACACTGGTTGGCGGCATATTGATTAAGGAGATTTCGCTCAGCCATGTCCAGGAAGCGCGTCTGCCCGGTAAATTGCCACAATTGGAGATTGAAGCGCAGCCAGTCCGATTCGCTGCACCCCTCGTCATGGTGATAGAAAACATACCAGCACTCACCCACACCGCCGAGGCTCCAAACAAAGCTGTTCTGCACGGCCTGTTCCCACTTGGCCAGCGCGCGTTCCAGGTAAGCGCGCTGGCCGGTGATGCCATATAACTCCAGGATGCCGCGCCAGGCACAAAGGTCGCCATGGCTATGATCGATGGGCAGGGCATCGAAGCCTTTGAACCATTCGGCCATGCCTTCGGCCGCTTGCAGATAGCGCTCGTCGTGAGTGGCGCGATAGAGCAGCGCCAGGCTTTCGATCGCCGGAAAATAGCAGCAGGTATAACTGTCGCCCCCGCTGCCGGTGGCGCGCATTTCGGCCTTCCGCGCCGGAGAGCAGAAAATATTGGTCGTAGCGAGATAGAAGTCACCCAGGCGCCGGGCCTGCGCCAGCAAATCCGGCCGGTTGCATTCCCTGGCTGCGGTAACTAGGCCTACCAAAAGGCGCGCGTTGCCCCAGAACATGGGGAGGGTAGCCGAGCCGTTGTGCATTGGTTCGGAGAAGTTCAGTTCGCCCCCGAAATGGCCGTCAGCCCTTTGGTATTTCGCAATCTCCGCTAAGGCGGGCTGGAGCGTTGGCGGCGAATAGTGGCCGGGCAGACTGGTCAAAGACGCCAGTTCGAGGAAACGACCGGACACGTCACCACTGTAGTTGGTGAAGGCACGGTTCAACTTGAAGGAGACATCGGCCAGCAGCCAATCGGTGGTATAAGGGGGCTGGCTGAGACGTTCCACGCCGCGTTCGAGGGCCGCGCCGACCGGGCCTGCGAGCTCCACCCCGCCAGGCGAAGCGAGCATGACCCGGGGCCAATCCGCGGCTGTGACGGTGGCGGTGACCAGGCAGAGGGCTGAGAGGAAGAAGCAGAACGGGTTCGCTTTCATACATGGCAGTTAGTTGTCAGTTGCGGCGGCCACGAGTCAGGTGTCTGAGCCAGACGTTCGACCCTCGGAAGAAGCCATGCCCTGAGCATGGATGGCGGTCGCGAGTTAGAGGCTAGACGATCGGCGGCAGCCTGTCTACGCCTTTTTCGGGGTGTGTCGCGACTTTGTGCATCAGATGATTTGAATTCTTTGACCATGCGGGCTGCGCTTTAAATCTGCTGAAACGACAGGCAAAAAGTGCAAATATCGAGGACTGACGCCTGCTCGCCTGCTCATTTCTATCGAGTCCAAAAGGGGACATTTCCTCCAGCGAGCAAGGGATTCTCAGGAACCAGGTCAAAGGGCGGCTCCGTCTGAGCGACGCCGAGCGCATGACCCTGGCCAAAATTGGCCAGCGCTTGGGCCGCAAGGCGCTGGAGGAAGTGGCCCAGATTATGCGACCGGAAACGATCCTGGCCTGGCGCCCCGGAGCCCCAATCGGCAGTGTGAGCCTTCCACAGTATTCCCTTGCCTCGTTCCGGGGCCGGGGCCAAGCCGTGGTGTTTGAGAATGTTACCCACCGACTGGCGGCTGATGGTGAGCCCCAGATTCTTCAGCGCGCCCTCTATTCGCTTGTAGCCCCAGGTCCGATTGTCCCTGGCCAACTGCACCACCAACTCTTCCACACAGATCAGTCCAGGCGCGGACGCCCAAGAGTGGATCGGTGCTTGGAACCGTCGAATTTCTTGGCCACCTACGGATCATCTTTACCGCTACTCGACAACAAGGAAATACTATGCAGTATTCAAATTTCATGGTTTCTATGCAGAAAATTTTTGCCGCTGTACTAGTGCTGCTGGCACCCGTCTGGGCGCGGGCAGAAGAGGTTTACCACATTCACCGGCTGTCCGAGACGGAACTGCTTAAGACTTACAACAGCCTGATGCGGGATGCCTGCCGGCACGCCGATCAGTTCTGGCAGGATTGGCCAGTCGACGGGCGCGCCGGCTTTTGGGGAAACGGCCGCAGCGACGAAGGAGGCGTGCGCCCCATCTCGTCAATGACGCTGACCTGCGCAGCGCTGCTGAAATATTCCGATACGCTCAGTCCAGCCGAGCGTCAGGAGTACAAAAGAAAAGTCGTCGCGGCCATACGTTACGTCACGGCCACACACGTCACCGGCGGCCAGAAATGCCCGGACGGCAAATCCTGGGGCAATAGCTGGCAATCGGCCATGTGGACCTGCGATCTGGCCTTCGGCGGCTGGCTGATGTGGGATGATTTGGACACCGGCTTGCGCGCGGACCTGGAGCGGGTCGTGGCCTTCGAAGCCGACCGTTTTCTGGTCATCAAACCGCCGACTGGCAGTTTCAATGACACCAAGGCGGAAGAGAACGGCTGGGATTTGGTCTGCATTGTGCTCGCCCACAATATGTTTGCCGACCATCCCCACGCCGCCGCCTGGAGGCAAAAGGCGCTCGAATACATGATGAACACGCTCTCCGCCCCGCAGGACCAGTTCGACGAGCAGATCGTTGACGGGCGCGCTGTCAAAGATTGGTTTGTCGGCGCCAATGTGCATCCGGATTTCACCTTGGAAAATCACGGCTTCTTTCACCCCTCCTATGTGGGGTGCAGTTGTTATTTTCTGACCCAGACGGCGATGTATTTCACCTACGCGCATCAGCCGGTTCCGGCGGCGGCAGGGCATCACCTGATGGATACCTGGCGTATGTTTGAGGAAATTCTCTTGCCCAACGGCGAATCGGCCTATCCGCAGGGAATGGATTGGGAGTTGCACGGCGCCACACCTTACATTAATCTCTTTGCCGCGTTGGCCCGCTGGCAACAGGACAGCATGGCCGCGCGCCTGGAAGAGACTTATTTGCAATACGTGCGCGCTTGGCAAGTGCGGCAGCAGGGCGATCTGGCCGTTTCCGGCTCCCGCTTCGGCTTCCCACGTCACGCCGTCGGCGCCGAGCAGGAGACTTACGGTTTCCTGGCACACAAAATCTTCGGGCCGCCGGCCAAAGAGTTGACAGCAACGGCTGCTGCCTCGATAGCCCTCGGGATCCGAACGCACGATTGGACCGAAGTGGTCAGCCATCGCACCAGGGACAAGTTCGTCTCCTTTTCGTGGACCAACCGGATCATGGGGATGCTGGTTCCACTCGGTTCAGGCCACGAAGGCAATCCCGATTTCACCGTCCCTATCATTAACGGTTTTGTAGGCGGATTTGACCTCAGCCCCCGAGGAGATGCCAAAACGGTCGCTCTTGGACATTGCTGGACGACCACCACTAACGGCTTTGAAACCACGGGCACGCTGCTGCTCAACGGCGGGCGACTGAAACAGATGCTCCGGCTGATGTCGATTGGCAGTAAGACCGTCGTCTATCAGGATCGTGTCAGCGCGCTGAAGGACGTCACGGTCACGCAGGAACGCGGTGTTCCCTTCGGCATCGAGAACGACGAAGTCACCGGCGGCAAGCGCTTGCTCTATTACCAGGGCGGCCAAACCGTTTTTATCCAACGAAAGCTCCAGCCCGCATTGGCCATTCCAGGCGCCTGGGCCAACGTGGATGGGCGTCTGGGGGCTGTCAGTGTGGCAGGGGAGGGCATGGCGTACGTTCAGGCCACGGGCTACGCTCCGGGCATTTCGGTTTATTCGGATGTCTTTTACGGCTCGTATGGCCGCGAGCCCAAACCGTTCAAGGCCGGGGAAGAAGTGGCCCATCGCGTCATCCTTTTCTTTGCCGAGGTGACGCCAAAAGAAACCGCGGCGCTAGCCGAGTCCTTCAAGATCGAAACGCACGGGCGTAGCCCGGTGCTCCGGTTCAAGATCCCGGAGGGCGGCGAAGCTGAAATTCCGTTGCTGTAAAACGCTGGTAACTGTTTAGGCCTGGGCGACGCTCCCGCGGAGCCTCTCCCACCATCGCAACCCGGCTCCGCAGGAGCCTCGCCCTACGTGGCTGGTCCTGAATAGTTAC
>JBEKJO010000194.1:0-10616 GCA_050011195.1 Verrucomicrobiota bacterium | reverse complement strand
GCGCATCGAAGAGGGCGACGTGGACGACGGCAACAATGGCTAGAAGGCGGACGATGACGTGGCGGCGTTTGGCTAGTTGGTCAACCGGAACACCGGGGGCACGCGCATCCTCGCGGCCTTCTGGTTGAGGCGGAGTTTATCGCCTATAAAGTGGTAGGGCAGTCACTTCGGATTTACGCCGCTTAGCGTTTCCAACAGTTTGCAGGCAGGCTCGTAGTCCCGGGCGGCTGACCGAGTGAGCCAATAACGGCCAAGCGACTCATCCCTCGTTACACCATTTCCGTCAAGATAGCGCTTTGCCAAATCGTATTGGCTGTATGCGACTCCATTTGATGCCTGTTGGTGGCCAAGCGATCAGGTTCACCGTCATTGCGGCTTTCTTCGCGGCCAATTTCGCGGGAGCGGCAGTGTATTTGGACTTTGATGGTCGGCGACCGACAGCGGTTCGCCGCTCCGGCGCGGGCGGGGGAACAGCACGGCGGCGTGTTCCATCGTCTCCTTGGCGTCGATGTCCCAAGGCTGGACGTTACTGGCCTGTTCGATAGAACATCCGCGCATTGGAGGGCGAGATCGTATAAGGCGGGCTCGCCCCCGTGACCGGTGAGTATGGCCCAGTCACATTCGTCGAGGAGAGCAGCGTGCCAGTGTAGGTGATGACCAGATGGTTGCCCGAACCCGCCAGGCTGATCGTCGGAGTGGGAGGGGGGACCAGCAGCAGACTGTAAATCTGGCTGACCTGCGCCGCCG
Organism: Verrucomicrobiota bacterium; assembly: GCA_050011195.1. Lineage (GTDB taxonomy): Bacteria > Verrucomicrobiota > Verrucomicrobiia > Limisphaerales > UBA8199 > PALSA-1440. Next base: position 9,869 of record JBEKJO010000194.1, on the reverse strand, counting down.
TCAGCGCATTGGTAAACAAGGCGGCTTGGGCGATGGCGCCGGCAAAATATTGCTGGTTGATTCCGACGGCTGTAAACTCCGCATCGCCGCCCAAAAGCAGGTCAGCGCCCGGCTCGCCGGCCAGGCCATTCACGGGGCCTGAGACGTACAGTCCCCCGTCCACATACAGGGAACCGGTCGTCCCGTCGAAGGCCCCGGCCACCATGTGCCAGTTGCCATCGTTGATGGGGGGGGTGTAGGCAGTGATGCTGCCCACACCGGAGAGGGTGCAGACAATGTAGCCGTTGGTGCCATCCAGGTTCAGCGCCCAGTTGGTTCCCTGGCTCATGAGGGTCTGCACCCGGCCATCGCAAGGATAGCCCTGGAACCAGAGCAGGCCGCTGAACGGCTGCATCCCGGTCGGATTGAACGCCGGGTCGCTGCCCGCATCAATGCACGAGATCACCCCGTTGATGGGGGCCGCCAGGCTCCTGCTCAGGCCCAACGGGGCAGGCCCCGGCACGCCGCCCGGCACGATGCCGCCAAGGTAGGCCCCGTTGACCGGGGCGGAGCCGAAATTAACCACCGTCGGATAGAGAGCCGGGTTCGGGGTGACGTAACCCGGGGCATCCATCCGATAATAGAGCAACGGGCCGTCATTCAGCACCGTCTGCTTGTAATGGCCGCCGGAAGTGACGGCGGCAGCATAGTGATTGGCAACTTGGGTCGCCGTCAGCGCATTGGTATAGACCGCCACTTCGTCTAAGGTTCCAGTAAAGGGGCGCGTCGGCCCTGTGCCGCCGCCCTGCCACCGGCCATCGCCAATGGTCAGCGGCGACCAGGTGTCCGGCACCATCGCCAAGGCAGTATAGGTGGCCTGCGGTTGCCCGTCCACATACAGGACGGCGGTAGCGCCATCGTAGGTGAGCACGCAATGATGCCACAGCCCAACCGGCAGCGTATTGGCCGGCGTTCCGAAGGAGGTATAGGTCACGCCAGCACCCGTGTAGGCATAAGCCTGTAAATTGGCGCCGCTGCTGCTTCCGCCATAGGACATGCGGATGCCGCCGAAGTTGCCGCTGTTGCCAGGGCTGTTCAAGCCCGACCCGCCCTCGCCCATGATGTCACTGAACGACGTGCTGGAGGAGTTGATCCAGGCCTCGTAGGTGAGCGGCGGCTGCACGGTCAACGCCGGGGTAACACGCGGCACAAACAAGTAGTTCGTTCCACTGGGACCGCTGAAGGCAACCGCCGCATCCGAATCCCCGGACCCCGTCAAGGCCCCGCCCTGATTGAAGGTCACCCGCGGGGAGGGACCGGCATTCATGGCGTAATAGGCGTTGCCCAAACTCCCCAGCGTCCCGTAGTTGGTTTCCATCGTCACCGGGGCCGGCGCGTTGGTCTCCTGCAACGGCCAGTAGCCCACCGGATTCAGGCCCAGAATGTTCGTCGCATACGGATCGGTGGGAACGGCAACGACCGTCAGGAGCGAAGTGGCGCTGATCGAGCCTTGAAGGTTCGTGATCACCACGCGGTAGGTCGTCATGGCGCCCGGACTCCCAGCCGTCACCGTATAACTGGCGTTGGTCGCTGCCGCGACCGGGGCCGCCCCGCTATACCACTGATAGCTCAACGGCACCGAGCCGGTCACCTCGACGGAATAAGTGTAGGACTTGCCGGCCGGCAACACCAGGAACGGCGGCAGGTTTGAGTTGGCAATCGCCGGAGCGGAATAAACCGTCAAGCTCGCCAGCGCGCTGGTCACGGAACCGTAGTTGTTGGTAATTACCACGTAGTAATAGCCGCTGTCGGCAGCCGCCAGGTTGGTGACCGTCAACCGGGAGGTGGTTGAATTGGTGTATTTGACTATGTTGTCAACCAACCGGGTCGCGCCGCTGTAACTTGCGTTGGTGTTGAAATACCATTGGTAAGCCAGCGGTGAAGCGCCACAGGCCGCCACGCCGAAATAGACGCTGGTGCCAGCCCCGCCGTCGGCGCCTCGGCCGGGGGCGGGTTGCACTGTGATGAAAGGAGCCACTTCGCCGGCGTTGTAGAGCGTCTGAATTTGGTTGAGCGTCAACGCATTGGTAAAGAACGCTACTTCGCACACTTGCCCGGCAAATTGCCGCCCCACGCCAGCGGGGGAATTGGTATATTGCGGGTCGGCGGCAATCATCACGTCCATTGTCGAACCGGGGCCGATGCCATCGGTGCTCACGGTGCTGACCGCAGTGTCGAGCAGCCCGTCAACAAAGAGGGCATTGGTTCCGGTCCCGGTTGAGCCTGGCGTATAAACTTCGACCACGTGATGCCAGCAGCCGTCGTTATAGACCCCGGCCGAGTTTACCACACTGGCCGAATTCGTTCCGAGTGTGCCTTGCAGCGTGCCATTGGTATTCATGGCAAGGCGCCAGGAATTGTCCGAGTGACCGACAATGTTTTGGAAACGATTGTCGGCGGGATTGCCCCGGAACATCGCGGTCACCGTGAACGGCGTTGGGCCCGCGGGGTCATACTGCGCCGCATAGCCGGCATCGGCAAAGCTGCTCACGCCGCTGAATTGAGCGACTTTGGCGCCGGCTAATCCATAGAAAGGCACGCCGTTCGGATTAAGCGGACCCGTCACGATGCCAGGCATCGTACCCGGGGTATAGACGCCGTTGGCACCCGCGCTTCCATAGTTCGTCAGCACCGGCCAGGCGCTGACACTTGGCGCGGAGTAAGCCGGCCCATCCATCCGTAAATAGATCACCGGAGCATCGTTCGTAACAAGCTGAAAGTAAGGTGTGCTTGGACTGGCATTGGTGCCGGCGGCATAGTGTGCGCTAATATCCGTCAATACATTCGTGTAAACCGCCACCTCGTCCACGATCCCCTGAACTGCGCGGGTGGTCCCCCTGCCATTGCCGACTTGGAACGGCGTCCAGTAATCAGGGGCATACAACGAGGCTGCTGCCTTGGTGGCGCCGGCCTGGCTGCCGTTAACGTACAGACTTATGTTGGTGGCGGCGTCAGCAGTTACAACCACGTGATACCACTGACCGACCGCAATGGACCCCTTGCTGCACGGGTTGTTCAAGGTCGAACTGTTCTTGTACGTATATACTACGAAACTATTCTCATTCCAATACAATCGGATGCCGCAAACATTGCCGAGGCCACCGCCACTGGCGCCGGCATTCAGACCTTCATAGCCGGCCTGGCTCCAAACGTCTCCCGCATCCGAGGCGTTAGTCGGATAGAACCAACATTCAACCGAGAACGGCGGATTCAAGGTTGACAACGGCGACGTGTGGGGAACATACAGGGAGTTTGTGGTGCTGCCGCTGTTGCTACTGGGGTAGGTAAAATATACCGCCGGGTCGCTGTCGCCAGCCAGAGCGCCAGGCGCTCCCCGGTTGATCATGACCGGCGTGGGGTTCCCCACCCAGTCCGGGTAATAGCCGGTGCCCAAGAGGCCCAGAGTGCCATAGTTGGTTTCGATGTCCCCCGGCGCCGGGGCCTCGACTTCGTGCATCGGCCAGTAGCCGGCCGGATTCAAGTTGGTTACCGCCTGGAAATAGGGCGATGGTTGCGCCTGCACCGGCCTGGCCGGCAGCAGGACCAAGGCCAAAGAGGCGACGATGAGACCTGTGAGCATACGCATAAGTTCGTTCTTTCTTTCTTTTGGGCTGACATTTCCCATTTGGTTTCTTGCCCACGACCAACGTGGGCCGTTTTCGTGATTTTCTTCCCTCGCCACAGGCAAGCCAACCTGGCGGACATGGCGAGTTGACTCTGGTTCTACGGCGAGCGCACGCGGTAGAAGCAGCGCGGGGTGTTGGTGGCCTGCAAAGCGGTGAATTGGAACTGGCCGGGCGAAACCTCCGTCGCGCTCCCCAGCACCATCCAGTTGCTCAGGGGCAACGCCAAATTCGTTGCCGCCAAGACCGTGAAGCCCAAGCCCGGCGTGTTGGTAAAGCTGAACTGGCAGGCACCGCCTGGCAGCTTGACAATGTGGGTCAGGACGATCGGGCTTGGCGACGCGGCCGCCGCGCCGATCAGCAGCAGACTGGCCGGACTGGGGATGCCATTGACAAACATCGTCGCCATGGTCCAGCCGGCGGGCAACCCACTGACCGGTGCGGAGGTGAACGAATTGGTTTGCCAATTCGTCGAGAGCAGGAACACGGTCTGCTCGTTGTCCAGGCGACGCAATTGCACGACCGGATAATCTGTCGGCGAATCCTGGGCGCCGTTGCCGGCGGAGCCTTCGGACACTCCTCGGAACCGTGAGCCGGTGAGTGTCAGGCAACCGTTGGCGGCGAGCGGTGAGGTGAATGTGGCAATCTGCGGCTGCCAGGCATTGGTGAACCCCAGCCCGACATCATACAGTTCGGCGCTGGATAAAGCGCTGCTGGCGTTAGGGCTTCCCCCCGCGACGAGGACCTGGCCGGTGGGCAGCAATGTTGCGGTGTGCAAATAGCGCGCGGCATTGAGGGAGCCGGTCGTCGTCCACAAGCCAGTGGCGGGGTCGTAGAGCTCCGCACTGGCCAGATAACTGCCGTTATAGCCGCCCGTGACCAGAACCTTTCCATTGGGCAGCAGGGTCGCCGTGTGCTCTTCGCGAGACGTGCTCATCGAGCCAGTCGTCGTCCAGGTCCCGCTGGACGGATTATACAACTCGGCGCTGGCAATGGCCGAGCCGGCGCCGCTATTCCCCCCCGCGACCAGGACTTGCCCATTGGGAAGCAACGTCGCCGTGTGCCAGCGACGGGCGGCGTTGAGCGGGCCGGTCGTGGTCCAGGTTCCGCTGGACGGGTCGTAGAGCTCGGCGCTGGTCAGATATGTGCTGTAATAGCCTCCCGCGACAAGCACCTCGCCGTTGGGCAGCAAGGTGGCTGTGTGGTCCTCGCGCCTGGCATTGAGGGAGCCGGTGTAGGTCCAGGTTCCGCTGGCCGGGTCGTAGAGTTCGGCGCTGGACAGAAAGCCACCGCTGCTATAGCCCGCCGCGGCGAGCACTTTGCCGTTGGGCAACAATGTCGCCGTATGCTCCAGACGGGTGACGTTGAGCGGGCCGGTCGTGGTCCAGGTCCCGCTGGACGGATTATACACCTCGGCGCTGGCCAGGTAAACGCTGCCAGTCATGCCCCCGGTGACGAGGACCTGGCCGTTGGTCAGCAGCGTTGCCGTGTGCAACTCACGCGCGGTGTGGAGTGGGCCGGTGGTGGTCCAGGCACCGCCGGCTGGATTATACACCTCGGCGCTGGACAGCACGCCGCTGCTGCCGAGCCCCGCCGCGACCAAGACCATGCCGTTGGTCAGCAGGGTCGTCTTCTGAAAAGCGCGGGCGGTGTTGAGCGAGCCGGTCGGAGTCCACGACCCGCTGGGCCAATCGTATAGAAAAGCGCCGGCGGAATCGCTGCCGCTATAGCCCCCCGCGACCAGCACCTGGCCATTGGCCAGCAACGTCGCCGTGTGAGAACAAAGTCCTATGTTGACCAGCGAGTCGGCGAAACTCCAAGTGCCGCTGGCCGGATCGTAAAGCTCGGCGCTGCCCGAGGGATTGCCACTGGCGTCCACGCCCCCCACGACCAGAACCTGGCCGTTGGGCAGCAATGTCGCGGTGTGGTACTGGCGTTCGGTGTTTAGCAAACCGGTCGTAGTCCAGTTGCCGGTGGCGGGGTCATACAGTTCAGCGCTGGCCAAGGTGTCGCCGTTGGCGTCCATTCCGCCCACGACCAGGACTTTGCCATTGGGCAGCAAAATCGCCGTGTGCCACTGGCGTTCGGTGGTCAGGGAGCCAGTCGTGGCCCAGGTCCCGCTGGCCGGGTCATACAGTTCAGCGCTGGTCGAGGGGTTGCCGCTGTCGTCCACGCCCCCCGCGACCAGGACCTTGCCGTTGGCCAGTAACGTGGCCGTGTGATAATAGCGTTCGGTGTGAAGCGCCCCGGCGGTGGTCCAGGTCCCGCTGGCCGGGTCGTAGAGCTCGACGCCGTTGGTCGGATTGTTGTTGGGGCCGTTCCAGCCCCCGGCGACCAGGATCTTGCCGCTGGGCAGCAACGTCGCCGTGTGCGAGTAGCGGGCGGCTTTCAGCGAGCCAGTCGTGGTCCAGGTGCCGCTGGCCGGATCGTACAACTCGGCGCTGGATAGACAGATATAAGCACTGCCATTCCAATATTGTCCGCCCGCGACGAGCACTTTGCCACTGGGCAGGCACGTTACCGTGTGAAAATCGCGCGGGGTGTTGAGCGAGCCGGACGTGGTCCAAGATCCGCTGGCCGGGTCGTACAACTCGCTACTCGCTGGAAAGACGACCACGCCGCTGTTGGCATTGGCTCCTCCCGTGAGCAGGACCTTGCCGTTGGGCAGCAACGCTGCCGTGTGATTCGCGCGCGCGGTGTTGAGTGAGCCGGTGTTGGCCCAGCCCGTGGCTCGCGCCGGTTGAGCGACGGATAAGCTGAGCGCCAGCGCCGCCAAGGCCAGTGTGAGTGAATGGATGGTGTTGATGTTCATAAAAGGGTTCGTCTTGCTCTAGCGCCTTAAGATTAACGAGCCATCAGTCCGATCGATCGTCAATTGAATCGGGATTCCCCATTCGATTGTTTGACCACGGCTAGCGCGGGCTGTTTTTCAGGATTTTGACCCCCCCTCCGCATTGTTGCAAGTTTTTTTATCGTCTTTCAGTTTCCATGTTCCGTTTTTCCTGTTCCGAGCCTCTGCATGACCACCAGCCTCATCCAGAACTTTCGGCTGGCTGGCGCGCTGGATGTATCAAGCGTTAAATTGTTGCGCAGCCCCACTAAGCTGGCCTTCGATTTCGTGGTCATCAGGCCCAACGATGTTTGATCCAGAAAGGACAACCCGATTCGGGATTGCGGAGTTGGATGGGATAGAGGGAATCGGCGCGCTTGGCCACCAGGCCCTCGTAGAACTCCGCACCCCAGGCCGTGTTGAGGCACTGCATCTGGTTCCACCAGCGGGTCAGGGCGAGCTTGCCGGCAGGCGAGGCGTCACTCAGGGCGGTCTGATGGAGGAGGTAACCCCGGTTTTCCTCGGGGCGCTGGCCGATGTGGAGAGTGGGCCAGTTCAGGCGCAGGACTTCCTCGCTGAGGAGGCGGTATCGGTCGGAGGCAGTCAGATTGGGCACAATGGCATCGAGGATGATGAGGGAGCCGCGGCCGATGTTGTGCCGGCGTTCGAGCGCTTCCGCGTCCAGCCATTCGATGCTGGAGCGGCGGAAGTCTGCGAGGGTCCCGGCAAATTCATGGGCGATGGACAGTTCAGTGCCCTGGCGGTTGAAGAGGGTGCCGGTGGGGGTGTGGACCAGCGCGCGCCAACCGTTGAGCTTGGCGCTCCACAGGTGGACCGGACGCTGGGCCACCAAGCCGAACCGGCCCCCATTGAGCGGGCGGGCGGGATAGGAGGGGAAGTGCATAATTATGATTTGCGATTTCGGATTGGCCGCGGCCGCCTCGGCGAGGCGTCCCTACCTGGCGGACGATGAACGGCCAGTTGGTCCTCGACGGATTCACGGAGCCCATCGCTGGCCGTGGCGAGTGATTCGGGAACCTGCTCCTGGGGGCAATACCCAGGATCCACGGCCTGTTGGTCCAGGTCGTTGACGAACACCTGCGGCCAATGGCGGGACGGTCCCTGGATATAGACGGACTGTCTTTTGCTCTTCCACCCGTCTTTATGCGGGCGTAGGATCGGGCGTGTCCGACACTATAAGATTCCTTGAGAACGTGGTATGCCCGGAGAATACGAACCTCTGATTTCAACCTGTCGCCTTCGCCGTCCGCGCTTTCGCCCGTATCTCTGGCTCGTGCTGGTATGCGCGCTGGGCGGCACGGCGCTGCGAGGGGACCTGGTGCTGACCAATTACACCGCCTCAGGTCCCCTCAAGGTGATGGCGTCGGGCGACTCGATCACCGATGACAGCTCCATCAACGGCGCCTGGCGCTCCTACCTGCAGCCGCTGCTGCAAACCAACGGCTACACGTTCACCAACCTGGGCCGTTGGCTCTCCACCACCACTCCGACCTTTACCCTGACGCGGCATGAAGGGATGGACGGGGCAGTCATCGCTTATCCCGGCGTGTCCGGCCCTACACATGGCTATCCCGCATCGTCCAACTACACCCTGCTGACCTTGGCGCAGGCCTTGACCAACGTCACGCCCGACCTGTTCCTGATTGATATGGGCGTCAACGACATGGGCCGCGGGCGCAACCCTTACTTTGTGGCGACGAATGATATGGCCACGCTGCTGGACATGATCTTCGCGAAGAATCCGGCGGCTAACATTATTGTCGGAAAGCCGACCAGCATCACCTACGCCTCGATCCTTTCCTATCTCAACTATGGCACCAACATGCCGATCTTCTGCTCCGCTCTCCAATCCCTGGTCAACGCGCGGCGCGCCCAGGGGCAGAATGTGTTTGTGGCGGACCTTTTTTCCTCGGTCAGCAGCCCCAGCATGATGAAGAGCGATGGCACCCATCCCCTTCCCAGCGGCCTCAGCGCCATGGCCAACGAATGGCTCTTTCGCATTGCCGCCATGACCGTGCGGACCGACCGGGTGGTCACGCCGTTCATTGCCGGCGGTTCGACCTGGAAATACTCCGACCAGGGCGTGGACCTGGGCACCAACTGGGCCCAGCCGCAGTATGACGATTTCGCCTGGGCCGAGGGCCCCGCCCGGCTGGGTTACAACACCCCCGGCGTCATCACGACAGTCAGTTTCGGCGCCAACTCAGCCAACAAGTACATCACCACCTATTTCCGTAGCGCCTTCGTCGTGCCCGCCAACGTGCTTTACACCAACCTCAACCTGCGGCTCAACCGGGTTGACGGCGCCATCGTGTGGCTCAACGGCCAGGAGATTTTGCGCACCAACCTGCCCTCAGGGCCGATCTCTTTCCTGACCCAGGCGACCAACTCCGTGGTCGGCGACTCCATGTCCACCTACTTTCCGGCCACCGTTCCGATTGCCTGTCTCCCTGCCGGCACCAACGTCGTGGCGGCGGAAGTCCACAGGTTTTCTCCCTCTCAGGCCAGCCTCAGTTTCGACCTGGAGCTGTTTGGAGCCGGGGAGTTTGCGCCGCGGCTTGCCGCCTGGCGCGAGGGGGCGGATTTCACCGTGCGCTGGCCGGCCACCAATAACGCCGGCTTCATCCTGCTGTCCGGGACCGACCTCTCCCGGTCCGCCGCCTGGTCGCCGCTGGGCGGCCCCTACGTGCTCAACGGCGGCGTTTACGAGTATCGCGAGCCGCTGATTCAGTCACAGCCGGCCAACTTCTATCGGCTGCAGTACGTCGGCGTGCCGGCGACCGGCCCGAAGCTGGGCTGTATCCTGGGGTCCAATGCCTTGGCCCTCTCCTGGCCGACCAACTTCGCCGGCTTCAACCTCGAGACCTGCACCGGCCTGCCGCCCGCCGGCGTCTGGCAGACCGTCGCCGGACCCTATCCGCTCAGCAACGGCTGTTTCGGGCGGTCGGTCCCAACCACCAACGGCCCTCAGCAGTTCTTTCGCCTTCGCAAGCCCCTGCCGTAACCTCCGCGCTCCGAGCGTTCGTCTCACCACCACGGGCATCATCTTTGCGTTGATCACGCTGGCCCATATTCTGTTCGCGGAGGGGCCGCGCCTGGCCAAAGATCCGTTCTTCATTTTGCTGACGTTGCTCGCCGCCTGTCTCTCGGTTTGGGCCTGGCGCCTGCTGCGAAGCTCGCGCACCACCTCACCCCCCAATCACCACCAGCGAGATATAAGACGGACTGCACGCCGCCGCCTTCAACTTCGATGACGACGATGGGTTGCATATTTGATTTTACGCGGGCCGGCGGTGACATGGACGCAGAAGGCCAAGAGAATGCAGCCGACCGACCAAAGCAGCATGAAGGTTTCT
>JBEKJO010000193.1:0-10681 GCA_050011195.1 Verrucomicrobiota bacterium | reverse complement strand
GCAGCCGCCGGCAAGAAGCTCGCCGAGCTGCATGTGAATTACGAATCCGCCAAAGAGTTCCCGCTTCAGCGGCAGGAAAACAAAGAGGTCAAACTGGACTGGCGCGTGAAGGCGATGAAGCTGAGCAAGGACAAGGCGTCACTCTTCTACAACGATTTCCTGACCCTGAACGGCATTCCCCCCGAGACCTACGGTTACCGCCTCGGCAACCGCAGCGCTCTCGAATGGGTCATTGATCAGTACCGCGTCACGCGCGATGAAAAGGGCAAGATCAGCAGCGACCCGAACCGGATGGATGACGAGCAGTACATCGTCCGCCTGATCGGGCAGGTCATTACCGTCAGCCTGGAGACCCTCAAGTTAGTGCGCACCCTGCCCGAACTCCGCACCTAAATAAGGGGGGCGGCGGAAGGACGGATACGGACCAACGAAACGCGGGCACTTATGCCTCCCGCACAACCGCCTGCAAGCGCTGCTTCAATTGCGCCACCAGCTTTTCATGCGCCGCGTTGACTTCGGCGTCGGTTAGCGTCCGCTCCGCGTGGCGGTAGGTGAAGGCGTAAGCCACGCTCTTCTGCCCCGGGGGAACATTCTTGCCACGAAACACGTCGAAGAGTTCGGCGGTCTCGAGGTTCGCCGGTTTGGCCTGCTTGACCGCCTGGAGGACGGCTTCGTGCGTGGTTGCCTCGGGCAGGATCATCGCCACGTCGCGGCGGACCGCCGGGAAGGCCGGCAGTGGCCGGAATGATTTCGTGGTGTTCCGGCGCGCCAGGAGCAGATCGAGATTCAACTCGGCCAACAGCACGGCGTCGCGCAAATCGTATTGCCGGGCCAGCGGCGGCAGCAATTGGCCGAATTCGCCAAGCTGGAATCTGCCAAGGTGAATAGTGGCGGATTCCGCTAAGAGAGCGGTGCTGTCCGGCCGGCGGGTGTAAGTCAGCCCGCGCAGGCCGAACTGCTCAAAGAATTCCTCGAGTAGACCCTTCAAGTCGTAGATGTCGAACTTCGCGTCACGGTCATTCCCGCTCCAAAACAGCGGGTTGCGCTGGCCGGTCAAAGCGATGGCGATGCGGCGCTCCTCGCGGGTGGCGGGGGTTGAATTGCGAACGCCGCCGGGCGGGACGCCCGGCGAACCCGCAGGCGGGGACGCCTGCGCTACGGTGAAGACGCGACCGACCTCGAAGAGGGCCACGTCGTATGTCTTACGGCTGAGATTGTGGCGCAGGACGTCCAGCAGGCCGGGCAGCAAACTCGGGCGCAGCACGTTCATGTCGCTGCTGAGCGGATTGGAGAGGGGGGCCAGGGCGTCGCTGGCCATCAGCTTGCCCGCCGCGTCCGAAATCAACGTCTGCCCTTGCGCCTCAAACAGCCCCAAGCCCGTCAGAATGCGGCGGGCCTCGGCCAGTTGATCGTGCACCGCGTCGTAGGGGTTGGAGCCGACGGCCCCGCGCGGGGCAGTGGCGGGGATCTTGTCCACGCCGTAAAGCCGCGCGACTTCCTCGATGAGATCAATTTCACGCTCCAGGTCCACCCGGAAGGAAGGGATGCGAAAAACGGTCGTGTGGGGAGTGCGCACACCGGTGGAGGGAGCAATGTCTGGAGCCGTGACAACTTCCAGACCAAGCCGCTGCAAGCACTCAATCTGCTGTTCCATCGGAACGGCGAGGCCGAGCACGGCGTCGGTCTGCGTGTGGCGCAAGGCAATTTGCTGCGGCTCAAAAGTCTTCGGATAGGCATCCACGACCCCTTGGGCCAGAGTGCCGCCCGCCGTCTCCAGAATCAGTTGGGCCGCGCGCCGGCTGGCCCAATCGCAAATCCCGATGTCGGCGCCCCGCTCGAAGCGGTACGAGGACTCGGTGCGCAGGTCGAGCTTCCTGGAAGTGGCCCGGATATTCTGCGGTTTGAAACAGGCGCTCTCGATCAGCACGTCCACCGTGTTGAGATTGATCTCGCTGTTCTGGCCGCCCATGACGCCGGCCAGGGCCACAGCTTTGGTTTCGTCGGCGATGAGGAGCATCTGGCTGTTCAGGGTCCGTTCCTGGCCGTCCAGCGTCATGAACTTCTCGCCTTCAGCGGCGCGGCGGATGACGATAGTGGGGCGGGGGGCGGGGGGCGTGATGCGTGATGCGTGATGCGTGATGCGTGATGCGTGATTTTCAGCGGGCGAGACGCCTGCGCTGCTTTGGAGCAGATGATAATCAAAGGCGTGAAGGGGCTGGCCCACTTCGAGCATGACGTAATTGGTCACATCCACCACGTTGTTGATGCTGCGGATGCCCACCTTTTCCAGGGTGCTTTTCAGCCAATCCGGGCTGGGGGCGATCTTGACGCCTCGCACAACGCGGGCCGTGTAACGCGGGCACAGTTCCGCGTCTTCGATCCGCACCGCCACTAAATCTTCCGCTCTGACGGTCTCCTCTGCCCCTGAACCTCCCCTCTCCCGGCCTTCGGCCACCCTCTCCCCGCCTCGCGGGGAGAGGGCAGGGAGAGGGGCACGTTCTGAAAGGTTCATGGCCGGTGACACGGTAGAACGCGTCCCTACCGGCTTCAGCGGATTGCCGGTGACGGCGCTGATCTCTCGCGCAATGCCGATGACGCTGTTCAGGTCGGGCCGGTTGGGCGTGATTTCCAGGTCATAGACCACGTCGCTGCCTGTCCGGCCAAGGTATTCGGCGAAAGGCTGGCCGACTTTGGCGTCTGCGCGAAGGATGAGCAGCCCTTCGACCAGGTCCCCCAGGCCGAGTTCCTGCGGGGAACACATCATGCCGTGCGATTCGACGCCGCGGATTTTGCCGACCTTGATCGTGAAAGGCGGCTCGCCGGGTTTGGCGGGCAGGCTGTAGCCCGGGAAAATGAGCGGCACCTTGTCGCCAGCCTTGAAATTCTGCGCCCCGCAGACGATTTGGCGCTCACCCTGGCCATCATTGACGCGGCAGACGGTGAGCTTGTCGGCGTTCGGGTGTTTATCCTTGGTGACGACCTGCGCGACGACGACCCCGTCGAATTCACCGCCGAGCTTTTCGACGCCTTCCACTTCAATGCCGATCATGGTCAGCCGCTCGGACAGTTCTTCCGGCGGCCAATCGAACTCGACGTATTGTTTGAGCCAGTTAAATGTGACTTTCATACGAACGGGTTTCCTTTACGGGTAAAGCTTCAGACCGATTGCCGCGGCACATTTGCGCATACTCGTGTCGGTGGCGACGAGCGCGTCTGCGCCGCGCAAATCAGCGGTCGCGATATGAATGCCGTCCAGAGTTCGTACCACCAGCGGGGGATTGAGACGGTGGAGTCGCAGCACGAGTTGCTGGAATCTGGCTTCCAGAACCGAGTCCAGAGGGGCCAGCCCCACCTTGCCGGCAGCTACGTCCGCCAGAAACCTGCCAAAGACGACCTCAGCGGCTCCGGTCGGAAGCAAACCTCCGGCCTCTTTGCGAGCCAGCACGCGAAACAACTCCCACCGGGCCAACTCGGAGGTTGTAATCGGTCCTGTGGCCGCCAAATATGCTGCGAACTGCGCTGAATCCGGCTCGCTGACATAGAGTTTAGCCAGCGTCGAAGTATCCCAGTATTGCATGTTCAGAGGCGTTCAGCGCGGTCCTCCTCCAGAATCTGTTCGACCGTTGGACCCGTCTTGCCGGTGTGGTACCTCCGGCGGAGTTCTTCGAGATCTTTCAGCCAGGCAGCCATGTCCGGCGACGTGGCGGCGGACGGGGCTCCGGCGGATGTCAGTTTGGCCTTTGGTTTCCCATCTACTGTGATCACCACGTCTTCGCCACGGCTGGCTAGTTCAACCAGTCGTCCCAAGTCCGCTTGACTCTCTCTCAAGGTCGCAGTCATGTCTGGAACGTAACCATTCGCGTGAGGCTTATCAACCCCTTTGGCGGCCCCTTTGGCGGCTCCTTTGGATGCCTCTTATCAGATCGCCTCAGACGTCATGGGAACCGGGACAAACGTCAAAACTGCTTCAGGAACCGCACGTCGTTCTCGTAGAAGAGGCGGATATCGTTGATCCCGTAGCGAATCATGGCGATGCGTTCGATGCCGAAGCCGAAGGCCCAGCCGGTCCAGATTTCCGGGTCATAGCCGACATTCTCGAAGACCTGGGGGTGAACCATGCCGCAGCCGGCGATCTCGAGCCATTCCTTGTCCATCTTGCGCGTCAGCGCGCTGCTGAAATCAATCTCGAAGCTCGGTTCGGTGTAGCTGAAGTAGTGTGGGCGGAAGCGGATGCGCGTTTCCGAACCCATCAGTTCCTTGAAGACAAACTCCACCGTGCCCTTGAGGTCGCCGACCGTGACGTTGCGGTCCACATAAAGTCCTTCGACCTGGTGGAACGTTGGGTTGTGGGTGGCATCGGCGTTGTCGCGGCGATAGCAACGGCCCGGCACGATGATGCGCACCGGCGGCGGCTGCTTTTCCATCACCCGGATTTGGACGGGAGAAGTGTGGGTGCGGAGAAGAGTCGAGGGCGGGGAGCCGGCTTCTGCCTTCTGCCTTCTGCCTTCTGCCTTCTCCAGATAGAACGTGTCCTGTGTGTCCCGCGCCGGATGGTCGGAGGGCGTGTTCAGGGCGTCGAAGCAGTGATACTCGTCCTCGACCTCGGGCCCGTCGGCGACCACGAACCCGATCTTGCGGAAACTGCGGACGATATCCTCAGTCACCTGTGTCAGCGGATGGAGCTTGCCGACGACACGACGGCGTCCGGGCAGGGTGAAATCCGTTGGTTCCCGGGGCAGGGCGGCGTTCAGTTCAAGTTCGGCGCGGCGCTGGGCGAGGGCGGTTTCGAGCGCGACCTTGGCGTGGTTGATGGCCTTGCCCGCAGCCGGTTTCTCCTCTTTGGACAACGCGCCGAGTTGCTTCATCAGGGCCGTGAATTTGCCGTGTGATCCCAGACAGTTGACCCGCGCCTGTTCGAGCGCCGCCAGGTCCGGCGCGGCGCGCAACTCCGCGAGGGCGGCCTGTTTCAACGGTTCGATTTGGTCCAGGAATCCAGCCATAACGTGCTTAGATTAAGCGCAAGGGAGTGCCAAGGACATAAAGAAAAACGGGCGAGCCGTCTCGGGTCGCCCGTCTGCCAATTGACGATGCAAAATCGGCAATGGGAAAGGTCAAACCTTGGCGGCTTTGGTCTTCAACGCGTTCTGGGCGACTTTGACCAATTCAGCAAACGCCGCGGCGTCCGTGGCGGCGAGGTCCGCCAGGATTTTGCGGTCGAGCGCGACCTGGGCGGCCTTCAACCCTTCCATGAAACGGCTGTAGGTGGTGCCGGCGGCGCGGGCGGCGGCGTTGATGCGGATTTGCCAGAGGGCGCGGAAGGTGCGTTTCTTGACGCGGCGGTCGCGGAAGGCGTAGGCGCGGCCATGGTCAATGGCATCGGAGGCATAGCGATAAAGTTTGGAGCGGCGCATCCGGAAGCCTTTGGCGGCGCGGATCATCCGGGTGCGGCGTTTGCGGGAAGCGGGGGCGTTGGTTACGCGCATGATCTAGTTGATAGTTGATGGTCGAAAGTTGATGGCGGGTCAGTGGCTGAAGGGCAGGCTTTGCGTGATGCGATACTTGTCGGTCGAGTGGACCGTGGTGGTGCCGCGGAGGTTGCGGCGGCGTTTGGGATTCTTGGTCTGGCACAAGTGCCGCCGACCGGCGCTGGAGCGCATGACTTTCCCGCCGGCGGTGATTTTGAAACGCTTGGCCGCAGACTTCTTGGTCTTGATGCCTTTTGGACGTCGCATAAGTCTTTAACTTTCTTTCAAAAAGAGCGCGCAATATAGGTGGCGCGGCCAATCGAATCAAGCGGTATTTTGTTTATTTTGCGCATTTGAAACAGGCAGGCAGGTTTTGCCTCATTTCAGCAGCCTGGCCAACCGGTCGGTGGTCCTTAACGGGCTGACCAGCGCCAGGTTCAACCGCTCCGGGCGGAAGAAAGCGCGCGCGACGGCGCGGATTTCGCCAGCGGTGACTTCGCGGAAGCGCCGTTTGATTTGGGCGGGTGGCAGGATGGTGCCGTAGCCAAGCAGTTGCTCGCCCAACCAGTTCATCTGGTTGTCGGTGGTTTCCAGGCTCAGGTCGATCTGGCCGATGACGTAATCCCGCGCGCGGCGCAGTTCGGCGGCGCTCGGGGCCGCTTCCCGGATGCGGCGCAACTCGCGCAGGATAAGCTGAAGCGTCTTCGTCAAATTGCCGGTATCCAGGCCGGCGGAAATCACCAGGTCGCCCGCGTCGCCGAAGAAGCTGGGCATGCTGTAAATAGAATAGGCCAGGCCGCGATCTTCGCGCACGACCTGGAAGAGCCGCGAGCTCATGTTCTCGCCCAGGACCGTGTTGAGCAGGCGCAGGGCGTAGCGGCGTTCGTCCTGGCGCGAGCAGGTGCGGATGCCCAGGGCGATTTGCGTCTGCTCGGTCTTTTTCGTGAACAGGCGAATCTTCGGCGCTTGCTGGTCGCTGCAGGCAGGCGCAAAGCGCGGACGGGCGGCGGTGTGAAAGCGGGGGGCATAGCGCGCGACGGCCCGGACGACTCGGCGATGCTTCAGTCTGCCCGCGGCGACGATCAGGGTGTTGGCCGGCACGTAGTTGTCGCGCAAATAGCCGAGCAGGTGGGCGCGCGTCATCGCATCCAGCGTTTTCTCCGTGCCGGTGATGGGGCGTCCGAGGGGCTGGTCGGGCCAGAGCGTGGCGTTGAGCAATTCCTGGACGTGATGCTGCGGCTCGTCCAGAACCATCGCCATCTCTTCTTTGATGACCTCGCGCTCCTTGCCGATCTCCACCGGGTCGAACTTTGAGTCGAGGAGCATATCCAGCAGCACATCGAGCAGTTCGTCGAAGCGGTCGTAGGAGGCCCGGGCATGGAAACAGGTCGTTTCCTCGCTGGTGAAGGCGTTCAGGTAACCGCCAATCCCTTCCACTGCCTGGGAGATCTCCTTGGCCGAACGCTTCTTTGTGCCTTTGAAGAGAAGGTGTTCGATGAAATGGCAGACGCCGTTGAGCCGAGCCGGTTCGTAACGCGAGCCCACGCCGATCCACAAGCCGACGCTCGCACTCAGCATGTGTGGCATTTCCGCCGTGGCGACCGTCAGACCGTTCTTGAGTTGAGTGATGCGATACATTGCTTGCCCTGGCCGGGATTCAAGGATGCCCGGGCGACAGACGCCAAGGAGGTGGGGGTGGGGAACCCCGCTGAAGAAACGTTCTGTCACCCGGACACCTTATTTATCGCCGAAAGGAGTGCGGCTGTCAAGCGCCGCCAGAAGAATTTTCCGTGGCGTTTGTCCCTCCGTGGTTCGCCATTGCAAAAGGGTCGGCTCAACTCTTAACATTTGCCCGTGCTTGAAGAATTCACTCGCCAGCTCGCCGCCTCGAATGCCCTGACGGACGAGCAGGTCGGCGTGGCGGTCGAGCAGTTGATTGACGAGGCGGTCCCGGCGGCGACGAAGGCCGCGTTCCTGACCCACCTTGCCCGCAAAGGGGAGACGACCGGGGAGATTGCCGCGTTCGCTCGCGAGTTGCGCGGCAGGTCCATCCAACCGGTGCTCGACGGCGAGACGCGTGCGAGCGAAATCCTGGACGTAGTCGGCACGGGCGGCGACCGCTTAAGCACGTTCAACATCTCCACCACGGTCGCCCTCCTCGCGGCGGCAGCGGGGGTGCGGGTGGCCAAGCACGGCAACCGCGCCGTCACCTCCCTGATCGGCAGCGCGGACGTGATGGAGGCGCTGGGCATCCCCTTTGACCTGGGGCCGGAGGAAGCCGCGCGCTCGCTGCGGGAGCACGGCTTCGCGTTCTTCTTTGCGCCGAAATATCATCCAGCCTTCCGGCACATCATCCCGGCGCGCAAGCTCTGCGCCGAACGCGGCCAGAGCACGATCTTCAACTTCCTCGGCCCCCTGCTGAACCCGGCGCGGCCCAGTGCGGCGCTGGTGGGCGTGCCGCGCCCGGACCTGTGCGAGCCGCTGGCCCGTGTGCTTCAGTCCCTGGGTGTGCGGCGCGCCATGGTCGTCTGCGGTGCCGTGCCGGGCGAGGGTGGAGCAGTCCGCCATCTCGACGAGCTTTCGCCGCTCGGGCCGACTACGATTGCCGAGTTTTATCAGGAGCGCGCGCTGGCCACCTCGGCGCTGCCGCCCGAGTCGTTCCCGCTCCAACCGGCGGTGCTGGCCGATCTGCGCGGCGGCGACCGGGAGGTCAACGCCACCATCATCCGCCGCGTCCTGAAGGGCGAGGAGCGGGGCCCCAAACGCGACGCTGTTCTGCTGAACGCCGCCGCCGCGTTGTTCGTCGCCGGCCGCACGCGCACGATGGCCGAGGGCTGGGACTTGGCGGTGGAAACCATCGACTGCGGCAAGGCCCGCGCCAAGCTGGCTGAATTGCAGAGGAGATCGTAGGACGCCAGCCTTGCGCACTGGCGCCAGCCGGGAGGGCGAGCGTCCCCGCGAGCCCAAACCTCCCGGGAAAATCCAGAGAATCAGGGCTCGCGGGGACGCTCGCCCTCCCGCCGAGGATTACAAAGAACGGCGCTTTTTCAACTTGGCGGGAGGCGCGCGAACGCGTAGAAGGATGGCATGTATCGCGTCCTCGGAGCTGATGGCAAAGAATATGGTCCGGTCAACAGTGAGGTGTTGCGCCAATGGATCACCGAAGGTCGCGCCCACGCGCAAACGAGAGTTAAACCGGAAGGCGGCGCCGAGTGGCAGACCCTGGCTTCCGTGCCGGAGTTTCAGCCGGACTTCGCCGCCGCTCCGGGCGCGGCTCCGCCTCCGCCGCTGTCCGCGACACCCGCGGAAGCTAAAACCAGCGGCATGGCGATCACGTCGCTGGTGCTGGGAATTCTGGGAATCTGCGGCATTACTGCCGTGGTCGGTTTGATTCTGGGCATCATTGCCCTGGTCAAAATCAATCGCAGCGGCGGACGGTTATCTGGCAATGGGTTGGCAATCGCGGGCATTTGCGTGTCAGGCTTCATGCTGCTGTTCCCAATCCTGGTTACGGCCGCCATGCTATTGCCCGCGCTGGCGAGGGCCAAAGCCAAAGCCCAAACCATCAATTGCCTCAATAACGTGAAGCAACTCACCTTGGGAGTGATGGTGTATGCGAACGCCAATGGCGACCAGTGCCCGCCCGCGGACACCTGGTGTGACGCGATCCGGAAGAATGTGGGATCGGAGAAGGTTTTCCTTTGTGCCGCCGCCTCCCCGGGCAGCCGGTGCCACTATGCTTTCAACCGGAAACTCGGCGGGTTGTCCACCGCCAAAATCACCAACCCGGCGCGGACGGTCATGATCTTCGAAAGCGACTCAGGCTGGAATGCCAGCGGCGGCAGCGAGTTGATGACCCAGCGCTCGCGCCATGGACGAACGTGGGTTGTGGGCTTCGCCGACGGGCACGCCGAGGCGCTCACCGAATCGCGGCTGGCTCAATTGGTATGGAACCCGTGACGAGGCGCCTGGCTCATGGGACTGCGAACCACCAAATTGCAATCTGTAACCAGCACTTTGTAACCTTAGCGCATTTATCCGGTAAGTATATAATGTGAGCAGCTAACGCCACTATCCGAAACAAAGCCTATGTATCGAATCATTGGAAAAGACGGCCAGCAATACGGCCCGGTCACCGCCGAGCAACTGCGGGGCTGGATGGCCGAGAACCGCGCCAACGCCCAAACCCTCGCGCAAACCGACGGCACCCAGGACTGGAAACCGCTCGGTTCGTTCCCGGAGTTTGCCGCTGACCTGAAACCCCCGCCGGCGTCCGCGACCGTCCCGCCGACGCTCGCGCCGCCGGCTTATACCCCCCTGCCGCGGGCGTCGAACAAGATTCCCGCCGGCATTTGCGGCATCCTGCTCGGCTCGCTCGGCATTCACAAATTCATTCTCGGCTACACCGGCGCCGGGCTGGTCATGTTGCTCGTCACCCTTTTGACGTGCGGCCTCGCTTCACCCGTGATGCACGTCATTGGCCTGATTGAGGGCATTATTTACTTGTGCAAGCCCGACGAGGAGTTCGTGCGGGTGTATGTTGACGGGCGGAAAGAGTGGTTCTGAGCCGTAGTTCCCAGGCAGAATTGGCTTATGTATAAGATCATTGGAGCAGACGGGCGGGAGTACGGGCCAATCACCGCGGACCAATTGCGCGAATGGATCGCCGAAGGCCGGGCCGGCGCGCAGACCCGGGTGCAGGCCGAGGGCGCGGCCCAATGGACGCCGCTCACGGAGTATGTGGAATTCGCCCCGTTGCTCGCCCGCACTCCTCCGCCTCGGTTCGCTCCGGGGCCAATCTACATCACCCCGACTCCCCGGACCAATTCAATGGCGCTTGCAGCTATGGTGATGGGTGTCCTCGCCATAACTTCCTGCGTCTGCTGCTGCGGTTGCTGCTATGGATTTCCGTTCAACGTGCTCGGGGTAATCTTCGCCCTGGTCGCCTTGTCCCAAATCAAGAACGACCCTCAGTCCCAACAGGGCCGCGGCCTGGCTATCGCCGGCCTGGTCCTCTGCCTCCTGAGTCTTGTCATGGCGGCGGTTGCTTTGGCGCTCGGCCTCGCCGTGAGCACGTCGGACATCCTGCGCAAAATACAGAGGCTCTAGCATGACCGCGTCCGCAACCTGCTCCAAAGCCGACCGCCCCGCTGCCCCCGGAGCGCGGCTGTCCCCAGCCGCAACAGTTCCGTCTGGCAATGCGCGTTGGAATGCGT
>JBEKJO010000192.1:0-11316 GCA_050011195.1 Verrucomicrobiota bacterium | reverse complement strand
ATCGGGCAATCTTGCCCCACGGATCAGGGGTCCCATCGATGAGGGGGAAGTTGCTGCCGCCCACGTGAGGGAGGAGATCCGCAAAGATGGGCGCCGGGGCGCGTTGCCAGGGGCCTAGTTGCGCATCCGGGTAAAGGTAGTTCGCCGGGAACAACTGAACTGGCCCGGCCCACCGCGAGAGGGCCGCGAAATAATTGAACGCCTTGTCGAGCCTGATGTGAGGTGCAAGGCTGTAGCCGAGCTGCGGGGTAACGTAAACCAGGGTGGTATGCACTCCGCGCAGGGTTTTGGGCCGGAGCTCGTTCCAGAGTTGGTGATGGTAACGCAAATGCCGGGCATTGATGCCGATGCCGGTTGCCTGCGACGGGCTCTGGAACCAAGGAGAGTGCACCAAGGAGCTGTGTTCCGGGGGCAGGGACCTGAAATAGGGGAGCTGCGGCACGGCCCGGATTTGCGGGGTATACTCCCAGTGCTTCAATTCCGGCAACGCTTTGCGGCCGACACTGGCGATTAGGCACTTGTCGGCGTCCCTCGCATCCGAGAGCCGTTTGGCTTGCGTCAATGGGATAGCGCAGTGGAGGACTTTCGTCCGGCGGCGGTCGGCCTGGTTGAAGATTTGGTGGTTAATTTCCCATCCAGGCTCGGCGATGTGCGCCCAGCGTTCGCGGAATTCGGGGTTTTGCAGGTCGTTGTTCACTTTATCTTCCCGCCGCGGCAGTGTTATTCGCGAAGCGTTTTACTTGGACACGCTCCTTTCTAACCGCCTGCCTGCCACCGCCTCCCATGATTTCCCTGGAAGTTTGCAGATGCTCGAGCAACTGGTAGTCCGCCCTTGGCCGACAGTTCACCGAGTTGCTGGAAGCCTTGGCCCGGAGCAACCCCGATTGGGCGACCCAACTTGACCCGACGACCCTGGCGCGCATCTTGTAGCAAGCCCACCCCGGTAAGACCTTGGAGCAGGCCCTCGAAGAACTCTGTGTCTGTGTGTGAAGAGGAGGCCGGCCTCCAAGGGGCTCACCGTTTTGCCCCAACCTCTTGCGCGAGCAGTGCCAACTTCTTCGCCAGGCCGCTGAAGATCACGGCGTGCAAGGGATAAAGCAGATACCAATACAGCAGCCCCGTCAGCCCGCGGGGCGCGAAGAAGGCGGTCTGAGAGAGACGTGACGTGCCTGTGGCAATCGGCTCGACTTTGAATTCCAGCCAGGCGCGACCGGGCACTTTCATCTCGGCGCGCAGACGCAGCAGGCGATTGGGCTCGACGGCCTCCACACGCCAGAAGTCCACCGCATCGCCGACCCGCACTTCCTGCGGGTCGCGCCGGCCGCGGCGCAGGCCCACGCCGCCCAGCAGGCGGTCGAGGAGACCGCGGAGGCGCCAAGCCCAGTCCAGACAGAGCCAGCCGGTGGTCCCGCCCAGGCGCGTGAAAGCGGCAAAGACGGCGGGCGCCGGCGCCGCCACGGTCAGTTGGCGGCGTTCGAGGATGATTCCTTCGTGCGTGGCCAAGGCTAAGGGCGCTAGATCGCCCTGACTGCTGGCCAGAGCGTCACTCCACGCGGTTTGCACATGGCCGGTCTCAAGATTGGCCAGGGCCAGGCGCACGGCGGTGGCATAGTCCAGCGGCTGGATCTGCGGAAAGAGCCGCCGGGCGGTGTCGTCCCGCAGGACCACATCGTTGCGCAAACCCTGAATGAGGGGACGCGCAATGGCGGCCGGGACAGGCGTGACCAGATGCACCCAGTAGGATGAGAGCCGGGGCGTGAGCACCGGCACCGGCACCAGCCAGCGCTTCAGGCCGCGGGACTTGGCGTAACCGCGCAGCAGGTCGCCGTAGGTCAGCACGTCCACGCCGCCAATCTCGATGATGCGCCCGGCGCTCGCCGGTGTATCGAGCGCGGCGACCAGGTAGTCGAGCACGTTGCGAATGGCGATGGGTTGAACACGGGTGTAGAGCCAGCGCGGGCAGATCATGACCGGCAAGCGCTCGGTCAGGTAGCGGATGATCTCGAACGACAGGCTGCCGGAGCCAACGATCACCGGCGCGCGAAACTCTGTTACCGGCACGCCGGTTTCGCGCAGCACGGCGCCGGTTTCCTGGCGCGAACGCAAATGTTCGGAGAGGGCAGTGTCGGGGTCGCCCAAGCCGCCCAGATAGATGATGCGCTGGACGCCTGCCGCTTTGGCGGCCGCCGCAAAATTCCGCGCGGCCAGCACATCCCGCTGCTCGAAGTCGCGTCCGCCCGCCATGCTGTGGACCAGGTAGAACGCCACCTCCACGCCCTGCAGGGCGGTTGGCAGAGTGTCGGCGCGCAGGCAATCGCCGGCCGCCACTTCCGCCTGGCCGAGCCACGGCCTGCCTTGCAGCCTCGCCGGGTCGCGGGCCAGGCAACGCACGCGAAAGCCAGCCTCCAACAGACGCGGCACGAGCCGCCCGCCGATGTAACCGGTGGCGCCGGTGACGAGAACTGTTCTAGGCGTTGCCGTCATCCGTAAGCCTCTTAGAGGAACAGGGGGTGGGCTGAGGTCAATGGGGGGCATCGGGATGGTCCGCTACCGATTGGCGGTTGTTTGTGCCACCCTCGATGCCTTCCGTTCGCGCCTCTGCTGTCTGCAATTGAAATCGGGAACATTTGGGCCAGCCGCTCGCTCCGAAAGGCGAAAATGTTTTTCACGTCGCGCCGGACGAAAAGCCAGTTCGTCAACGCCCCGCCGCGCGGACGGTAGCGCACATCATCCAGGCAGAGTGTGCCGCCGCCGCGCTCCTCGAAAGTGTGGGTGTGATGCCAGAGGGTGTATGGCCCGCGCAATTGCACATCCACGAAACGGTGCGGAGCATTCCATTCCACGATTTCCGTGCGCCAGCGGATGGGGAGGCCGTGAACCCGGATGCGATAATCAATGAGCGCGCCGGCGCGCATCGCGACGGGCGCGGGGGTAAGGACCTCGAAGTTCAACCACGGCGGCGTGATGGCTTCCAGGTTCCGCGCTTCAGCGAAGAAGGGGAATACTTCGTCGTGGCCGCGAGGAAGCCAAAGCTCGGTGTGGAAGGTAAATTCCCTCATCGTGCGGCGGTTCAAAGTTTCGTCTTGATGCCGCAGGCCCGCAGCGCGCACCAGCCGCGCAGCGACTCGAAAAGGACAAACGCGCCTGACCCCAGCAGGACCGCGCCGAGCCACACCGAGACGGTGAAGCCGAAGCCCGCGCCGGCCAGCAGCGCTAGCGCGCCGAGGCCGCGAACGAGCCGGCCCTTGTTGCCAATATTCGGAGAGAAGAGGTTTTTCATCGCTTTGATTTCCTGGAGGGTTTGCGCAAGTCGTCGAGAATAGAGCTCAGGTGAGCGAAGTCTTTCATTTGCAGCGCGCCGACTTTGTTCAGCGCGTCCCGGTAGGCGGGCATAGCCCGGCCGCCGGTTAACAAGACGGTTTCCGGCGGCAGCAACTCGCGCAGCCGCGCCAGTTCTCCTTCCAGGCGCGGGTCGTCTTCGGGATAGACCAGGCTCAAGGCCACGGCGCGTGCCCGGTTTTGGAGCGCCGCGCCGGCAATCTCCGCTGCCGGCAGGCTGGCGCCCAGATAAGTAACATGCCAGCCCAGATTGGCCGCCGCCGCGCCGACGAGCAGGGCGCCCAGCTCATGTAGTTGGCCACTTGGGGTGGCCACCACCAGGACCGGCGCACTTTCCACACCGGCAAACGGCTTGGCCGCGTGTCCCAGAAAAATCCGGATGACCGCGCTGGCGAAATGCTCGTGCGCCGCCGTGATCGTTCCGTCGCGCCACAGGTCCCCGATGCTCTGCGCCAGAGGCGCGACCACGCGTTGCAGCAAGCCTTGGGCGCCGAGCGTGGTCGCGGCATGATTCAGCGCTTGCTCCAGTGCGCGGGAGTCGAGCTTCCTTACGGCGGCGATGCATTCTTCGAGCAGGGGAGTCGCCCCGGCCGCCTTCGTCTGCGCGCGCGTGGCCTGCCCGTTGTTGCGGGAAGCCTCGGCGGCGAGTTTGTGCAACGCCTGGGTCTGCAACTTCGCCACCAGCCCAATGCTGTGGCCGGCCCGCGTGAGGTCGCGCAGCAGGCTCAGCCGCTCGATTTGTTCTTCGGAATAAAGACGGCGGTTCGTGCCTGAGCGGGCGGGCGTTACCGCGCCATAACGCTTCTCCCAAATCCGAATGACGTGCGCGCTCAACCCGGTGCGGCGAGAGACGCCTTTGATGGCATGATGGGCATTGTTCATAAATCTAGACAAAATATGTACATAAAGGAGCACCATTGCAAGCAAAGAATCGCTTCTTGTTGAAAAGAACCGCTACAATACTGAATGGATCGGCCAAAATGCCCCAAAGGACCGCACTATCCTGAGCATTGAAAATAATTAAGACAAAATATTGACAACAACTACATACTTAGACATATTCTATACAGATTCATTGCCGGAGTCGGCAAAGTGAATATGAAATCGAATCGCAAACAGCTCAAAACAAGCGCCTGCAGCACCCATCTCCGGGCTATTAAAAGCCGGTTTGGGCGACCGGTTCGCTTCGCGCTGGCCGTCCGGGTCGCTGGCTGGCGGAACTCCGGGCAAGCCCGGTCGCCCGCCAACTCCTGATTTCACATCCATGACTAAACAAGCTCTGATCATTGGCGCTGGTCCCGGCGGACTGGCTTCCGCCATTCTTCTGGCGACGCGAGGCCTAAAGGTAAAAATCGTCGAACGTTTGCCGATCATCGGCGGACGCACCTCCCGCATCGAGGCGGACGGCTACCAATTCGATCTCGGGCCGACTTTCTTCCTATACCCCCGGGTGTTGGAAGAGATCTTCCAAGCCGCCGGAACCAGCCTTGGCGCCGAAGTCGAAATGGTGCGGCTGGATCCGCAGTATCGGATCCAGTTCGGCGCGGGCGGCAAGCTCGACTGCACGCCCGACATTCCGGCGATGGAGCGCCAGATCGCCGCGCTTTCGCCTGATGACGCTCCCGGCTTCCGCCGTTTCCTCGACGAGAACCGTACCAAGCTCGCGCTCATGGAGCCGTGCCTGGAAAGCGCCTTCCTCGGCTGGCAGGACCTGGTTCAGGCCCGCCTGCTCAAGATGCTCCCCGTGCTTCGTCCGCATCAGTCTGTGGATACCTACTTGAAACGATTCTTCACCGACGACCGTGTGCGCCTGGCGTTTTGCTTTCAGTCAAAATATCTCGGCATGTCG
This sequence comes from Verrucomicrobiota bacterium, assembly GCA_050011195.1. Taxonomy (GTDB): domain Bacteria; phylum Verrucomicrobiota; class Verrucomicrobiia; order Limisphaerales; family UBA8199; genus PALSA-1440. Next base: position 6,128 of record JBEKJO010000192.1, on the reverse strand, counting down.
CCGTTCCGCTGTCCGAGCCTGTTCTCGATTCTTTCCTTCTTGGAATACGAATACGGCGTCTTTCATCCCATCGGCGGCTGCTCCGCCCTCACCGCCGCGATGGCCCGCGTGGCCAAACGCCTGGGCGTGGAAATCCGCCTGGACGAGCCCGTCGAAGAAATCCTCTTCGCCGGCAAACGCGCCCTCGGTGTTCGCACCCCCCAAGGCACGCATCGCGCCGACGCGGTGGTCGTCAACGCCGATTTCGCCCGCGCGATGGAACGTCTCGTGCCCGACCACCTCCGCCGCCGCTGGACGAACCGGAACCTCGCGAAGAAAAAGTATTCGTGCTCCACGTTCATGATGTATCTGGGCCTCGAAGGAAAATTCGACCTGCCGCACCACACCATCCACATCGCCAAGGACTACGCAAAGAACCTGGAGGACATCGAGGACCGGCACGTGCTCAGTGATGACCCGAGCTTCTATGTTCAGAACGCCTGCGTCACCGACCCCGGCCTTGCGCCGCGCGGCCACTCAACGCTTTACGTTCTGGCGCCCGTCACGCACCAGCACCCCAACGTGGACTGGTCGAAGGAACGCACCCGTTACCGCGAGTTATTGTTCCGTCAAATCAGGAAAGCCGGTTATGACCTCGACCCCGGTCGCATTCGTTATGAGCGCCTGATCACGCCTGCGGACTGGGACAGTTGCTACGAGATTTATCGCGGAGCGACGTTCAATCTTGCGCACAGCCTCGACCAAATGCTGCACCTGCGCCCGCACAACCGCTTTGAAGACCTTGAGAGCGTTTACCTGGTCGGCGGCGGCACGCATCCGGGCAGCGGCCTGCCGGTGATTTTCGAGAGCGCGCGCATCAGCAGCAAGCTGCTGCTCGAAGACCTCGGCATGAACAATGGCCGCGCGGAGGCGCCGAAGCAGCGGGGTGCAACGCTCGCGAGCCGCGCCAGCGAGGCGGCGACCGAAGCCATCGAAACCGTTTCGCGCCTGCTCAATCTCAAACCCGCGCCCATCGTCAACGAGCGCGCCACCGAACCACGCCCCAACCCATGAACGCTGCCGACGAACCAACGCGCATCCCCGTCGTCAACGTCGCTGGTGCAGACGCGCCCGCCGTGGTCGCGCGGGCCATGACCGCAGCTCGCTCGGCGCAGTCGCGTTGGTCACGCACGCCCTTGGCTCGCCGCCTGGAGCTGATTTGCCAGCTCCGCCGATTGATCGCTGAACACGCGCCGCAACTGGCGGAAGCTTCCGCCTCCGCCCGGCAGCGTCCCGCGCTCGAATCCTTGAGCGCGGAAGTTCTCCCGCTCGCCGAGGCCTGTCGGTTTCTTGAACGCGAAGCCGGGAGGCTGCTGGCCGCGCGCCGCCTCGGCAGGGGTGGCCGGCCGCTTTGGCTCGCCGGTGTGCGTAGCGAGATTCACCGCGAACCGCTCGGCGTTGTTCTCATCATCGGGCCGGCCAATTACCCGTTGTTGCTCCCGGGCGTGCAACTCGTCCAGGCGCTGGCTGCCGGCAACGCCGTCCTGCTCAAGCCGGGCATCGGGGGCGCGCCCGCCGCGCAGGCGCTGGCCGAGTTGGTCCTCCGCGCCGGCTTCGACCCGCAACTCGTCGCGTTGCTGCCCGAATCCAGCGAAGCCGCCCGCTGCGCCATCAGGACGCGCCCGGACAAAGTCTTGTTCACCGGCTCGGCGGCCACGGGCGAAAACATTCTTGGACAGCTCGCGCCGCACCTGATTCCCGCGACGATGGAGCTGAGCGGCTGCGACGCCGTGCTGGTTCGCGCCGACGCCGACCTCGACCTTGTTGTTCGCGCGCTGGCCTTCGGGCTGAGGCTCAATGGCGGCGCGACGTGCATGTCGCCGAAGCGTGTCTTGGTTCACCGCAGCATCGCCACGGAACTGGAAGGCCGGCTGGCCCAGAATCTGTGCCGCAGGCGAGGTAACGAGTCTCACCCTTCAATCTACAACCCAGGGCGGTTGGCGTCGGCGGCCACCGAAAGGTTGCGCCCGGTTCTGGACGACGCCTTGGCTCGTGGCGCGCATCTGATTGCGGGCGAAATCAGCGATGATGGCAGTATCACTCTTCCGCTCGTGTTGGGCGGAGTTTCACCCTCGTCGCGTCTGCTGCGCGAAGACATCTTCGCCCCCGTGCTCGCCCTCGTCACCGTCGCGGACGACCACGAAGCCGTCTCCCGCGCCAACGATTGCCCCTTCGCACTGACCGCGAGCATTTTCAGCCGCAACGAATCGGCCGCCCGCTTGCTCGCCGCTCGGATCAACGCCGGCGCCGTCACCATCAACGATCTCATCATCCCGACCGCCGACGCCCGCCTGCCCTTCGGCGGACGCGGACGCAGCGGCTTCGGTGCCACGCGCGGCGCGGAGGGTTTGTTGGAACTCACCACCGCGAAGGTGGTCACGGTCAGCCGCGGCAAATTCCGGCCGGCGTTCGACTCACCGCAGCCCGGCGACGAAGCCCTGTTCAACGCGTATTTCAGACTCGCTCACGGTCGCGGCCTTAAATCGCGCTGGGCCGCGCTGGTTTCACTTATTCGCAGCATTTCCCGCAGACCTAAATCATCCCCACAGGACAACACATGAAGACAGCACAGAACGAACGCATTGGCGTCATCGGCGGCGGCCTCGGCGGGCTCGCGGCCGCCGGCACGCTGGCCGCGCGCGGCTACCAGGTCATCCTCTTCGAGCGCAACGAGTGGCTCGGCGGAAAGGCCGCCGTGGTCGAGGGCGCGGGCTTCCGTTTCGACGCCGGCCCCACCATTGTGACCATTCCATCGGTGCTGCGGCGCGTTTTCGCCGAGGCGGGCCGGCGCCTGGAAGATTGCCTCGAACTCGTCCGCCTCGATCCGCAGTGGCGTTGCTTCTTCGACGACGGCTCGGTTCTCAATTTGAACCAAGACCCGGACACTATGGCGCAGACCCTGGATCGGTTCGCGCCCGGCACCCATTCCGGCCGGGGCTACCGCGATTTCATCGCGTTGAGTCGGCGCCTCAATAGCATCTCGCAGCGCAACTTCTTCTACAAACCGATCGGCGGATTGCGCGACATGATTGATTTCAAAGCGTCCTTCGACCCCAAGCTGCTCGGTGATGTGCTCGCCATGCGCATGGGCCGCAGCGTCGCGGGCACGGTGCGCACGTTCAATCCCGATCCGCGCGTCGCGCAGATGGTGGATCACTTCACGCAATACGTCGGCTCTTCGCCCTACGGATCGCCCGCCGTGCTGTGCGGCATCGCGCACATGCAGCACGATGAGGGCGTCTGGTATCCGATGGGCGGCACGCGCGCCGTGCCGGCGGCGTTGGAAACACTGGCGCGCGAACTCGGCGTCGAAGTCCGCTTGAACACCAAGATTGAAGAAATCCTCACACGCGAGGGTGCGGTGACTGGCGTTCGGACCAACCAAGGAGAGGAATTGCCACTGACCGCCGTTGTGTCCAACTGCGATGCGGTTCGCACGCACCGCGAACTCATCAACGGCAGCGTCGGCGCGAAGTTCGAGAAGCGCTGCAAATACGAACCCGCGTGTTCCGGCGTCGTGCTGTATCTAGGTTTGAACCAGCGCTATGAGCATCTCGCGCATCACGATTTCGTGTTCAGCCGCGACCCCCACGAGGAGTTTGATTTCATCTACAAGAAGGGCGAACCCGCGCCCGACCCGACCTGCTATCTCGCGGCGACCACTTGCACCGAACCCGGCACTGCGCCCACCGGCGGCGAGGCGCTTTACGTCCTGGTCCACACGCCGTATCTGCGGCCGCATCACGATTGGAGGAAAATGCTGCCTGCCTACCGCAAGGTCATCATTGAAAAACTCAAGCGCACCGGCAACATGCCGGACATCGAGGACCGCATCGTTTTCGAGCGGACGCTCACGCCGCAGGACATCAACGACCGCTATCATGTCCTGAACGGCGCGATTTACGGGCTCGCGAGCCACGGGCGGTTTCTCGGCGCGTTCAAGCCCGGCAATCGCTCCCCGGACCTGCGCGGTCTTTACCTGGCCGGCGGCGCGGCCCATCCCGGCCCGGGAATGCCCATGGTGCTGATGAGTGGGTGGATTGCCGCCGACGCGCTGGACAAGGACGGAGTGGTGGAGCGGTGCGAGAACGGAACGCGGCTGTCCGAGGCGCAGCCCGCAGAATTGGTCGAAGCGTGACGAGCACAACACACATGCAAAGCCGCACGACGGTCGCGTGTCCGCCAGGCTTTGGACTGCGCCAGTCCTCTGGCGTTTTGGAGGCGCCTGCCACATCGTCCGCGCTTGAAAGAGCCAACGGACTGCCACACTCCCAAACGCTGCCGCGGATTTCCTCGCCGCTCCTCCGCTGGTTCACCTGGTATTCCCGCCGCTATGTGCGCCGGCACTTCCACTCCGTGCGGGTCTCGCGCTCGGGCTTGCCACCGGCCTCGAAGCTGCCGCTGGTCATCTACTCGAACCACGCTTCCTGGTGGGACGCGCTGGTCTGCCTCGTGCTCAAGGAAGAATTCTTTCCCGACCGCACGGCCTTTGCGCCGATTGATGCCGCGATGCTGGAACGCTACAAAATGTTTCGGCGGCTGGGCTTCTTGGGCGTGGAGCAGCGCACCCGTCGCGGCGCGATTCAATTTCTGCGCACCGCCCAAACCGTCCTGCAATCGCCGCGGCCCCTGCTTGCGGTCACCCCGCAAGGCCGCTTCACCGACGTGCGCGAGCGCCCGGTCCATTTTGAGGCGGGACTGGGTCATCTGGCGGCGCGCGTTCAAAGTGCTCTGTTCGTGCCGTTCGTTGTCGAATACGTCTTCTGGGAGGAACGGTTGCCGGAAATCCTCGTGCGCTTCGGCGAATCGGTCGAGGTGCGGCGGGAACACGCGGCGGCGTTCGAGCCGGCGTACTGGACCAAGCTCTTTGAGGAAAAACTCGCTGCCGCGCAGGACGCGCTGGCGGGGGAGTCCCAGCGCCGCGACCCCGACGACTTTCAACGGATCCTGCGCGGCGGCGCGGGCCAAGGCGGCATTTACGATTGGTGGCGCGGGTTCCGGGCGAAGCTGCGCGGAAAAGACTTCAACCGGGAGCACGGCCGAAAATGAACCTGGATATTCTGGCTTTGATGGCGCTGGTTCTTGCGGGCATCCCCGCCGGTTTGTTCTTGCTGAACCTGCTCGTCTATCGCCCAATTGCGAAACGCAAATCCCAAACCGCAAACTCTGTCAGCGTCCTCATCCCCGCCCGCAACGAAGAGCAAAACATTCGCGCGACGCTCGAGGCGGCGCTGGCCAATGCCGGTTGCGACTTTGAAATCGTCGTCCTGGACGATCATTCCACCGACCGCACCGCGGCGCTCGTCAGCGAACTGGCGCGAGGAGATGACCGGATTCGCCTCGAATCCGCGCCCGCGCTGCCCGCCGGCTGGTGCGGCAAACAACACGCCTGTTTCGTCCTGGCGAAGCTCGCGCGGCATCCGCTGCTGGTATTCATCGATGCCGATGTGCGGCTCGCGCCAGATGCTCTCGCGCGGATGGCCTGTTTCATGGAGCGCCGCGGCGCCGCCCTGGCCAGCGGCGTGCCGCGCCAGGAACTCGGCACGCCGGGCGAGCGTCTGCTCATTCCGCTGATTCATTTCATTCTGCTGGGTTTCCTCCCCATGCGCGCGATGCGCCGAACGCGCTGGCCTTCGATGTCTGCCGGTTGCGGCCAGCTTTTCATCGCCCGCCGCGACGCCTACGAACAATGCGGCGGCCACGCGATGCTCCGCGATTCACTGCACGACGGCATCAAGCTCCCGCGCGTCTTTCGTCGGGCGGGATTGGCTACGGACTTGTTCGACGCCACCAGCCTTGCGACTTGCCGGATGTACCACACCAACGCGGACACCTGGCGCGGACTGGGCAAGAACGCCACGGAAGGCCTGGCCGCCCCCCTCACCATTTTGCCCATGACCGCGCTGCTCTTCGGGGGCCAGGTGTTGCCGTTCCTCCTGCTCGCCTTCGCTCCGAGGTTATCGTCGACCGGCTTGGCGCTCGCCGCAATCGCCGCCGGCCTGGCCTACCTGCCACGACTCTTGGCCGCCCGCCTTTTCCGTCAACCTCTCGGCGGGGCGCTGCTGCATCCGCTCGGCGTGCTGGCGCTG
>JBEKJO010000191.1:0-10922 GCA_050011195.1 Verrucomicrobiota bacterium | reverse complement strand
GCGGCGTGGGGAGACGATTCGCAGGGCCAGTGCGACGTGCCGGTTGGACTCAGCAATGTGGTGGCCGTGGCGGGCGGCGGCGGCCACAGCGTGGCCCTCCTGGCCGATGGCACGGTGGCGGCCTGGGGCGCTAACTGGAACGGCCAGTGCAATTTGCCCTCCGGTTTGAGCGACGTGGTGGGAATTGGCGCCGGGGAGTATCATTCGCTGGCGTTGCTGGCGGGCAGCATCCCGGTGCCGCAGTTGCTCAACCCGGCTTGGCAGGGCAGCCGGTTCAGCGTGCTGGTGCAAACCTTGAACCGGATGAACTACGCCCTGGAATTCAATAATTCGGTGGCGACAACCAACTGGAGCGCGCTGTCCACCAACGCCGGCAACGGCGCCCTGGAGCAGTTAAGCGACCCGGCCGCCACAGCACCGCAAGGGTTTTACCGGATGCGGCAGTGGTAGCCGCCGCCGGAAATCGAGCGCAAGCGCAATTGCCAGGCGCTACACGTCGCAGATCAGAACGCACTGTTTCAGGGAAGCCAGCGGGTCGGGCCCCTTCGGTACAAATTCCTGCGCGACGAACCCCTTGAAGCCCGTAGCCACGATGGCCCGCATGACTGCGGGGTAGTAAATTTCTTGCGTGTCATCGATCTCGTGCCGGCCCGGGACACCGCCCGTATGATAGTGCGCGATGTATTGATAGTTCTCGCGGATGGTGTCAATCATGTCCCCCTCCATGATCTGCATGTGGAAAATGTCGTAGAGCAGCTTGAACCGTTCTGAACCGACGCGTTTACAGACCTCGACGCCCCAGGCGGTGTGGTCGCACATGTAATCCTTGTGGCTGCGCTTGCTGTTGAGCAGCTCCATGCAGACGGTGACCTTGTGCTTCTCGGCGATCGGCACGAGCCGCTTCAGCCCTTTGACGCAATTCTCCAGGCCCTCCTCGTCACTCATGCCGTTCCGGTTGCCGGAGAAGGTGATGATGTTCGGGAACCCGAACTCCGCCACTTGAGGGATGGCCTTCTCGAATCCGGACAGCAGTTTCTCATGATGGTCCACGCGGTTCCAGCCGTAGGGGATGTTGTCCGGGCCGTGGCACATGGCGCAAATGAGCCCCACTTTCCTGAGCGTCGGCCAATCTTCGGGGCCAAGCAGTTCGACCGACTCCAGGCCCAGCTTGTAGCACTCGCGGCAAAAGTCCTCGAAGGTCATCTGGGCGGGCTTGTCTTTGCCGGGTTTGAACAGGCTGCCGTAGCACCAGGCGCAAGCGGAGGGGCGGATGTTTCCTTTGAGTTTGGGGCGGGCGGCATCATCCGCCGCCCGGAGGCGGGGCGAGAGACTGGCGACTGCGGCCAAGGCCGCCGTGCCCCCGGTGATCTTGCGCAGCGCTGAACGGCGAGAAAGGACTTGATTCATGGGCGGCAGATTACACGGAGCATGGCCCGAGTGAAAGGAAATTCTCAGGCTCGCCCGATAGCCCTGATGTCCTCTGTCCCGACCTGCCGGGGTTTTTGGGTTAGCACAATTGGGCAATCGCAGAGAATCACGAGTCTTCCCTTAAGCGTCATGGTCGTCTTTTGTTGGGTCAGCACTCACAGGTTTCTGAAGGGTCTCCGATGGCTGGGGGAACAACTTCACTTGCTGCTCCTCGTTGTCATCGTAGGCATCTCTGGCCAGATAAAAGCAGGCAAATGAACCGAGGGCTGAAACGACGAGCACTATGGCCGAATATGTGCTTGCGCGCTTTAGACTTCGGGTGAATTCCAAGGTTAAAGTCCCCTCCCGACCCCACATTCGCTGTACTGCCACCTCCTGCTTGTCATAATATTCGGTTAGCAAGGAGTTTTCTTCAGACGAGGTGTCTTCTGGCACAAGCACGTAAATCATTCCAGCAAGTGCAAAACCTGCCAACAATACAATTAGTCCGATTTTTCTTAATTGGGCAGCCGGGCTCCTTGAAGGTGGCAGGCACACCTCTGTTTTGCTTTTTGACATGTGTTAGTCGTGTTCCATGTCGCTGTCCTTGTGTATCAGAATTCTGGGACCGGGGGAAGGGGATTTCTTTGAGGAGCCGGTGGTGAATGCCGGGCAACGAAGCTCCAGTACAACAAAAAAGCCGGAATTTTGATCCGGCCTCTTTGCCACATTCTACATACGAGAACAAAGTCAAATCGCTGCTTATTGCCGCAATCACTATCCTGAGTTCATGGGAGCACAAGCCGATATTACTGGCTGCCGATCGGCAGCCCGCTTCGGCACCAGACCGGCCCAGCCCCTGATGAACTGTGTCGTGCCGATTCCGTTACGGCACCGAGATGACATAGAAATGCTGATTGGCGCCACCCCTCGTGTCCGTGCAAGTATTCGTTCCACCGCTAAAGGTGCTGGACGTCAGCTTTGTCCAAATCGTGACGGGCAGCGCCACGTTAGTGGTGGTCCAGATCGTGTAGCCACTTCCTGCCGGGCCGGTGAAGTTGAGTTGGAAACCGACGCCCGAGCCGAGATACGTTTCCGAAGTGAACTGCGGCGGCGTGGTCACGGTCAAGGTGAACGACACGGTTTGACTTTGAGCGGTGAACGACCCGGGGTTTTTAACCACCACGTAGTAGTTCCCGACATTGGTCCCGGCAGCATTGATAGTGTAGGTGGCATTCGTGGCGGAGAGGATAGCGTTGAAGGCACCGACGCCGCCAGCCTGGAAATACCATTGGTAGGTCAGCGGACCACTGCCGACGGCGCCCGCGGAGAACGTCACGTTTGTGCCGGCTAGAGCGCTCTCGTTTTGTGGCTGGCTGGCAAAGCTCGGCAGAATAACCGCGGGACCGAAGCGGACACCGGCCAGTATCTGATTGGGGCCGGCCGCAGCCAGGAGCGTGGCGCTGGAAGCTGCGCCAGTGTCAGCAATCTTAATCAACCGGTTGCCGGAGGATTCGGCCGTCGTCGCGTACAATATTGCGCCGGTGACGTACGCGCCCCAGGCGCTATTCGCGCTGAAGTCCACCGTCAAACCGCGGGCGCCCGCCGTGGAGCCGGTCCCCGTTCCCAAGGTATAGCTGTAAGTGTAACCGCCGCTGGCGCTGTTTGTGTCCCAGCGCTGAATGCCGCCGGCTTGGGTGCTCGTGCCGCTGAATGCGCCATTGTCAGCGATGTAAACCGTCTTGAGGTCCGGACTGATGGCAAAGTCCATCGGGCTGTTCCCTTCATTAATCAGCAGGTTGGTGCTGGCGCCCGTCTTCGGCAGTCCGAGGCAGGCATAGATGCCGATGGTGCTGGCTGCGGTGGTGTTTGTATCCGAAAAGACAACGTTTCCCTGGATGATTTGGGCGACGCGTGTGCCGCTCTCGCTGCCCGCGACGGCGGCAATGCCCAAGCCGTTGGCGGGTTCGTTGTTGATGTTGCAGTATTTGATGCCGATCGAGCCGGACTCGCCCGTGACATAGAAGTTCGTGCCGTTGCCGTCAATATCCACCGCGGCATGAACCTGGTGATTGTCGCCGCTGCAAAGGCCGGTATTGGTCCAAGCCAGCGTATAATAGCCGTAGGCGTCCACCGCGCCGATGCCCCGCCAATTGGGGCCGCCATTCGCTCCAACGGTAAGATCGCTGCCGGAAAAAGGATACGCTTCGCAGTAGCCAACAAAATTCAAGGTCTGTCCATTGGGGGCGCGGGTCAGAAAGGCCTCATAGCCGGCATCCTTTCCGGGGGACACATTGCTGCCGGCGACCAGCAGCGCGGGGCTGCCGAAAGGCATGTTGGCGCTGCTAGCGCCGCCAGTGTTATAAGGCTGGCCCGTCCCCTCGTCCGGAATCTGGATGGTGTTGACGTAGCCTCCGTTGGTGGTGTACTGGTCCAGGTAAAGCGTGTTGCCCGTCGCGCCACTCAAGGCCTGGACTCCATCGCCCACGCGCGTCACGACCAAATTCGTCGGCGACAAAGTCAGGACCGCACTATTAATGACCGTCAGCGTGGCCGAGGCGCTTAGAGCAGGAGCGGTGGCGAGATTGCCGACAACCACGGTGTAAGTTCCGTTGCTGCCCGTTTGGATATTGGTTAGGACCAAGGCGCTGCTGGTCGCGCCGGAAATGGGGTTGCCGTTCGGCGCATACCATTGATAACTCGGCCCTCCGCCACTCACGACTACGAAAAAGGCCAAATGGTCGCCCGCTCGCTCGGCGAGGGAGACTGGCGGGGTGACGATGGTCAACGGGTCCTGGACCGTCAACGTGGCCGCGGCACTGTTTGTGGTTTGGCCGCTGGCGCTGCCCGTAATCTTGCAATAATAACTGCCGTTGTCGGCATCCTGAACGCCGGTAAGGGTCAGGGTGGCCGTCGTTGCACCAGAAACTGTGGCTGATCCACCTACTGTGGTGCCGCCATCGATTAACTGCGTTGCGCCCTCATACCATTGGTAACCGACCGTGGGGGAGCCGGCGGCCACCACGGTAAAGTATACATTTCCTCCGACTGCAACGGCTGGATTGGCGGGCGGAGTGACAACATATGGATCGTTGACGCTGAGCATTGCGGGGACAGAGGAATTCTCGAAACTCGAAGTGTTGGTCACGTAAAGTGTGTAGCTGCCAATGTCCTGATAGGAGACATTCGTCAGCGTCAGCATGAAACTAAATGAAGTGCCCGCACCGGTGGTTCCGCTGGCGCCAGTCGCATAGCTGCCGTCCGGCTGAGTTCCGTTGTTGAGCGGGGTCGCACCAAGGTACCACCGGTAGGTCAGCGGCGCATTCTGCGTGGTGGCGGTGACGGTGAAACTGGCCGATCCACCGTAATTGACCGTTGCACTGGCCGGGCTGGCGGTTATGCGCGGGTCCGCCAAAAGCAACGCGGCGGTCGTGCTGTTGAGGGTGTAACCGGTGCCGCTGGCCGTCGCCACCACCTGGTAATTACCCACGTCACCAGCCGAAAAGCCCGTGAGGGTCATGGTGGAGCTGTTCGCGCCGGAAACGGTGGCGGAGCCACCGGCGCCACCGGGGCCGTTGTTGACGTTATTGGTTACACCGCCCGTGATTTTCACCCATTGATAGCTCACACTCTGGCCGGCGGCCGTGGCCGCGCCGCTAAGGGATCCATTTCCTCCAAGATTGATCGAGATGCTCGCGGGCGGCTGGTTGGTAAACTCAGGACCGCCCGTGACGTAACTCCAGGTGTTGCCGATGAGTAGATTGGCAATGTAATTGGTCCCCACACCGCCCGCCGCGCCGGAACCCACGCGGTCGATCAACACCAGCCCGCCTACGTCGCTCATGGCGTTAGTCATGGCGTAAGCCACAACTGGACTCGCGGGAGGCGTTGACCCGCCAAAGCTGCCGATGGCAGGGTTCACCCACAGAATATTGGTGTCCAGCGTGGTTGAAGATACGACAGTTGTTGGCAAAAAAACATACTCGCCGACAATAAAGTTAGGCGCCCCTAAAGTCACAGAGAAGGTCGTTGGCGGGGTGGTGTAATCTTTGCCGGAGCTGTTATCACAGGGCTCGATCTCCTCAGACCCCGGGTTAAAGACGCCATGCCCAAAGTATTTGGGCGTGGTGGCCCCGAAGGTGTTAAACAGGGCACTCCAGTTTGTATAAGCAGCCCCCGCTACTGGCGCATTTCCAATCCACCCCTCATTGAGATTGCTTGACGCCAGGAAACCCAGATAGCGCCCGATGTTTCCTGAAGCGGTTTGACCTTTCTGGGCGACGGAGAAGAGGTAAGACCAGAAAAGCGTCTTGGCCGTCCCATCCGTTGGCCGGGTGATGTCCTGCGCAAATGTGAGCACCGCGCTGTTGCCCACGATGTTGGGGCTGTTGGTGCCCGAAGGCGTTATAGTGTTGCCCGAACACAACGGTTGAGCGGGATTGACGACGAATGTAGTGATAGCGCTCCCTGACGGGTAACCCGGAAAGCTGGTTGGCAGAATGGAACTCAGAGCAGTCGTGGTGAATGGGCTTCCAGCGTTCATGTTGGTCACATCAATGTCCAATCCGATCAGATGTGTGCCCGCAGTGCCGCTGAAATAGAGAGCGCCCCATTTTTCCCCGCTGGGTGCGTTTGTGCCGGTGGTGAGGTTAAAGGCGTTGGTGCCGGTCGCGGTGGCGGCGGCGGCGTATTCGCTGAACGGCTCGTAGGTCGGCAGACAGTAGGCTGACATAGAGACGGCGCATGTGGCAATGAGGATTATCCTTTTCATAATACAATTCAGTGGAGTTGTTTGCTTCGGGGATATTCAAGGAATTCTGTGGCCAACGCAAGGGAAATCGGCGGAGAAGGGCAGAAGGGCAGGAAGCGCTTTTGGAACTTGCGGGTGGTGGCCCGGCTGCGGGGATTGATTCTCCGGCATTCCTCCAGCCAGACCTGTGCGAAACTGACCACGACCCGGCGGAACAGGCCCAGCGTAAAGGCCGCCTTGGACTTGTGGACCCGGCTGTGATCTTCACCTGGTTGGGGAGGAGGACGGACGCGCCTTTCCAGTTCACCCCCCTTAACAATCCGCCTGCTTCCGTGAGATAATAATTGGGCTCAGGCTCAGAAGCCCACCCCCCCTCTGCCACCATCGAAGGCAGCAGGGGGGTTCTTCATGTCCCAATGTCCTCAAACCTTCAAACGAAAGGAAAAAATCATATGTCCCCTCAAGCTGGGTTTATGGGCAGGCATCGCTTAAGTGATTCAATCCTTCGTGATCAATGGTAAAAGCAACCGTTTCACGTCCCCCAGCTCGGGTGATTTTTACGATAAAAATGGTGTCATAATCATTTCCCGGCCAGGAAGGAACCTGCCCCGGATTTCCGCCATGTGTCTTGAGCAGATCTTTTACAAATTCGTCGAGCAGACCATGCTCCCAATCGATGAAAATGGTGGAGTTTTGGTATTCGGGTTTCTGAAACTCCTGCTCGAGGCCTTTGATTTCCCGCCAGCCGAATTGCGTGTTAACGGGCAGACCACAGCGAATGGCGGTCGGCTCGATGGTCATGAGTGGTCGAACATAAAAGTAGCCCCCGTTCGTGTCCGCTTTTTGGGTGGGATTGGGCGCAAAGACAAATTGGGGCGGGCCATATTTTGCCAGCAAAACTTCGGGCAAGGCCAGGGCGCGATTGAGACCACGGCAGGTCAGTTGTCCAAGCCCTCCGGGCGGTTTTTCGCCATGCCGAATACAGACCAGTGTTTCGACGGTTTGCCCGGAAACCCCGGTCGACGATTCCGGGTTAGTTTGTCCGTCAACACGAAAGCAAACCGCAAATCTAACAAAAAGCAGCGTGAGCAGTATCTTCATATTTTTGATGCTATTTCTGGAAAAGGTTTCTGTCCAGCGTTCATCGCTCTTCGCCAAACAGCTCTGAAATCTTGCAATGGAATGCTTGTCATTCATTTATGTTCCTCAGTTGTGGTGCGGACTCTCGTCGGCAACAGCCACGCCAGACATTTGCCGCAATTTCAGAGGGCTTTCTCCATCTTGAAGATTTGATCCGCGATTCCGACTGACTCGGGTGTCACCGTTGGCCTTTAGCGCTCGATGACTCGATAGAACCGCAGCGGCAGGTTGGTGCTGCCGGGGTCGCACAACAGCAGTTGGCCGTTGGTGAGGCTCAGGCTGTTGGCCAGTAAGACCCAAGTCTCCAGGTTCGTGCTGGCATACAGATCGAAATTCGCCAAGTCGTTAGTCGAGAGCAGGCCGCCGTCGGCGTCGCCGGAGAGGATGATGCAGGTTCCGTCCGAGAGCAGGGAGGGCGTGCCCAAGCGCTGCGGCACGCGCACGACCAGCGTCGCGTTGCTGCTGAGCGCACTATTGCAAATGTTGGTGACCAGGACCGCATAAACGCCATTATCTCGTCGCCCGACATTGGTCAAAGTCAAAGAGACATCGGTGCAGTCAGCCAAATCGGTGCCGCCCTTGCGCCATTGATAGCTCAAGGGCTCCGTTCCGCTGGCGCTGACGGTGAAGGCGGCGGTGGTGCCAAAGTGATTCGTTTGGCTCTGGGGCTGGGTGGTGATCACGGGTGGAACCAGCACGGTCAGAATGGCGGGCGAACTGGCCAGGCTTCCGGCCGGGTTGGTGACAATAGCAGTGTAGCTGGCGGCATCGCTTTGAGCGACGTTCGTCAGGGTCAAAGTGGTTGTCATTGCGCCCGAAACGTTATTGGCGTCGGCCAGGTAATTGGTTCCGTTCTTGACCCACTGGTAGCCCAAAGGCGTCGTTCCGCTGGCGCTGACGGTGAAAGTGGCCGTCGTGCCGGCGATGTTCGTGCGGCTGGCGGGCTGGGAGGTAATCAGCGGGTCATTGACCGTCAAGGTCGCGCTGCTGCTGGTGACGGCGCCATCGACGATGTTGGTGATGACGACGCTGTAATTGCCCTGGTCGGCTTTGAGGACATTGCTGATGCTCAGCGTGGAGTTGGTGGCGCCGGAAATCTTGCCGCCGTCGGTGAGGTAATTCGTGCCATATTTGACCCACTGGTAGCTCAAGGGGCCCAACCCGCCGGCGGTGACGGAAAACGTGGCGGTCGTGCCGGCATCGCTAACGCAGCCGGCGGGCTGATTGGTAATGATTGGCACGTGGATACCAAGGAACAGGATATCGTCAATGTTCCAACCGGAGCACCATACATCGTCCGGGACTTTGTAGCCCCAGCGGACATAGACGTAGCGGTAATTGTCCACCCAGGCCGGGAAGGTGTACTGAACGTTGGTCCAATAAGCGTCATAGATGCCGGCACCATTCCCCAGGTTGGACCAAATGGTGGTCCAAGCCGAGAGATTGGTGGAGACATCAATGGAGACATTGGCAGCGAACGGTGTCGCTGGCCGGCAATTGAGCCAGCGCTCGAATTGGAGCGCCATCCTGGTGTAGCCCCTGAAATCATATGCCGAGGTGGTGAGGTAATACCAGGGGGAAGGGACATTGGTGAGGGAATAGTCGCCGTTAAGGTTTACGCCCCAGACGTTCGTGCCCGTGTAGCCGCTCGTAGGGTCGGGAAAGCCGAAGATGCCGGCGCCCCCGCCGGTCGGCTGGCCGAACTGCCATTCCCCTCCCGCCGTCGTCGTCCATTTGGGCTTGGTGTCCAAAGGCTCGGTGTAGATGGTCTGCCGCCCCACGGTTAGGGAGACGGGCAAGGAGTTGGTCTGGAGGTCGCCATCGTTGATGAAATAAATGAAACCCGTGTAGCATCCGGGGCCAAGCGAGCAGGCGACAGACGAGACGGTCGCAGTCACGGTCATGCTGCCACCCGGGGTCAGGGTCCCACCCCAGTTGATGCCCAAGCTCAGCCACGATGGCGTGCTGAGTATGTCCCAGTACACGTTATTCGCCCCCTGGTTGGTCAGCGTATAGAGCATCGTTGCTGGAGTGAAGGGACCGCCGAGCAGCCCCTGGCTGTCGAAGCCATAGCCGGGACTTACCTGCATGGGGTCTGCCCCGGGGTAATTGATGTAGGAGGCGCCGTACCCGACTTTTGAGTACCCGTATTTGATGCGCATGTAGCCATTCTCGCCCCAGTCGGTGCCCCAGGAGTTGCGCAGGAACCAAACGCCCCCAGCCTGGTTGTCGTCCCAGCCCACCAGCGCCACCATGTGATCGGTGTTGGCAGAGGAGTTGTAGTTGAAAATCCCGCCCTTGTAGGCCTGAAACGGACCGCTGGACCCGACGACGCAAACAGTGACTGGGCCATGATCCAGGATGGCTTGCTTGATGGCGGCCACCGTGGGCATGGTGTTGGAAGCGCCAAGGTAGGCCCAGGATGCGATGTGATAGACATGATTGGTAGCACTGGTGCAGGCACAGTTGGAGCAGTTCGTCGCCCCGTAGGGATAGTAGGCCTCGAGCACCGCCCCGGAGTGGCCGCACGCGCCGAGCTTGTTTTGGTGATAGCTGTGGGCCGCCCAACCGCCAGTGCAGTTCCATTGCGGATTCTCCAGGTTACAGCAGATCAGCCATTGTTCGGACAAATCCACGGCCACGCCGTCTTTAATATTGATGTTCCATTCCAGCGGCGCCACGGTAGCGAAAGCCCAGCAGCTTTCGCAGGTGCCTTGGTCCCGAATCGGCGGATAGCCGGCCTGGGTCCGCCAGTCGAAGCTGCTTGAGGACGCGGTGAATTCCGGCTGCACGGCTTCGAGAGGTCTTTCAGCCTGCCAGTCCGGCGGCTCGACGGCCCCGCACAATTGGCTAATCGGGCGCTTGGTGGCCGCGCTCTCTCCTACCTGGAAGGTCCAACCTTCTTTTCGGCCCTGCTCACGCAGGGCGGCGATGTCGGCGGCGGTCAGTTGGCCGTAGGCAGTGGACCAGCCTGCTGCCAGCATGGCGACTAAAGTCACGGCGGCTACGCACCGCCCATGACCGAGTATTCTGAAAGAGTGATCTTTCATAGGTTTGGGATTGGTGATTCGTGCCGGTGAAAGCAGGAGGGCAAGTGGGGAAAACCAATTGTCGCGTGCCCGCACACCGGACGGCTTGGTTTATCAACTCCGCCCCGGTGAACATTTTGGGCATTTCCTTGATAGCGCGGTGGGGCGTTTCGACCGTTTTCATGCCCGCGTTGAGGCGCTGGCTGAGGGACGAACGGTGCATCTGCGTCCGCGGCTGAGCCAATGTCCCCAACGCCTTCATACCAGCAAACAATTTACAGCGTGTCGTCCAGATACGCAAGCCTTAATTTTGGGCCACCGCCACCCTGCTAATTTATTAGCATCTTCCGGTTGACCGCCGCTGGACAATAGGGGGTGAGTGAAAGCCAAGAAATGATGCTAATTTATTAGCATTTTCCCGTTGACAGCCGTCCCATGAGTGCTAAAGTTTTAGCACTTTTATGATGAGCAATGAAATCCACCTCAGCCGCCGCGAACGCCAGATCATGGACGCGCTCCACCAGCGCGGGCGGGCCACCGCCGCCGAAATTCTGGCCGCCTTGCCCGATCCTCCCGGCTATTCCGCCGTCCGCGCC
>JBEKJO010000190.1:0-10953 GCA_050011195.1 Verrucomicrobiota bacterium | reverse complement strand
CCGATGCCCTCGGTGCAGTGCTTGACGGCGGCGTCCATCGTCAGCCACTGCGGCGCCGGGTGTTTGCCCGCGATCACGACGTTGACGTAATGGCGGCTGCGCAGGCAGTGGTCCATCACCGAGAGCAGGCAGTTGGCATCCGGCGGCAGGTAAACCCGCACGACCTCGGCCTTTTTGTTCACGACGTGGTCGATGAAACCGGGGTCCTGGTGCGTGAAGCCGTTGTGATCCTGGCGCCAGACATGCGAGGCCAGCAGGTAGTTTAACGAGGCAATCTTCCGCCGCCACGGCAGGTGCGAGGTGACCTTCAGCCACTTGGCGTGCTGGTTGAACATCGAATCCACGATGTGAATGAACGCCTCGTAGCAGTTGAAGAGGCCATGCCGCCCGGTGAGCAGGTAGCCCTCCAGCCAGCCCTCGCATTGGTGTTCGCTCAGCATCTCCATCACCCGCCCGGTGGGCGCGAGAAATTCGTCGTTCGGCACGGTCGCGGCGTCCCATTGCCGCTTGGTCACTTCAAAGAGGGCCTCCAGGCCGTTGGAGAGCGTCTCGTCCGGGCCAAAGACCCGGAAATTCCGCTGCTCACTGTTCAGCTTGGCCACCTCGCGCAGGAAAGGCCCGAGCACATGGGTGTCGCCGATGCCGCGCGCCCCCGGCGAGGCAACGCCTTCCGCGTAGTCGCGGAAATCCGGCATCCGCAGGTCGCGGAGCAGCATGCCGCCGTTGGCATGGGGATTGGCGCCCATGCGCCGTTGGCCCTTGGGCGCCAGTTCGGCCAGTTCCGGTTTCAGGCGGCCCTGTTCATCGAAAAGTTCCTCCGGCCGGTAGCTCCTCAGCCAGTCCTCCAACAGCTTGAGGTGTTCGGGAGATGTCGTGGGCGATACAGCCAGTGGAACCTGATGCGCCCGGAACGTTCCCTCGATCTGCTGGCCATCCACCACCTTCGGCCCCGTCCAGCCTTTGGGTGAATTGAGGACGATCATCGGCCAGCGCGGACGCGCCAAGTTGCCGTGGACGCGCGCGTCCTGCTGGATTTGTTTGATCTGCTCCACCGCCGTGTCGAGTGTCGCGGCCATAGCCTCATGCATCAGCTCAGGCTCGTGACCCTCGACGAAACAGGGCATCCACCCGTAGCCACGGAGCAACTGTTCCAATTCCTCGCGGGTGATGCGCGCGAGGAGGGTCGGGTTGGAAATCTTGTAGCCGTTGAGATGCAGGATCGGCAGCACCGCGCCGTCGGTGGCTGGATTGAGGAACTTATTGGAATGCCACGCCGTGGCCAGCGGTCCGGTTTCCGCCTCGCCATCGCCGACGACGCAGGCGACGACGAGTTCGGGATTGTCGAACACCGCCCCGAACGAATGGCTGAGCGAATAGCCCAGCTCGCCGCCCTCGTGGATCGAGCCTGGGCACTCCGGCGAGGCGTGGCTGGGAATCCCTCCGGGAAACGAGAACTGAAGAAAGAGCTTCCGCAGCCCGGCCTCATCCTGGCTGATGTCGGGATAAATCTCGCTGTAAGTGCCCTCGAGGTAAGTGTTGCTCACGACGGCCGGCCCGCCGTGCCCGGGGCCGGAGACGTAGATCATGTCGAGATCGTATTTCTTGATGACCCGGTTCAAGTGCACGTAAATGAAGTTCTGCCCGGGAGTCGTGCCCCAGTGCCCCAGCAGCATGTGCTTCACATCCGCCAGCGTCAGCGGCCGCTTCAGCAGCGGATTGTCGTAAAGATAAATCTGGCCGACCGACAGATAGTTGGCGGCGCGCCAGTAGGCGTCCATCTGGCGGAGCAGTTCCGGGGAAAGAGTTTTTGTCTTCATGGTTCAATTTTCCTTTTGGAAGCCGCCTTTTGCAAGCCAAGGCCGGGGACGCGGCTGTGCCCCTATGAGGTTTCAAGTGGTCGCACTTTCCGAATCAGCCGAATCCCCTCCTTGCAGAGCGAAGCTGTTGTATTGAGCGCGCTGGTGAAGCGCTTGTTGGTGCAAATGCTTTCGCGCGCAGATCAAATGCCGCCTGCTTTCAGATTTCTGGCGCGCGGGAAGGTGAACGCCGGAGCTTCCGACGCGAGAGCGAAACCGAAATTGAGCATCGCTTCGTTGCCGGCGGGTTCCACGGCGATCGGCTTGAGAAGCAGGTTCGCCGTCGTCGCCTTGAAACCGCCCAGGAGATTTTGCCAAAAATTGTCGCCCGCGTCCTTCCGTTTCACCGACGCCACCGTAATGTCCATTTTGGTCGGACCCGGCTTTCTTCGAAAAACCAGGGTGTTAACGCGGGCAACACTTTCATTGCGGAGCCGGAATGCGCCGTCGAAATACCCGATGTCATGGAGACCAATGCTCACAAGGCTCGACCGTCCGCGGCCATTGAATCGCAGCCGAACTTCAGTGACGGTCGGAATCTGGCCGGTCATCGTTCCCTCCACCTCGATGCTGACGCTGCCTGCCCCTTCGACGTTGATGGAACCCAGTTGATGGTCCAGCGAGCCGCCGCCCTTGAGCTCCCGCTCGTGCCGGCGGACTTTGTCCGTGTGGTCAAAGACGTTTTGTTGTTTGCCTTCCCCCGCGAACTCGAATTCGCAGGTCACCAGAAATGACCTGGCCGTGAAGGACCGCGTGGCAGACACCATCCGCGCGCGTTGCGTGTTGCCGGGACTCTTGACGACGGAAACCGGCTCCAGCGAGATCAGCGGCACGAAATACATGAATTCGGCGACCGGATTGCCTGGCGATTCGCCGCGACCATAGTCCAGGCGGAGGGTTGGCCCGGCCGCTTCAGGCTCCGGGTTGGCCTCGCGTTTGTCCGCGGGTGGAAACAGGGGCGCGCCAGCCAACTGTGAGGTCGGAGTGAAACATCCAATCAGCAACAGCAGACCAAGCATGAGCGCGGCGAAGCCCGCTGGCCTTGACCCGCCTTCAGCCCTGCCACCCTCCGGCTTTGTCCGAGCTCGGTGACTCCAGCTTTTCATCACGCCTCGAGCCAGTCGAACGTGCTGTTCATCTGCGGAAAATGGATTTTATGTCCGGTTATGAAAACCGTGAACCCGGGTCAGGTTGCGTTCCGCGACCAATTGCGCCTCGGCCTCCAGCCAGTGCTGCACCTCGTGCCCGGGCTGCGAACCCTGATTCACATAACTGAAGTAGGCCCTTCGGGCCACCTCGTCCGGTGACGGCACAAAATCAATCCCGCTTGGGTTTACAGAGCGGTCCGCCGCCGCCGTTGGCTGTGCTGCGCTGGCCGGTTTCTGGTTTTGGTTCCGGGAGGATTTCTTGTGTTTCATAAAGGGAGGAATGAGTTCGATAAACTACTTTGGTATTACAACGCCGATGTGCTTGTTTTCTATCTTCTCTCTCCTCTAGCTAACGGAGGGCCAACCGGCGCCCGGCGCTCTAACCTCTTCAATTCAGGCCAATTGAGGCGTTTTGGCGTCGCCTTTGGTGAGCGCTGAGGGATGTAAAACCATTGCAACTTGCACGAGGGCCGCCCAGGCATCGTGCATTCTGCAAACGCGCCCGCCTGCGAACTCGTCCTTCCCCTCAAACGCAAAAGGCCAGCCGCTGCCGAACCTCTGCGCGCTGCCGCTTAAAGGCTCAGTCCCGTCTGCTCCTGCCCCTTGCCTTTGGCCTTGGGCGCTTTCTTGAATGTCTCGTCCAGGGCGGCCACGTTCGACGGGCGCTCGATGGCCTTGCCGATTCACGGACTGTTCTGGGGTTCCCGTCCACAAAAAGAGCGACTCGTTGCCGAGTCGCTTCTCGCAGCTTGGGGGGCCGCTCTCTGGCTGTGGTGGTTTTGCAATTCACAGCCTGATGCACTCAACATAGCTCTATCGAGGGGCTTTGCCGGCTAGGCAAAACCTTGGAATTGACCTCGGGTGAGGCGATTGGCTCCAGGTCGGGAACGGCTGTTTCACATAAAAAAAGAGCGGCTCAGTCAGTTACTCGTCACCCTGCGACAATGCGCTTTTCGTCGCCGCGTCGAGTCCAAGCACGCGGCAGACCGTGCTCGCGATCATCCATTCCTCGTCCGTCCGAATGACGCGCACGGAGACCCGGCTGGCCTCCTCGGAAATCACGCCCGCGTTCGCCAGGTTTCGTTTCTCTTCGAGTGCGATTCCAAGAAATCCCAGCCCGTCGCAGATCCGGGCGCGAACGATCGCCGCGTTCTCCCCGATGCCGCCAGCGAACACCAGCGCATCCAGGCCGCCGAGCGCCGCCGCGAACGCGCCGACCCACTTTTTCACCTGGTAACAGAACAAGGCGACCGCCTCAGCCGCCCGCGCGTCCTGCGTTTCGCGCTCCAGCAAGTCGCGCATGTCGGAACTGGTCTCGGATAGCCCGAGCAGCCCGGACTGGAAATTGACCATCTCGTTGAATTGCTTCGCGCTCATTTTTTCCGTGCGCGCCAGATACCAAACCAGTCCGGGATCGAGATCACCGGAACGGGTACTCATCGGCACCCCGGCGGTCGGGGTGAAGCCCATGCTTGTATCAACGGCTTTGCCGTGGTGGACTGCCGCCAGGCTCGCGCCATTGCCGAGGTGGGCGAGGATAGCCCGGCCTTGGGCCGCTTCCGCTCCGGCCAGACGGGCGAGTTCGCCCATCAGAAACGAGTAGGACAAGCCGTGAAAACCGTACCGCCGCACCCCCTCCGCTTCGTAACGGCGCGGGATTGGCAACAGCCGCGCCACACGCGGCAAGTCATGGTGAAACGCCGTGTCAAAACACGCCACTTGCGGCAGGTCGGGAAACCGGCGATGAAACGCCTCGGTCAACAGGATCTCTTCCGGCAGATGCTCCGGATCGAATGGTTTGAGCTGACGCAACTCCTCGACCATTTCCCTGGTGATTAACTGCGGGTCGCTGTAATTCGGCCCCCCATGCACCACGCGATGCCCCACCGCAGTCAACGCAACCCGTCCGAGGCGTTCCTCGATCCAATCCATCAGCGCGCCCACCGCCACCGTGTGGTCCGGCGCCGCCAGCGGCCGCGAGAAATTGTCCGCCGGGTTCAAACCCTTCACCCGCAAGGTGGCCTCGGGCAGTCCAATCCGCTCAATGCTGCCCTCCAGAATCCGCCGGAGCGGGTCCCCGGCCTCGAACAACGCGAACTTGATGCTTGAGGAGCCGCCGTTGATCGTCAAGATGCGTGGGTTAGCGGGTTTCATGGTTGGTGATCGTGGCGCCCCAGAATTTTGCTTTCAAGAGATGTTCCGCGCGCCTTTGGCGAGGCTGGGTTTTAATTCCTGGAGTCGGCAGTCTAACAAATCGCCAATACGCTCGACGCTCATGTCGGCTGGCGGGTGGAACGCCAACATCTTTGGATCCCGAGCGTAGTGTCCCTGCCGCACGAAGACGGTCGTCACCCGCAGGCCCCAGAACTTTTTGACGGCGGCAAGGATGCGCGGCTTGTCATCGACAACCACATAATGAGCCGCCGGATACCGGGCTTCCACGTCGGCCAACTCGCGCTCCTTATGCACGTAAATCAGCGCGTGTCCATCAACCGCTTCATATAGTCCGGAGCGGTCCACTTTGCGGGGTTGGAAAACAACGTCGCCGTCCGTAAGCAGGACGGCTGTTCCCCATTGCTTGACGCGCTCGATAACGTCGAGTGATTTGGGGAAGAGGCGCTTGGCAAAGGGATAGTTTATGAGGAAACGCGAAACGGCCAGCAGACCCAGGTCGTGCGGATACTCGCTCCGGTAACGCTGCAAGGCGCCCAAATAATCGGCGTAACCAAGCCGGGTTCGCAACTGCTCGAAAATGGTCCAGTAACACCGCGCCCGCTCGGGGCCGACCTCGCGCTTGAGATATTTGCTCACGTCGGCGATGACGCGGTCGTTGTCGAGCAGCGTGTTGTCAACGTCGAACAGGAAAACGACTTCAACTCGAGCCGAATTCTTTGAAGCCTTCCGTTTCATTCGCTTAATGCATTCGTTTCTCTTCGGTCGTTCGCCAGTCAGTTTGGGAGGATCGGCTTCGTCATCGCCTGGTACATCATTTCCTCGCTGAGGAACGGTGGACCATATAGTTCGTACCCGCTGTTCAGTCTTTCGTTCACTTTCCGCGCCAGCTCGTCATGGGTTGCGGCATCGGCGTGAAAAGGCACCGCGACGATTGTATATTCGATCTGAGTTTTCATGTTATGCTGAGTCCTTTGCGTATTTCTCATAGTTTCGGTTCCCATAGGCTCATCGCTGCCACAGGATGTGAGCGGCTTCCAGAGGAACCGCGACGCCGGAGCAATTGGGTATCACGCGCGCCGTATAGTCCGCTGGCGGGCGGGCCGCAGACACCGCCGCGCTGTAAACGTAGCCGCCTGGCGCGCCGGGCAGTTGGCGGACGCGCTTCATCTCCTGTCGCACCGGGCTGCCGCCGTCAACTCCGTCGGCATAAAGCTCAACGCTTATCGCGTTCGCGTTGAGGTCATTGAGATAGACTTGAACGTCAAAGACGTGCTGCTCACCACGAGTTTCAACCTTCACTTCACCAAAGCGCAGCGCGGCCCATTTCTGTTCCAGACTATGCCGCCAATCAAGCATTTGCCTGCCGATTGCGCCTTTATTGGCAATGCGCAAGTGGTAGGCCGTAGCAGCCGGGAGGTAGTGTTGTTCGGTGTATTCGCGCACCGAGTGATTGGCGGAGAAGCGTGGTGTCAATCGCGCCATGCTTTCCCGCATCCGCGCCACCCAAGCCGTGGGAATGCCCTTATCGTCGCGGGTGTAGAACTCAGGGATCACCTCCCGTTCGAGCCGCTCGTAAAGCATTACGGCTTCGGCCGCGTCCCAGGCTGGATCATCGCCATGCTCCCGGCCATCCCCCAACGCCCACCCCACCTCAGGGGTGTAGGCCTCAGCCCACCAACCGTCCAATTCCGAGAGGTTGATGCCTCCATTGACGAGCACCTTCATACCGCTCGTGCCACACGCCTCCCAGGGCCGCCGTGGCGTGTTCAGCCAGACATCTACCCCCTGCACCAAGTGCTGCGTCAGGAGCATATCGTAGTCACTGAGGAAGATCGCATGAGGACGGACCGCGGGCTGGCGAATGAAGCGTATCCATTGCTGGACCAGGGCCTGTCCCGCCGCGTCCGCGGGATGGGCCTTGCCCGCAAGGATGAGTTGCACCGGTCGCTGCGGATTGGTTAACAGGCGCAGCAGTCGCTCGGGGTCGTGCAGCAGCAGGTTTGGTCGTTTGTAGGTCGCGAAGCGGCGCGCAAAGCCCAGTGTCAACGCGTTGGGATCGAAGAGATGCCTCGCGTTCTCAACCGTCTCGGGCGACGCGCCGGCGGCGGTGTAGTGCCGGGCCAGGCGCTGGCGAGCATAGTCAATCAGCGACTTGCTGGCGGCCGTGCGAAATTGCCAGAGTTTGGCGTCGGAGACGCGGCGAATGTCCTGCTCCAGGGTTTCCGTCGTCCCCAGCCAGCGGTCTTTTCCACAGGCTTCCGTCCAGAGATCGTCGGCAGCCGCCGAGTCCCAGGTCGGCATGTGGACTCCGTTGGTCACGTGTCCGACGGGCACTTCGTCCGCCGGCCAGTGGGCAAAGAGCGGCCCAAAGAGATGCCGGCTGACTTTCCCATGCAAGCGGCTCACGCCATTCACCGCCCCGCTGCCGCGGATGGCCAGATAGGCCATGTTGAAACTCTCCGACGAGTCGTTCGGATTCTGGCGGCCCAGAGCCAGTAAATCATGGAGCGTAATACCAAGCTTCTTCTCTGCATAACCACCGAGGTATTGTTCGATGAGGGCCGGAGCGAAACGATCAAAGCCGGCGGCCACTGCCGTGTGGGTGGTGAAGAGATTCCCCGCTCGTGTTACGGCCAGCGCGACTTCGAAGGGCTGCGCGGCCTCTTGCATGAAACTGCGGGCACGCTCCAACACGGCGAACGCCGCATGTCCTTCATTCAGGTGACAGACTTCCGGTTGGATGCCGAGTGCGGCAAGCAGCCGCCAGCCGCCAATCCCGAGAAGCAGTTCTTGCACAAGGCGCAACTCCGGCCCGCCCCCATACAGTTCGCTGGTGATCCCTCGATGCGCGGGAAAGTTCGCCGCGTCATTGCTATCCAGCAGGTAAAGCTTGACTCGACCGACTTGGACCTGCCAGGCGCGCAGCCAGACCGAATAACCAGGCAAGGCGATCTCCAACCGCAACCACTCGCCGTTCGGGTGGCGCAACGGCGTGATCGGCAACTGTCCGGGGTCGTTATAGGGGAAGAGCGCCTGCTGCGCTCCGTCCTTGTCAATCACCTGGCGAAAATAGCCTTGTTGGTAGAGCAGCCCCACGCCGACCACCGGCACGCCCAGGTCGCTGGCGGCTTTAAGCTGATCACCGGCCACGTTGCCCAGCCCGCCTGAGTAAATGGGCAGCGCTTCGCTCAACATGAATTCCATGCTGAAATACGCGACGCAGCTCAAGGGAGCCTGCGGATGATGTTGCTGAAACCACGCCGGCGTCTCCGCCGCCTGACGTTTGCCTCGCAGCAGGTTATCCACCTTCTTACGGAAGGCAGGATCGGCCAGCGTGCGCTCGAGTTGGTCCCGCGAGACCGTCTGCAGGACAACCCAGGGGTTCTGCGTCAGTTCCCACAGCGCGGGATCAAGCTGCCGCCACACTTCGTCGGCGCAATGATTCCACGACCAGCGCATATCCAGGGCCAGCTCCGCCAGCGAATCGAAGCCCTCGACTTCCGTGGGCAGGAGGTTGTATATCGGGTGACTGACAGGTGTTTGTTTGCTCATAGTTCTAAGTTGCGTTTTACGACGCAAGACGGGGATACAATCGGGCGCCAATGAAGACCAGGATGGTCGTGGTCAGGAGGATGACCGCATAGTCGTGACCCAGACCGAAGGTGCTCGTGCTGCCGGCCAGCATGAAAGTGCGCAGGGCATCGACGACGTAGGTCAACGGATTCAGATGAGAAATGGTCTTCAGCCAACTGGGCATGATGTCGGTGGGGTAAATCGCGTTGCTCGCAAAGAACAGCGGCATCGTGAGCACCTGGCCGACCCCCATGAAGCGTTCGCGCGTCTTCACAATGCACGCGATGACGAGCGAAAACGTCGAGAACAGCGTCGCCGCCAGGACCACGATGATCAGCACGTTCAGGAGCGCCAGCGGGCTCCAATTCAGCTTCACCCCGAGCAGCAGCGAGAGACTGTAAACGATGCCAGCCTGCGAGAGAGTGCGGATGCCAGCGGAGAAGCCCTTGCCGAGCACCAGCGCGGCGCGCGGAGTCGGGCTGGCGAGGAATTTCTGCACAATGCCGAGGTCGCGTTCCCAAATGACGTTGATGCCATAAAAGATGGCCACGAAGAGAACGCTTTGCGCCAGGATGCCGGGAGCAATGAAATCCAGATAGGGAAGGTTGCCCGTGTGCATCGCCCCGCTGCGGGAGAACACTTGCCCAAAGATGAGCAGCCAAAGCGCGGGCTGGAGGGCGCGGGTGATGAGTTCCGTGAAATCGTGGCGCAGCTTGCGCAACTCAAACTCGGTGATGACGAACGTCTTCTCGATGAGGCCGGTTAAAGGATAGATGAAAGCAGCGGTCATGGAGTCGGGGCTAGCCAAGGCGCTGGGCCGTGGCGCGTTCGGCGGATACGTCGCGGAAGGTGCCGCCGGAATCCAGGGCGCTGCCGGCATAATGCACGAAGACCTCACTCAGCGTGTGGCCGCCGCCGCCCAGCGAGGCCTCGAGTTCCTGGCAGGTGCCCAGCGCCGCCACCTTGCCCAGGTGCATGATCGCGATGCGATCACATTGGCTCTCCGCCTCCTCCAGGTAATGGGTGGTGAAGAACAGGGTCGTGCCGTAGTTGGCCCGTAACTCAACGAGATGTTTCCAAACCGCGTCGCGCGCAATCGGGTCCAGCCCGACCGTCGGCTCATCGAGGAAGAGCACCCGCGGTCGATGCAGTGTGGACTGGGCGATTTCCAGGCGGCGGACCATGCCGCCGGAGTATTGGCCCACCAGGCGGCCGCCGTCCGCCGTCAGGCCCATGAACTCCAATGCCTCCCGGATGCGCGCCTGCTGCTCGCGGTGCGGCAGGTCGTAGAGTTTGGCGAAGATGAGCAGGTTCTCGTAACCGGTGAGCGAGCCGTCCACGGAGACCGCCTGCGGCACATATCCGATGGCCCGGCGAACGCCGACCGCCTGGGTCGTAATCGAGAATCCGGCCACGCGCGCCTCGCCCGAGGAGGGCGGCAACAGCGTCGTGAGCATCTTGATCGTGGTGGTCTTGCCCGCCCCGTTGGAGCCGAGCAAGCCGAAGACCTCACCAGCGTTGACCGAAAGCGTTAGAGCATCAACTGCCGTAAATGCGCCGAAGCGGCGAGTAAGGGCTTTGATTTCCAAAACGATGTCGGTCATGATCCACTCTGGAAAGTGTCTCTTTGGGATGCGGCAAACAATAGGGTGAACACCCCATTACCGAACCCGCGCGGATGGAGCGAACCGCACTTCACACGCGCAGGCTTAATTGAGGTTTAAGCCTCTCGGCTGTCCGCGCCCGCGGCTTCCCGGGCGGCTTGGCGCGTTTGATCATGTTCCGCTCCAGCCATGCCTTCCTCGACGAGCCGTTCATTATCGCCCCGCCCCTCGTCATCCTCATCTTCGCCGGGAGCCACTGGCGCTTTGTGTCCCGTGGAGCCGGGCACCGGGTCCCAACGCTCGGATTCGGGCGCAGATTCAAGCACTTCCTTGTTCGGGTCCGTGTCCGAATTGCCCGTTAATTCAAGCTTGGCCTGTTCCCAGTCGGATTCTGACACCTCCTGCGCGGAACGGCCGTTGATGGCCGCCAGTTCAACCGCGCGCTCCCGCACCATTTTACGAGTAACTGTGCCGATGCCGGCGGAATTTGCAGTCAATGCACCTTGCTTCAGTGGGTTTGTTTTCATGGGCCAGTATCCGCGGGGTCGCCGGGGATTTGTTGCGGTTATGATTCATTTCGCAGACGGATCATTCGCC
>JBEKJO010000189.1:0-11102 GCA_050011195.1 Verrucomicrobiota bacterium | reverse complement strand
CATAATGGCGGGAGCTTAAGCCGCAGGGCGGGGGGTTGGCAAGCCGGGGTACATCCCGGGGTACATCCCTGCTAACCTTGACTCGACACCCCTCGCCAATCTGTCACATTCACCGCTCCTGCATCCTGTTACTGTGACAATCGGTCAAAAATTCATGCTGGGCCAGTCGGCGCTTGGGCTGTTGGCAGTCGTGGTTATTTCGTTCTCCCCGACCCCTGCCCGCGCTCAGGACGATGATGGCGCTGGGTCCACCAATCGTGGAAAAAGGCCCATTGAAGAACTTTTCAAAACCCATGTCGTCTATCCGGAGGAGAAAGGCGAAGTCCAAGTGGAATTGGCCTCCGTTTATCAAAATCATACCGGCGGCGACACCTGGACCATTCCGGTATCGTTGGAATATGGACTCACCGACCGCTGGCAGGTGGAAGCGGAATGGGACTCATGGGTTCAACGTTATCCTCAGAACCATCCCGTGGTGCGCGGCGTCGGCGATCTTGAAGTCGGCACCCAATACAGTTTCATGAACATCGGCAATTCATTGTTCCACGTTGCCCCCCGTTTCTCCATTCAAGTTCCAGTGGGCGACGTGAACAAGGGTTTGAGCGAGGGCTTCCTTGAATACGAACCTGCCGTGATCGTGGCCAAGGACTTTCCAGAACTTCATCACACCCAGGTTTTTACGGAAATTGGCGCCGGTTTTGTGCAGCGGGTCAACACGCCCGCTGACGCGGGGGACACGCAACCCGCCGCGCATGAATTAAACTGGGGCAGCGGTTTCTTTGTCCTGTTTCGACACGCGGCAGCCACCTTGGAATTCAATTGGGCCAACAACCAATGGAACCATCACGGCCCCGAAAATGAACTGTATCTGACGCCGGGCTATCTTTGGAGAGCGACCCGAAACATGGAGATCGGCCTGGGAATCCCCGTCGGATTGAACAACGGCTCTGACCGGTTCGAAGTGATTGCCCACTTGGTTTGGGAGTTTTAGCTGACTTGGCCGGCAAGACCCCGAGCAGCCAAGCCCACGACCTGACGGCCAGGGCTCAAGCAAATCCCCACGCGGCGGGGCAAAGAACCCAGCCGTAACAGGCAGCTCCGTATGGTCAACCGGAAATGGCGCACGGCGAGCCGGGGAATTGCGAGAGGCTGGCGCCGCACGATGTCAACGCCTCTGGTCACGCCGCCGATGCTGCTTGACGTTTCCAACCGCCCGGAGTACGTAAACTCCATGAGTGTTGCGACAATTCAGGCTGAGCTGCTGAGTCTTCCCGCACCGGAGCGGGCGAGGCTGATTGATGTGCTGTGGGATTCTCTGTCGTTGCCGGAAGTGAAGTTGCGCGAAGCGGTTTGGGCTGGGGAGTCGGAGCGGCGAATTGACGCATTCGAGGCCGGCAAGCTGCCGGCCCGGGACGCCGCCACTGTTTTCTCTGAACTGCGCAAGGACTTGCGGAAGTGAACGCGCGGTTCACTTCAACCGCGGAAAGGGAGCTCCAGGAAGCTATCGAGTTCTACGAGGCCGCCGAGAATGGCTTGGGGGCCAGGTTCCTGGATGAAGTCGAAGCTGCGGTCGCACGCATCGTGGCCCATCCTTTAGCGTGGACACCGCTTTCCCCCAGAACTCGACGCTGCCGGACCCATCGCTTTCCGTACGGCCTGTTCTACCAGATCCGAACGGATGAGATTCTGGTCCTGTCGGTGATGGATTTGCGCCGTGATCCCAAACGCTGGGAGGAGTACCTGTAACCTTCTTGCCGAGGCCAGGGTCTCGCCGGGTTGACAGGGTTGGGGCGGATGGATTAACTGGGCGCCATGAAATTATGCTCAGCCGCGGCAGTGCTGGCACTGACGGCGCTTGGCCCATTCGCGGCCAGCGGGGCCGACTGGCCCTGCTGGCGCGGGCCGGACCGGAACGGCATTTCGGCGGAAAAGGGCTGGCAGAGGCAGTGGCCGGCTGGGGGGCCGAAACAGCTCTGGAAGGCGTCCGTCGGCACCGGTTTTTCCTCCTTCTCGGTGAGCGGCGGGCGGGTCTATACGATGGGCAACAGCGCCGACACCGACCGGGTGTTTTGCCTGGAGGCCCAAACAGGGAAGGTGGTCTGGGAACACTCGTACCCCTGCGCGCTGGACCCCAATAACTTCGAGGGCGGGCCGTGCGCGACCCCCACCGTGGCGGACGGGCGGGTCTATACGTTCAGCCGGAAGGGGTACTTGTTCTGCCTCGACGAGGCGAAGGGGACGGTCGTTTGGTGGAAAAACCTGAACCGGGACTTGGGCTTGGAGATACCCGTGTGGGGCTGCGCCAGCTCGGCTCTGGTCGAGGAGGGACTGGTGGTGGTCAATATGGGCAGCGCGGGGGTCGCGCTGGACGGTAAATCCGGCAAGGTGGTTTGGTTTTCGGCCAAGGGCGCGGGGGCTTATGCGACGCCGGTCCCATTGAAGATCGGCTCGGAGCGGTGCCTGGCGATCCTGTCCCGGGAATCACTGGTGGCCGTAGAGGCGGCGACTGGCCGGGAGGTATGGAGCTATCCCTGGAAGACCCTGTACGATGTGAATGCCGCAGACCCGATCGTTGATGGGGACAAGGTGTTTATCTGCTCGGGCTACAACCACGGGGGGACGTTGCTGAGGGTGGCGGGGCAGACGCCGGAGAAGGTTTGGGAGAACAAGAACCTGCGCAACCACTTCAACAGTTGCGTGCTGTGGCAAGGGTATCTCTACGGCCCCGATGACAGCGGGCTGCGGTGCGTGGCGTTCGAGACCGGGGCGCTGAAGTGGAGCTATTCCGCGTTCGGGAAAGGCTCGCTGGTGGTGGCGGACGGGAAGCTGGTGGCCCTGAGCGAGAAGGGCGAACTAATCATCGCCGACGCCACGCCTGCCGCGTTCACGCCGATTGCGCGGGCGCGGGTGCTCAAGGGGAAATGCTGGACGACGCCGGTGTTGTCCAATGGGCATATCTACTGCCGCAACGCGGTGGGTGAGGTGGTGTGCCTGGATGTGAGCAGCAGATAGACGGAGAACACAGTTCGACGGGATGCGCCGATGAAATAATCGTGTTACGTGTTGCGTGTTGCGTGTATGGACAAGCCGCCGAAAATCAGCGAGGTGCCGGTCAAAGAGGCGCCGCTTGAGGTCCTGCCGCCCCTGACTGCCCAGGCAGCGCCCCCGGCCGCACCCGGAGACGGGCGGCCGATTCACGCCTTGTCGGCGCTGATTCTGGTGGCGGTGGACAGCCTCTGGGCGGTGTTCGATTGGGTGCCGCCGGTCTGGATTGTGGCCATCCCGGCTTGCTTTGCGGCGGTCTTTGTCCCGACCTACCTGATCCAGAGGCACCTCAAGAACGATTCCAAAGCCCGCGCCCTGACTTTCGCCACCATCCTCGCCGTGCTGGCGGCAATCCCGACGCCAGTCACGGGGACGCCGGTCGGGTTGGGCCTGCTGGCCTGGACCGGGCTGGGCAAGCTTTTTGGCCGGTCGCCGCCGAAATAGCCTCAGCCTATTGATCTATAATACTCAGGGTGTACTCCGGGGAAAGGGAAGTGTCGGGGCCGGGGTTGCCCATCTTGTTGTATTGGAAGTCGAACTTGTAATGGTAATGGATGAGGCTCGTTCCCCGCGGCACCGGGATGAATCCCTCCCAGCGGTTAGTCATAAGCAGGGTGGGGCGCATGTCGTAGAACTCGGTGCCGACCACAATTTGCGGGTGGATGCTCGGCCAGCGGACAGTTTGCTGGCGGGTGTGGAAGGCAACTTCGACGAGGTACTGATTGTCGGCGTTGCGGACCTGGTGCTGGGGCGTCAGGTTGGTGAGCTGAGTGGCGCAACCGGCCAGCAGCAGCGACAGACATAATACCGGCAGAGATTTCTTGCTCATACGGGTGAAGGGTGGCAAAAGGGCGGAACCTTGTAAAGGTGGATTTTGCGTTTGGATTTTGCGTGGGCGCATCTTGCCGGTACCACCGGACCGCGAACCGTCCCGGTTCGCAGCGGCCAGATATGCGGAAGGACGACCGAAGCGATTGAGCGCTCTGCTTGCGCTCGACCGTGCTGCGAACCGGGACGGTTCGCGGTCCGTTCCTTCGTGTGTGCCGTGGTTTGGTGGTACCAGCACGCCCATTTTGCGTTTGACCCGGCGGCGGGAAGGCGGTTAGGTTGCGCCCTCTTAAAGTGAACTGAATTTATGATTGGGACGATTCGCAAGCATCAAACCTGGCTGTGGGCGATCATTATCACCCTCACGATTATCAGCTTTGTCGTCTTTTTCTCGCCGTATTCCAGGATGAACAGCGCCCGCCGCGGGCCGGTCAACCTCGGTTCGATCAATGGCGAGCGCATCAGCGAAGAGGACTTCATCAACGCCCGGAGCGAAGTCTATCTGCGCGCCTTTTTCATGAGCGGCAACTGGCCCGATGAAGAGGCCAAAAAGACGGGCGGCCAGATCGAGCAGGACACCTACCAATGGCTGCTGCTGATCCAGGAACAAGAACGGCTGGGCATTCATATCAGCACCGACGTGGTCGCCCAGGCCGCCCGCGCGATGACCAGCCAGTTCCAACGGATGGGCATCACCTCGCCCGAAATGTTCATTCGGCAAGTGCTCCAGCCGCGCGGCTTCCAGTCAAGTGATTTGGAGCGGTTCGTGCGCCATTTTGTGGGCGTCCAGGATTTGATCAACATCGTGGGCCTGAGCGGAAAGCTGGTGACGCCGCAGGAGACGCGCGACCTCTACCAGCGCGAGCATGAGGAGCTGGCCACCGAAGCCGTGTTCTTCTCCGCCTCGAATTATCTGGCCGGCGTGGCCGTGCCGCCCGACGCGCTCTCCCAATTCTATTCCAATCGGCTGGCGGTCTATCGCATCCCCGACCGGGTGCAGGTCAGCTATGTCCGGTTTGACCTGACCAACTTCGCCAACGAAGCCAATCAGGAGTTGGCGCGCATGACCAATCTGGACTTGCAGATCGAGGAGGCGTATCGGCGCGGCGGCACCAATTTCCTGCGCGAAGCCAAGGCCCAATCGCTGGACGAGGCGAAGGTGAAGCTCCGCGACGCCGAACGAAAGAGAAGCGAGGCGCAAAATGCCCGCAAGAAAGCTACGGACTTCGCCACCCCGCTGTTCGACATGGAGCCGATGCGGGCGGAAAACCTGGAGAAGGTGGCCAAGGAAACAGGGCTCACGGTTAGCACCACGGCGCCGTTTGACCGTGAAAACGGGCCGAGCGACCTGGAGGTGGGGCCCGATTTCGCGCAAAGGGCGTTTGCCCGGACGCCGGAAGACCCCTTTGCCGGCCCGATTCTGGGCCAGACCGCCGCCTACGTCATCGCTTTGAACAAGAAGCTCCCGAGCGAGATTCCCACACTGGAACAGATTCGCGATCAGGTGGTGGCAGACTACAGGTACAGCCAGGCGCTGAACCTTGCGCGCAAGGCGGGCGCGGACTTTTACCCGACGCTGACCAACGGGCTGGCGCAAGGCAAACCGTTTGCTTCCGTTTGCCTGACCGCGCGCCTCAAGCCGGTGTCCTTGCCGCCGTTCTCGCTCAGCACCCGGGGCCTGCCGGAAGTGGAGGACCACGTCACGCTCAATCAATTCAAGCAAATCTCCTTCTCCACACCGCTGGGCAAGCCCAGCCCCTTCCAGCCGACCGCCGATGGCGGCCTCATTGTCTATGTGAAAGCCAAGCTGCCGCTGGACGAAGCGAAAATGAACGCGAGCCTGCCTGCCTTCAGCAACGCCGTCCGCCAGAGCCGGCAAAACGAGGCCTTCAACGACTGGTTCCGCCGAGAAGCCGAACGAGGTCTGCGCGACACACCGCTCGCCCGGCACGAGGCTACGCCGTCAATGGGCCCGGGGCCGAACCCGAAGAAGTCGTAGCCCTGGCCACGGGGTGGAGCGCCGGACAAGGCCTAGCCGGCAGGTGTCACCCTCTGGCAGGGTCTTGCCGAGGCGTTCCGTTTTTTCCTGCAGACCGTGAGTGCCAACATCAAACTTTCGTCGCCCGCGACGCATGAGTTTTGGGAAATCCCCATCCTGTATGAGGACGCGCACCTGCTGGCGCTGGACAAGCCGAGCGGCTTGCTGATGTCGCCCGACCGCGCCGAGCCGGACCGCCCGGACCTGATGACGCTGTTGCACGCGGGCATCGAGCGCGGCGCGCCCTGGGCCGCGGCAGGCGCCCGGGCTTACCTGATGCCGGCGCACCGGGCTGATGCCGAGACGAGCGGCGTGCTGCTGTTGGCGAAAAGCAAGCCGGTGCTCATTGCGCTGGCGAATTGGTTCAGCGCGGAGAAGCCTGGCCACAGGGACGTGGCGCTCGTGCAGGGCGCGCCCGCGAAGGACCGTTTCACGGTGGACGCCAAACTGGCCCCTCACCCGGTGCGGATCGGTTTCATGCGCGTGGACCCGCAGCGCGGCAAACATTCGCTGACGGCCTTTGAGGTCCGGGAAAGATTCTCCGGCTTCGCCCTCTTGCAGTGCGAGGCCTTGACTCGTCGCCTGCATCAGATTCGAGTCCACCTTCGCTACGCGGGGCTGCCTGCCGTCGGGGACCGGGCCTATGGCGGCCGGCCGCTGCTGCTTTCGAGCTTAAAGCGGGAGTATCGGCTCAAACCCAATCAGATCGAGCGTCCCCTGATGGCCCGGCCCGCGCTCCACGCCGAAGCCCTCACCCTGCCTCATCCTATCACCGGCGCGGCGCTGACCCTCACCGCGCCGTGGCCGAAGGATTTGACCGTGGCGGTGAAGTATTTGCGCCGGTACGCCGCAGCGTCGAGCCGCACTACAACGGATTTCCCCCTCCAGCCTCGCCCTGTATGATTATTCGCACAGTCCTTCGACTGATCGTTGCCTGCTTTGCGGCCGGAACGCTATTTGCCGCGCCGCCGTCGCTGCCCACGACCACGAACAACGCCGGCTTTTATCCGCTGTGGCGAAGAACTCCGCCGAACACGACCGACATGGTATTGATCTATCAAGGCGGCACGCAGCGCTCGGCCTGGGCTCCCGGGGAATTTGCGCCTTACGTCAGCGCCGTTGATCCGCGCGATCACAAAGAAAAGTGGCTGTTCGACGGCTTCCTGTTCATCGAGTACGTGACCGGCAAGCAGCACGCCTTCGAGGAGGGCCTGAATCTCCCCCCTGCCGACAAACAGGATTGGCAGGATTTGCTGGCCAGGAATTTCGAGCCGGGCCAGGGCCTGGCCGCTTTGGAGCAAACCTGCGCCGAAACGAAAAAGCGAATTGGCCCCCCGCTCCGTGCGCGGCAAGTGGTGCTCACCCTGCCCGAACCGATTGAAGGGGCCACCAATTGGGGCGAACTCGACGGGCGCAAATTGAGTTTCTCGCTTCCCGCCGATCGTGTGGCCGCTGGCGAGTGGCAAATAGACCACGCGCTCAAGAAATGGCGGGAGCTGGCGCCCAGCCACCTCACCCTGGCGGGCTTCTACTTCGTGCCGGAACGCACATTGAATTCAAATCCCCGGTTCCTGCCGCTGATCGCGCAACAAATCCACCAGCGCGGCCAGCAGTTCTTCTGGATTCCCTATTGGCAGGCGCGCGGCGCCGCGGAGTGGAAGCAGCACGGCTTCGACGTCGCCTGGCAGCAGCCGAATCATTTCTTCCATCCCGAACTGCCTGATTCGCGGCTGCGAGAGGCCTGTGAGTTTGCGCGGCAGCACGGCCTGGGCCTGGAAATGGAGCTGGATGAACGCCTGATCAGCAAACCCCAAACCTTCGCCCCGCGCTTTGAGGCCTATCTCGAAGCCTTCGAGACCAACGGCGTCAAATCCTCCGGCTCCATGGCCTACTACGAAGGCGGCGGCACGCTGCTGCGCCTGTCCAAGTCAGACCAGCCTGACGTGCGCCATTACTACGATCGCCTGGCCGAATGGGTCTTGGATCGGCAGCGTTTGGCCGATGAAAAGGCCGCCGCCGGGCAAGCGCGCTGATCACCCTAAGAACCGGAGTTAACGCAAAGACACCAAAGAGGCAAAGGCGCAAGGATTAGGGAGGGACAGTGGCCGTAAACTGGACAGGCTCATCTTCCCAACCATCAATGATGTTGTTGGCCTGGAGGAAGACTTTGGAGCCGGCGCGCGGAGTATGGAACGCGGCGACGGCGATCCAAACGGCCTGCTGGGCTGGAGGCAGCGTTTTCCAACTGGCGCTGACGGCGCGCCATAGGTCACGCCCACGGACCTGAAGGGGTGTGCGGGGGGTGGCGGAGACGAAGCAACCGTAGCAAAACTGGCCATGGGGGCCGCCTTGATAGACCTTCGTTCCGCATTTGCCTCGTTTCGGGGTGTCGAGGTTGATCTTTTTCTTCTTTGGCATAGCTTGAAACGGCTAAAGGCTGAAGGCTAAAAGCTCGGCGGCGGTCTCGGCGTGCAGGCGTTTCACTTTGTGAGGCGGGAAGTGATTGGCGAAGGCAGCTTGATTGTCCGGCCCGCAACCAGGAACTCGCCTTCCCCCCGATGATGCATCGTCCGCGGATGTTTCTGGCGCGGATCAATCCACGCTTTGACCACCTCCAGCACAAAGAAGTTGTATTGGGTCGCCAGCCTTCGATCAATGACCTTGCACTCCAGATTGGCATAGCACTCGGCAATGAGCGGGGCCTTGACGATCGCCGCGGCCACCGGCGTGAGGCCAAACGCCTTGAACTTGTCCACCCGTCGTCCGGAAGTGTTTCCGCAACCCACCACCTGTTCCGCCAACCGCACCGTGGGCACGTTGAGCACGCATTCCCCGGTCGCCCGCAACACTCCGAACGTGTAATCCTGGTCGCTGATGACGCAGCCCACCAGCGGCGGCACAAATTCCATCATGGTATGCCACGACATCGGCATGATGTTCGCCCGTCCCGCGCGGGCCGTCGTGACCAGCACGACCGGGCCGGATTCGAGCAACCGATATACTTCCGCCAGCGGAAACGCTCTTTTCTTTACTCCTGCCATATCACAATTCTCCTTTAAAGGCGCGGTCGAGGACGGCCGGGAAGCAGGGCGCCAGGAGACACGGCCATTGTCGGGGCTGCCGACGCCGCCTTAGGATTTCCCGCCATGAGACTTGGTCTGGTAGTGGGGTGGGGTTTCGCGCAGGGCGCCGGCTTCCGAGGCGGGAATCGAAACCGCCCGGCCATTGCGCCAAACTGCCAACGGGATGCCGCGCCGGCGGTGATCCTCCACCGCCTTGGCGACCGCGTCCGTCAGGGCTTGCATCGCCTCTTGCGTCATGGACGATTTGTTGCGCTTTTTCATGGTGCGAACTGCCCGCGCAGTTGTTCGTAAAGCGCGGCATTGCGTTTTAGCCTTTAGCCTTCAGCCTTTCCTCTCCGCCCCTTGTCCTTGCGTATGATGTCCCAGGCGGGTTTGAACAGGGCGTCCAGCTCGGCGCCGGTCTCGGCTTGCAGGCGCTTCTCCGCGTCAACGTGTGCTGCGTTGCCTGTAAACAGATCCTCATGCGTTTCTGTCGGCGGACCAGTGCTGCGGTGATGGCCGGCATGGCTCGGAAACGCGGATGCGCGGCACCACCGGCGCACAGGGTATTCCAAACTAGCTTGAGGGCAAAGGGAAAAAGCAAAGGAAAAGGCGGACCCCCACGGCTGGCTCATGAAGAGGGAACTTTCTCATTAACACCTCGCTTCAGCGAGGTGAACGGGGGCCGTGGGGGGAGGTTCAACCGCTTCAGCGGCCTTTCGGGCCTTTATGAGCCAGCCCTGCGGTAAAGGACGGTCTCTGCTATAGACCTGGCGCTCTTAACGGAGCTTTCGCCTGTTTCAATCCACCGAAAACAACGAAGCACCACCATTGCCGGGCCGGCACTGTGTGGTGCTGCCTGACACCGCGCCGCTTGTCGCCGCGCTGGGGCACACCTCACCGCCCCGCAGCCTCAGCCAACTGCGTTCACCGCCCAACTTTTGCCCGGTTCCACCTCGTCAACGCCCCTAACTTCCCCGCCACCCCCTTCTTCGCCCCGTTCGGCCCCAAAAAACACCGCCTTGTCCCCCTCCAGCGCCTCCCCCTCCCGCCCTCGAGTAACGGGATTGTCCGAGAGCCGCCCTTTCAGCCCTTTTTCGCATGCACATGGGAGCCACACCGTCCACATACGCTCCATACTCTATCCTCACCCGCCTCATCCCTGTCCGGCACCCCCTCGCCGCTGTTCTGCCTTCTGCCTTCTGCCTTCTGCCTTCTTCCTTTACCCCTCGGCCCTCCGCCTCAACTCGCGCCAACACAACATCGCTCAACACCTTCCCTCCGTCCCGCCACCCGTCCCGCTGCTGCTGCGCGCAAATAAACACCCGCTGGCCCGCCCCCGGCGCCCCCAACCGCCCCACATACCAATCCGTTATATCCCACACGCCACCCCCCGTCCCCGCCGCCACCACCCCCAAATAAACCGGGTGCCGCGGCCGCGTCCGCCCCGCCGGCGCCGCCTTCTCCCCAAAGATCAATATGTCGTGCTCCACCGGCCCCGCCACTTCCAACTCCACCCGCCACCCCTCATCCCCATTCGGATTTCGGCTTTCAACCCCATTCGGCTTTCGTCTTCCTGCTTTCGGGTTTCGGGTTTCGGGTTTCGGATTTCCTTGCCCCACCCTCAGCCCCTGAACCGGGTTCTCCCCAAAAACCACCCGCCCCGGCGGCCACAGCGCCCACTCCCGCCCCGCCAGCTCCAATACGCTGTTATGCCTCACAAACAGCGTCTGCCCCGTCAGCCCCGCCTGCGGCCGCCGGCGGCTCAACTCTTGGGCGGCGGCCGCATTCCACGCCCCCCGTTGCTCGGCACTGAGCCGCCTCCCCCACGCCGCCGACACCGCTCCCATCCGCCCCCGCGCTCGCTCCTGATGCCGCGTGCGCGGGTCCCGGGGCACCACATAATTGCGCGCATACTGCCGGGAGCCGACCCCGTAGAACACCACCCGCAGGTAGCCGACCTTGCCCCGAATCCAATACGGCTCCTCTCTCGCGCGAGCCTTTTGTGCCTTGGCCCGGCGCGCGACCGCCCTTTCCAGAATCCCTACCAACTCCCGGCTGGACGCGAGAGGGTTAAAGTTGCGGAATCCGAAAAGGCGGCGGGCCATCTCGCGGATGGCCGGGTCAAC
>JBEKJO010000188.1:0-11120 GCA_050011195.1 Verrucomicrobiota bacterium | reverse complement strand
TGGACAAAGCCCTTGCGCTCACGAATGCCGTAGAGGAGGTGATTGAACGCTTCCCGGTGTTTGGCGCTGTAGAACAGGAACCGCGGGTTCGGCGTGATGTCGAACGGCGGCTCCGTCAGGCCATAGTATTCCAGGTACACGCCCTTTTGGCAGCACAAAGGGTGCCTGAAACCGGGAAAGGCGGAGAAGGCCAGAGGCCTTGATCGGGAAGCTTCATAACGTACAGCCGCCGCCGGCATTCGGCGCTGATTCTCAGCCGCGAAAGATGGCGCCGACTGCCGTCGGCGGCTACGCCCTGTCGGCGGTTTGTGCGAGGTATGAGAATTCCGGGTTAACGTCTCTGCGCTGCCGCTCCCGGTCGGTGGACGGAGTGTCTCAAAGGTTGACAGGATTGCCCGTGAACTGCACGCCGGTTAAATGCCGAAATCCCAAGTCCCCAGCGCGGCAAAGCCGCAGCCAAAAGAGTTAAATGGGTTGAGTAGGTTACACGAGGCCAAGGAGTTTGCGCGGGCTGCGCAAACTCTCACAGATAGTAGTACGATGCCCAAATTCCGAAACGAACTCAGTAACGGACTATTTGGGCCTCGCCCGCAGAATTGCCTTTGCGGCCTTCACCAGTGCCGCCGCCTCTGCCGGCGTGCCAATGGTGATGCGCAGGTAGTCCCGGACTAACGGGTCACTAAACCACCGCACCAGGATTTTTCGGTCGCGCAGCTTCCGGAGCCAGGTCCGGGCGGAGAATTTCGGCGGGCGCACCAGGATGAAATTGGTCTGGCTGGGAAAGACCCGGAAGCCGAGGGCGTCAAGCGCGCGGCTAAGCTGCTCGCGGGTGGCGATGATTCTGCGGAAGGTCGCCCGGTAGCGGGGCAGGTCGTCCAGCGTCGCCAGCGCTGCGACTTGGCCCAGGCCGTTGACGTTGTAGCTGTCGCGGATTTTGTGGAGCGCGGCGATGAGTTCGGGGTGGCCGACGCAATAGCCGATCCGCTGGAAGCAAAGCGAATAGGCCTTCGAGAACGTCCGCGCGACCAGGACGTGCGGGTATTTCAGCGCGAGCGGCATAGCGTTGTCGCGGGCGAAATCCACGTAGGCCTCGTCCAGAACCACGACGCCGTTCTGAGCGCGGCAGAGCTCTTCCAACTGCGCGGTGCGGTAGCCGCGACCGCTGGGTGCGTTGGGCGTGGTCACGAAGGTCAGGGCCGCCCGGAAGTCCCATTGCCGCGCGCGCTTTAGCTCCGCAAGGGAGGGGAGGGTGAAGTCGGAACTGAGCGGTACGGCGTGGCGTGCTGCGCCGTGGATGTCGGCCAGCACCGGGTAAAGGGAATAGCTGGGGGTGAAGAATTGGACAAGGGATTTGCTGCGCTGGGGGACGGGCGAGGTGGTTGCCCGGGAGAGAACCCCCCGACAACTTGACGCGCTTTGCGGCCCTGAACCCCGAGGCAGAGACGGACCCCTCTCCCCGGCCCTCTCCCCTTCGGAAGGGGAGAGGGGGAACCGTCGGCAGCTCTCTGGGGGGAGGTTCAGGGGCAGGCGAGACGACTGTCCCACTATTGGCTCCACGAACGTCCGCACGGCCAGGGCCAGCAGCTCATCCGACCCGTTGCCCACGATAATGTTCTCGGGCCGGCAACCGTGCAGCCGAGCCAGCTTTTCGCGCAACAGTTGGGCCGTGGGATTGGGATAAAGCCGCAGCCGCCCATCCACCGCGGCCCGGGTCGCCGCCAAGACGCTGGGCGAGGGCGGATAGGGGTTCTCGTTGGTGTTGAGCTTGATCAAGCCCTTGATCTTGGGCTGTTCGCCGGGGACATAAGGGTGCAAGGCCCGCACGAGGGGGCGGATCAGCAGTGGCGGATGGTGCAAGGGCATCGGAGGCATTGTCAGGAAAAAACGGTCGGCAAGTCCAGTTTTGCCTGAAGCGAGTGGACATCGATTCACGGTGGGCTGAAGAAAGCCGCCGCGGGGCGGCTTATGCGACTGCCACGGGACGGGCGTGAGCGATTTCGTCCTTTGCGGTCTGACGAACCTGGTCGGCGAGCAGTGTGACAACAGCGACGGTGTCCCCTGTTAGCGTCATAAACTCCACTGTGCAGCCCTTGCCGCCTTCATGCACAAGCACGACGGTGCCGATGTCACCCTTAGCCAAGCGATGCTCCGGCAAGTCGGTCGTCAATACCACACTGTCGAGTTCTTTGATCATTGCGTCAAAAAGCCAATGGATACGCTGTAGCTAATGTAGCGGTTTCCTCGTGATTTGCAATAAACCAGACAACGCGCACTCTCGGCTGACGACCATCGGGGGCGGACAGCGAACCTTCCACGACGTAGTTCTGCCCGAACGGTGTGGAGACAACCTCGGTCACCTCATGGGTGCGGGCATGGCTTAACAAGGCGGAGGCGAGTAAGTTCCAGGACTCCAGTTTGAATCCGAAACTCCGGAAGAAGGCAGCCTTGTGCTGGCCGTCGCGATGTCCAGTCGAGAGGAGGTAATGTGTGATCTTCCTGGGCGGCACGAAGGCTCTCTCCGCATTTGGCAGTCTCATCCCTGCGTCCTCCCCTCAAATCACGGCCAGCGAGCCTCGGCACTCTTCCCATGCGCGCTCAGGCCTTCAAGCTCGGCAAATTTCCTCACGGCTGGCAGCGCTTTCCTGAGCGAGGCGCGGTTGTATTCCACTACGCTGGAGCGCCGCTGGAATTGATCAATGGTCAGGCCGGCAAAGGAGGCGCCCGCGCCGCCCGTCGGCAAGGTGTGACTTGGTCCGGCCACATAATCGCCCAGCACCGTCGGCGAGTATGGGCCGAGGAAGATGGCACCCGCCGTGAGAATCCTGCGGCTCAAGTTGCCGGCCTTGCGCGTCATTACCTCACAATGCTCCGGGGCGAGCTGGTTCGCCAGCGCCACTGCTTCATCGAGCGTCCTGACTTGGATAAGCCAGCCGTTGCGGTCGAAGACCTGCTGGATGAGTTCCCGCCGCGCCAGCTTGGTCTGTTGCCGCGCGATTTCCCTTTCGACTGCCGTGAGCAACTTGCCCGACGTTGTTACCAGCCATACCCGTTCGTGCCCGGTGCCGTGCTCGGCTTGCGCAAGCATATCCGCCGCCACGAACTTGGGATTGGCCGTGTCGTCGGCCAGCACCAGCAATTCGCTGGGGCCGGGGAGCAGGTCAATCGCCACGTGGCCGACCACCAGGCGCTTGGCCGTCACCACGTAGGCATTGCCGGGGCCGAAGATTTTCTGCACGCGGGGGATCGTACCCGTGCCGTAAGCCATCGCCGCAATTGCCTGGGCGCCGCCGACGCGATAGAGCTCCGTCGCGCCCGCCGCGCGGGCCGCGAACAGCACTGCGGGGTTAATGCTGCCGTCCTTGCCGCAGGGCGTGCAGACGACGATCTCGGGACAGCCCGCCACTTTCGCCAGCACGACCGTCATGAGCGCGGTGGAGACGAGCGGAGCCGTGCCGCCGGGAATGTAGATGCCGACTCGCTGGAAGGGATCAAACTTCTCCCCAACGACGGCACCGTGCGAGTTGCGCATGCGCCAATCCTTGCGCCGGGACTTCCGGGCAAACGCCGCGATGTTCTTTTCCGCCTCGGCCACTGCCGCGCGCAGTGATTCGTCGGCTTTGAGCGAAGCGGTCACCAGTTCGGCCCGGGTGACGGGCAGTTGCCCGGCGCTCAGCCTGGCACCGTCGAACCGCTCCGTCAGCTCCAGCAACGCCCGATCGCCGCGCACCCGCACTTCATCGAGGATGGCCCGCGTCCGCTGCTCGATGACCGGGTCGAACAGGCTGGAGGCGGCGGCCAGCGCGCGCAATTGCTTGGAGAAGCTGGCGTCGGTGTGGCGAATTATGTTCATGGGGGACGAAGCTAGAGGATGGTTTGGGGGAAGTCAAAATTGCAGTCTCGGCTTGTTGCGTTGGCGCATTTCCACTACCCTTCGCTCATGCGGAACCCTATCATTGTTGCCTTGGATGTGCCGACTGCCGAAGCGGCGCTGAAGCTGGTCGAGCAGCTCGCCCCGGTTTCCAGCGGGTTCAAAGTGGGCAGCGAACTGTTCACGGGCGCGGGCCCGGACATTGTGCGGCGGATTCGCGGGCTGGGTGCGCCGGTGTTTCTGGACCTCAAGTTTCACGACATTCCCAACACTGTGGCCAAAGCCGTGGCCGCGGCGGTGCAACTTGATGTCCAGATGCTGACCGTGCATGCGAGCGGCGGGATGGAGATGCTCAAGGCCGCCGAGCAGGTCGCCCAGGAAAGCGCCTGGCAACTGGGTCACGCGCCCCCGCTCGTGCTCGCCGTGACGGTCTTGACCAGCTTGGATAGCGGCGCTCTCAGTCAAATTGGCCTCGATCCCAACGTCAGCCGCCAGGTGCGGCGCTTGGCCAATATGGCCAACCAGGCGGGGCTGCGGGGCCTGGTCTGTTCGGCGCGGGAAGTGGCCGAATTGCGGCAAATGCTGCCTGCCAGCACGCAACTGGTCATACCCGGCATCCGTCCCCAAACTGCTTCCGCCGACGACCAGAAGCGAACGCTCACTCCGCGCGAGGCGCTGGCTCTGGGCGCCAACTGGCTGGTGATTGGCCGCCCGATTTGCGCCGCCGAAGACCCGCGCGCCGCCGCGGAGAAGATTCTCAAAGAGATTGCCGAATAGCCTGCAAACTCTTAGCCTGGGCTTCAACACGAAGATTATGAGAACAGCCGCCAGGCAAGACGACCGGATTAAACTTTCCCGCCGGGAAATGATGCGGCAGTCGGTCCAGGCAACGGCCTGGCTGACCCTCGCGGCCAACTGCGCCCCGTTATTCGCGGCGCCGGACAAGCGCCGCTTCCGGCTCGGCGCGTGCGATTGGTCCATCGAGAAGATGGGCGACCCGGAGGCGTTTGACGTGGCCAAACAAATCGGCCTCGACGGCGTGATGGTGAGCCTCGGCACCGTGGCGGACGACCTGCACCTGCGCCAGCCGCAAGTGCAGCAGCAATACAAAGACGCGGCGAAGAAGACCGGTTTGGAAGTCTCCTCCCTGGCCATCGGCGAGCTGAACAACATCCCCTATAAGAGCGACCCGCGCACCGTGCAGTGGGTGAGCGACAGCATTGACGTCTGCAAAGTGTTCGGCGTGCGCGTGGTCCTGCTCGCCTTTTTCAGCAAGGACGATTTGCTCGACGATAAGGCGGGGGTGGATGAAGTCGTGCGCCGGCTCAAGGGGGTCGCGCCGAAAGCGGAGAAGGCCGGCGTCATTCTCGGCCTCGAAAGCTGGCTGAGCGCCGAGCAACACCTCGAGATTCTGGAGCGGGTCGGGTCCAAGTCGGTGCAGGTCTATTACGACGTGTGCAAC
Organism: Verrucomicrobiota bacterium; assembly: GCA_050011195.1. GTDB lineage: Bacteria > Verrucomicrobiota > Verrucomicrobiia > Limisphaerales > UBA8199 > PALSA-1440. The sequence goes on along the minus strand of JBEKJO010000188.1, from coordinate 5,790 downwards.
TCGAACGACCGGGGCTACGACATCTACAAAGAGATTCGCAAGCTGGGCAAACGCATCTGCGAGTTCCACTGCAAGGAAAACGGCGCGTTGCTCGGCCAGGGCAAGGTGGATTTCCACAAAGTGCGAGCTGCGCTGGACGACATCGGCTACCACGGCTGGCTGCAAATCGAAGGCGCCGTTCCGCCGGGCAAGCCGATGCTCGAAAGCCACCAGGCCAATTGCAAGTTCATGCGCGGGATTCTGGCGGGTCCTACTTCGGCAGCTCGATGACCTCTGCGATAAGCGGCTGTGCGGCGGGGGGCTGCGCGGAAATGCCGAAGGCAGTCTTTAGCCGGGCGCACGCGGCGTTGGCCTGCGCGTGGTCGGCGGCGTGGACGCGCGCCAGCACGTCTCCGGCCTGGATGGCTTCACCGGGTTTGGCGAGGGCATCCACCCCGACATCATAGTTGATGCCCGACTCTTTGGTGAACCGGCCCCCACCCAAGTCGCGAATCGCCTCGCCGAGAATGCGCGCGTCGCAGCGCGAGACAAAGCCCGATGTCGGCGCTTTCAACTCGACCACGACCTGCGCGGTGTGGTCCAGCGCGAGCTTCCGGTTGAAGGCGGCCAGATCGGCGCCCTGGGCCGCCAGCATCTCGTCCCATTTCTCGCGCGGCTTGCCGGAGGCCAGGCAGTTCTCGGCCTGCTGGCGCGCGGCGTCGGGCGTTTTGGCTTTGCCGGTTTGGACGAGCAGATGTGCGGCGCAGGCGAGCACCAGTTCCTTCAAATCGGTAGGGACGTGTTCTTGTTCGGGAGGGCGAGCGTCCCCGCGAGCCCCATCTTCTGGAGAGGTTTGGGCTCGCGGGGACGCTCGCCCTCCCGATTTAGGATCAAGACAGGCCACCGATTCCTTGACTTCGAGCCAGTTGCCGGCGGAGCGGCCCAGCGGGGTGTGCATGTTCGTGAGCAGCGCGCGGGTCTTGACGCCGCATTCGTTGCCCAGGGTCACGAGCGTTTGGGCCAGCTCGCGCGCCTTCTCCAGCGTGGGCATGAACGCGGCCACGCCGAATTTCACATCCAGCACCAGGGCGTCGAGGCTCTCGGCGAGCTTCTTGGACAGGATGGAGGCAACGATGAGCGGAATTGACGGCACGGTCGCCGTCACGTCGCGCAAGGCGTAAAGTGCTTTGTCGGCGGGGACCATGCGCGCGGTCTGACCGCAGATGACGCAGCCGACGGTTTGCACGATCTCGGTGATGCGGTCGGTCAGGAGCAGGCTCTGGAAGCCGGGAATGGAATCGAGCTTGTCGAGCGTGCCGCCCGTAAGGCCGAGGCCGCGGCCGGAGATCATCGGTACGCGAAAACCGAGGCACGCGAGCAGGGGGGCCAGCGGCAGCGAGACTTTGTCCCCCACGCCGCCCGTGGAATGTTTATCGACCAATGGGCGCGGGTCATCGGGAAAACGCAACACGTCGCCGGAGTCGCGCATGGCCAGCATGAGCGCGCGGGTTTCCGCCCGGGTCAAGCCGCGGAAATAGACGGCCATGAGAAACGCGGCCATCTGGTAATCCGGGATTTGGCCGGCGGTGTAGGCGGCGATGGTTTCTTTGATCTGGGCCGCGTCGAGCGTCTGCCCGTCCCGTTTGGCCTCGATGAGGGAAAGGAAGTTCACCGGTTGAAATTGGCGAACACGCGCTCGAAGGCGATGTTCAGCCCAGAAACTTCCTGGCCAGGATGCTGGCGTTGTGGCCGCCGAAGCCGAAGGAATTGTTGAGGATGGCCGTAACGGCCATCGGGCGGGCGGTGTTGGGGACGTAATCCAGATCGCACTCCGGATCGGGGACCTGATAGCTAATCGTCGGGGGCACGATCCCGGTTTCAATGGCCTTGGCGCAGACAATCATCTCGACTGCGCCCGCCGCGCCCAGCATGTGGCCGGTCGCGCCTTTGGTGGAGCTGACGGCCAGTTTGCGGGCGTGATGCCCGAAGACGGTTTTTATGGCCAGGGTTTCCGCGATGTCGCCCTGGGGCGTCGAGGTGCCGTGCGCATTGATGTAAGAGATGTCCTCGGGGTTGAGGTTGGCGTGGCGCAGCGCCATTTTCATGCAGCGGGCGGCGCCTTCGCCTCCCGGGGCCGGCGCGGTCACGTGATTGGCATCGGCGGTGTTGCCGTAGCCGACGACCTCACAATAGATTCTCGCGCCGCGCTTCTTCGCATGTTCCAACTCTTCGAGCACCAGCACGCCGGCGCCTTCGCCCATCACAAATCCATCGCGTTCTTTGTCGAACGGCCGCGAGGCGTGCCGGGGATCGTCGTTACGGGTGCTGAGGGCTTTCATAGCGCAGAAGCCGCCGATGCCGATGGGGACGATGGTGGCCTCGGCGCCGCCAGCGAAGATGACCTGCGCATCGCCCATCTTGATGGTTCGCCAGGCCTCGCCCAGGGCGTGGTTGGAAGTGGCACAGGCCGAGCAGGTCGCGAAGTTTGGCCCCCGCAGCTTGTGATACATCGAGAAAAGGCCCGACGCCATGTTCGAGATGAGCATAGGAATCATGAAGGCCGACAACCGGTCCGGGCCGCGTTCGAGCAGGACCTGGCATTGCTCGGAGACCGTCTGCAGCCCGCCAATTCCCGAGCCGATGAACACGCCGATTTCGTCGCGATTGGCGCGGTGCAGGTCCAGACCCGAATCGCGGAGGGCCTGGGAGGCGGCATGGATGCCGAACTGCGAGAACCGGTCGGTGCGCCGGATTTCCTTGGGAGTCGGAAAGGCCGGGGCGGGGTCAAAACCCTTGACTTCCGCGGCAATCCGGCAGTCGAACTTTGAGGGATCAAAGCGGGTGATCTTGGTGATGCCGCACTGGCCGCCGATCAGGTTGGCCCAGAAGGCATCGACCTGATGCCCCAGTGGCGTCACCGCTCCCAAGCCGGTAATGACGACTCGGCGTTCGGTCCAGTTGCTGGCCATAAAATCAAACGGGGCAGCTTAAGCTGATACCACCAGTCCAAGCCGCCCCGGAAGTGTTCAACTCACAGTTACTTTTGCTGCAGGTCTTCGATGTATTTGATCACATCGCCCACGCTCTGGAGCTTCTCCGCCTGCTCGTCGGGAATCTCATGGCCGAATTCTTCCTCCAGCGCCATGACCAATTCCACGGTGTCCAGCGAATCCGCCCCCAGGTCTTCAATGAACTTGGCGTCGGACGTGACCTGGTCGGCGTTCACGCCCAACTGTTCGACGATGATGTCTTTGACTCTTTGCTCAATTGTTTTCTCAGCCATGGTTTGCTCCGGTTCTAATTTTTTCAGTGTGTCTATGCCACGATTCGGAAGGCGTCAAGCCCGGAATCAAAAAAAGTTACATGGCCATGCCCCCATCGACGGGCAGCGCCTGGCCGGTGATATAGCGCGCCGCCGGGCTGGCGAGGAACAGGACGGCGCTGGCCACGTCGTCCGGCTGGCCCAGGCTGCCCAGCGGAATCTGCTTCAAGAGCGCCTCGCGCGCCTCCGCGCTGATCTTCGCCGTCATGGCCGTCTCGATGAACCCCGGGGCAATCGCGTTCACCGTAATGCCCCGGCTGGCCAGCTCCCGGGCCGCCGACTTGGTAAAGCCAATCACCCCCGCCTTGCTGGCCCCGTAATTGCACTGCCCCGCGTTGCCGATCAGGCCGATCACCGAGGCAATGTTGACGATGCGCCCCGAGTGCTGCTTGAGGAAGCTGCGCGCAAACGCCTTGGTAAAGAGGAAGGTGCCCTTCAGATTGATGTCCAGCACGGCGTCCCAGTCCGCCTCGCTCATGCGCATGATCAAACCGTCCTTGGTGATGCCGGCGTTGTTGACCAGGATGTCCACTTTGCCGGTGGCGGCCAGAATCTGCTCCGCCGCCGCCGCCACGCTGGCGGCGTCGGCGACGTTCGCGGCGAAGGGCCAGGCCCTACGCCCCAGCCCCTGGGCCTTCTGCACCGTCTCGGCGCAGAACTCCAGCTTCAAGTCCACGCAGGCAACGTCTGCCCCGGCGGCAGCGAGCTTCAAGGCGATGGCCTGCCCGATGCCGCGCCCGGCGCCCGTCACTACCGCCACCTGATTGGCTAATTCGTTCATCAATCCCGCCTCTTGTCCGCTATCTCCCGGCCCTTGTCAATTCGCGTTTTGCAGGCTCGGGCCGCCAACAGGGCGGACCCACAGAATTGTACCCGCCGACGGCAGTCGGCGCGCTTTTCCGCAGCCACAGAAATCAGCGCCGACTGCCGCGTCGGCCGCTACGGTTTGAGTCCGCCCTGACTCGCCAGCGCTTTGGCCGTCGCTTCCAAGGTCGCCAGGTCCTCGACGTTGAGGATCTGCGCGGTCTTGTCAATGCGCTTCATGAAGCCGCTCAGGGCCTTGCCCGGCCCCAGCTCGATGAAACGCGTGAACCCTTGCCCGATCAGGTAACGCATGGATTCCTCCCAGCGCACCGATGAGGTCACCTGCTCGACCAGCCGCGCGCGAATCGTGTCGGGGCCGTCGTGCGGTTGCGCCGTCACATTCGCGATCACCGGCACCGCCGGCGGCGCGAGGGTCACGCGCGCCAACTCGGCCTCGAGTTTGGGCTGGGCGCCGGCCATCAGCGGCGAATGATACGCCCCGGCGACGGGCAGCGGCAGCGCGCGGATGGCGCCCTTGGCCTTGGCCAGCGCGCAGGCCGGCGCCAGTTTGTCATTGGCGCCGGAAATCACCAGTTGACCGGGGCAGTTCAGGTTCGCCAGCGCCACCCCTGCTTCCGCGCAGACCTCGCGCGTGGCCGCTTCTCCCAGGCCAATAATGGCCGCCATGCCGCCCTGCGTGGCCGCGCACGCTTCCTGCATGAACCGCCCGCGCTGGCGCACCACCTTCAATCCCTCCTCAAAACTCATCGCCCCCGCTGCTGTGAGGGCCGTGAATTCCCCCAGCGACAAGCCCGCCGTGGCCTGGAAGCTCAATGCGGGCGCGCGCTCCTTAAGCAACTCGAAGGCGGCCCAGCTCACCAGGAAGATGCCCGGTTGCGCGTGCTCCGTCTTCGTCAGCTCCGCCTCCGGGCCGCTGAAGCAAATCGAGGCCAGGTCATAGCCGAGGGCCGCATTGGCGCGGTCGAACCAGGCCCTGGCGGTGGGAGAACTCTCCGCCAGTTCTTTGCCCATGCCCACCGCCTGGGCGCCTTGTCCTGCAAACAACAATGCCGTCTTGCTCATAGTCGGCCGCCAAAAGCAGGCGAGACGCCCGCGCTACTTCGAGGCAAGGGCTTTGCGCTGCTGCCGGAGCAGGGCGGCCAGCGCGCGCAAAGAGCGGTTCACGATTTCAGAGCTGGGAAAGGCCTTGGCCACGTCCGGCTCTAACACGACCACGTTGGCGCCTTGCGCAAAGCGGCGGGCGTATTTGCCCCGCACGCCTCCGGCGAAATCATACTCCGCCCACAGGTCCGGGTCCGCTGCTTTGCCAACTGCTTTCTTCATAAATCTTGCGTTCTTTTCGGCTGGCGCGCCGCGCGCTAACCACCCGAATATTATCGCCCCGCTCGGTATGTACGACAACCAGTAATTTCCGTTGGTGGGAACGTCCCATGATGATAAACCGGTCTTCCGCCTCGGAATGCGCCGGATCAGGGACCGTCAACGACATCGGGTCGCCGAACACCGTGCTCGCCTCCTCAAAGCTGACCCGTGCTTGAGCGGCATGAACCGCTACAGCCGCAACCGGCTGCGTCGGTGGATCTGGCGCAAACACGCCTGCACGCGAGGTCTGTGGAACGCCTACCCCGATGAGCGCCTGCACACGCAATACGGACTCTATGCGC
>JBEKJO010000187.1:0-12581 GCA_050011195.1 Verrucomicrobiota bacterium | reverse complement strand
CACGGATTGGAGGACCTCCCTTCCCGGTGGGTGCAACAGTTGCCGCTGCACCTGGCGGACAGGGAAATGGGACCTTTCATGATCACCAGCCTCGCGTTCGAGCAGGGGGTCCTTTGTGTTGCTTTCGCGCATGAAGTCGGCAGCAAGACCGGGCACATGACCATGTGGGATGACCTCCGGTTCATGTTGAATTTGGCGCTTCAGCCAAACATCTGGCACCCATTGACGCGAAAAGAGGAATTCGAAATCTGGCATCGTTGGCCCGAACTGCGGCGGCGGCTGTTCACGCTGGCGGGCTGACAAGGGTTGCAACCCAGCAGCTGGCCGCCAGCGTAAGGAATCCTTTCAAATTCATGCGCGGGCATTGCGGCACGACTCCGCGCACGACGAACGGCATGGTCCGCTGTTCAGCCTTGCGCAGCTTGTGCTGTCTGGATTCGAACTGGCTCGCGTGCCGGCCGAATGCTCGCCTGTCAGGATCCCGCCGGACTGGATCGCTGTTTTCGCGCGATCTTAAGCTGCTTGCCCGGTTGGGATCTCGGACTGCTTAAACGTGTCTGGCCAAAATGGCGAAAGCAGCCAGTTGGGTCATCCATCCCCGGGTTTCCTCCAACCTGCCCCAAAGACGTGCTAAACGCCCCGACGTATTATAATGGGGTATGAAAGAACCTACATTCGACCAACTGTGGATGACCGGAGCCCGCGCTTCCGCTAACAAAACACGTGTGGGGCCCCGAGTGTCGTTCCCGCGGTTTTATCACGTCAAGGGCACTAACTGCCTTCGCGTGAAATACGAAGGGAAGGTCTACTCCGTGTCCGCCAGGACCCAGTCAGAGGAGGAGGCCCTAAAACAGCGGATTGAGCTGCTCCTCAACGCAGTGCGCAAACCAGCGTAAGTATCTTCTGGCCCCACGGCCCTCGGTAACCTCGATGGCCCTTTTCGTTTCCATGTAGAGTCTATTGGCAGGGACGGAAGGTTGGTTCTCTTACAAGAACCCCCCGAGGGCGATAGGCAGCCAGACGGTCATCCACCTTTCTCTGACGGATGATTGCGGCGTCGCCTCGTGATCCAACATAGCTTTTGCCGACGACTCGGTCCCTGGCACCAGGCGGGCTGTGGTTTGGGGAGCAATTGCCAATGGCTACCCCGTTACCAACATCGATTTCAAGCCAGGCGACCCATTTTTCGTTGGAGCGCACTAAAATGGATATATGTGCAGCATCGCGTTGCGGGTCCAAGTGCGGACATGGCGAACAGGTTGCGGAACCTCAATTGGTTCAGTTTGGGTTCCTTGGTCAGGCCCGGCATTCCCTGAATGACGGCTCGCTGCCCCTGTTGCCAATGAATCCAACGGTTACAAGAAGAAGGGGTCGGGTAGTGAAGGCCCTTTCTGTCCTCGGGGAGTCTGAGGCGAACCCGGCGCCGAAACGTCCTCAATGCCGAGCGGACCTTCTGCGAAAATACCTGCTCGATAGGCCCGCAGGGGTGCGTGTCAAAGACGTCCCGGCAGTTCTAAAAGCCATGGGGCACAGCAGCTTTGCTGCCCACGAAACCATAAACTGGCTTAGCCCCAGTCAACTGCCGCCAGAAAAGAGGTACTTCATCAGAAAGAAAGGCATTATCACTCTGCGCCCGGAGCTCAATCCCGCCGTCCGCGAAGACTTGAAGAGCCCCACGCAGGTCGATCCGCCGCCGATCAGCCCAACCGGCGACCAACAAGGATCCCCACCCGAAATGCATTGCCCCAACGACAAAGAGCATGGGGCGTCAATAGGTGGCGTCAACAAGTCCTGTAAACCATTGATGAACAGCAACTTAGACTGGAACTGATGTTAAAGCTGATATACCACGCTGAGCGAAATAGGTATGGACACACAACACCAATACTGCCGCGAGAATCCAGCGAATCCGCCTCAGTTTTCCACTTTTGCGCTCTGGAATATGTATGGGCATACCATCGTCCTCGCCGTCTTTTACCCGCCAATGAGAGGGGGGTGGCGTCAACAACGGCGTCAAACATGTTTAGACAGCGGTGCCTATGAACAATAACGGTGCTTCGATCTTATCACCAGGTGAAATCACCGATCTGCCTTCACTCGTCACGAAACTTAACCAGCCCTCTGACGAAGTATCGCAGTACTTGATTGGCAGGTTCTCGGAGGCCACTCGAGAGTTGTTATCCGCGTACATCCTATGGCTCGAATCCGAGATCGATCTTGGGCACTACGACGTAATTTCCCGATTGCCTGGCTTGAGGCAGCCAACACTGCCGATGTATTCGCCCAGTGCCAAACCGCTGCGTCGGCGACCCAGCCCAAGTTTGCTCAAAAAGAACCTGCGCTATCTACTCAAGAAAAAAGGTGTTTATTACAGCGATGTCGCGGTTGCCACCGGTTTTCCCAGGACCACAATATCGCGGGCTTTCATGTACGGGAACGCCCAAGCCACCATGATTCCCGTTTTCAGCAACTTCTTTTCTGTTGGCATCGAGGATCTCCTGACGGTTGACTTGGAGCTTGCGGAGGCGCGTCAACCACGCGACGGAACACTGACTGCGATGAATCTGCCTGCGCAAGAGGCAACTGCACACGATCAGCCACCTGCTGCAAAGCAGGATTTGGAGTCGGGGGAGGATCAAGATGCCGGGCTTGATAGCGGGGTGATCGCCCGGAACTTGAAGAGTCTATTGTTCGAGCAGAATCTCACGCTTCTGAAACTCGCGCGCCTGTCCGGAATCTGCCAGCAGGACATATACAAATACGCGAAGGAGGAACGCAGCCTTGCTCCGCCGGCGCTCTCTCGTATTGCGCAAGCCTTGCAGGTGAGCGAAGCGGAATTATTGAATCCCGCTCGTAACAATGTCATCGTAGATCCAGGTAAAGTCATTGCGAATTTGAAATCGATCCTGGCCCACCACGGATGCAGTCTTTTGACATACGCAAATCGGCTGACGATGGGATGCAGCAGCGTTAACCACCTCCTGGAACGTGGGGATATTTCTCCAGACCGAGCCCACAAGATCGCCAGGGCGGAGCGAATATCCGTACGGCAACTCGTTTCCGAGGACGTTTCGCACCTATTCCCAGCTAAACCCAAGGTGGATCCAGCGGTGTTGTCACGCAATCTACGTAGTCTGTGCTGGGAGCAGGGTTTAAGCCCGAATGAGATTGCGCTTAAGGCAGAGGTTTCCGCCCAGGTCGCAATGCGGTACTTTAATGGCAAGACCAAGCGCGCCTGCCACAAGGTCCTGACGAGAATCGCAAAGGCGGTGGGACTGAATTTGGCTGATCTTGTGAATCCCGCTCGACCGTGCCTGCAGGTCACTTGCCATTTCAGAACAAACCTTCAGCACTTGGTGCATCAAGCCGCGCGTTCCGCGGCAACCCTGTCGAAGCGTTGCGGCCTCAACTCCCAGTGCCTCACAGCACTCCTCGAAGGAGCCGAACCGACCGCAAATCAAATCATCCGGATTGCCCGGGGTTTCGACTTAACCCAAGCCGATCTCCTGATGAAGGATCTGGGGAGGGTTAGCACCGCGTCCCAGGCGAGCTCCGTTCTGGCTGATCATCCCACGCAAAGGCAGCAACTGGAGAGTCCACCGGCGCAAGTTCCTGCGACCAGCCCGACCTGAAACGGCTGATATTCAGCACGGCCCTCGGCGAAAGGTGGAGAACTCGACGGCTTCTGCCGATTGGCTTGCAGCTCATTCTGCGGAGAAACAAGGCGACTTGCTGCGAAATCGCGCGCCGCGTTTTAGAGCCCCGAATGCTTGCGCAGCACCAGTGGGCCGCCAGGCGCTGTATGCCCTGTACCCGGGTTGAGTCACAGTTTTTTCGCCGCACCGTCCTGGCCTTTGATCTTCCAGGTGGTCGCCAGACTGCCGCTGCTTCAATTTCCTGGCTTGGCAGCGGTGGCTGGCCTTTGCTAGTCTCGCCACCGAAAATGGCCGATTGGAATCTCCAGCGCGTGGGGCAGCGTCTCCACTGGATTCGTGACAGCGCAGGGCCGCTGCTGGCCGGATTGCCGAACCATGCGCCTCACCCCCGGTCACTGATCATAGTTCACTGCTCGCGGCTTACCGATCACTGGTCACTGAACGCTTCCCGTAAATGAGCTGGGTCACCATCCTCTGGTCCATGACCGCGGCCGCGTGCCTCACGCTGGCGGCGATCCAATTCCTGGTCTGGTGCCACCGGCGCACGATGTGGGCCGACCTGCTCTTTACCCTGACCGCGACGGGTGTCGCCGTTTACGCGGGATGTGAACTCTGGATGATCCGGGCGGTGACCCCCGCCCAATTCGCCACCGCGCTGCGCTGGCTGCAAGTTCCGACCTGGGTGGTCGTCGTGTCGCTGGCCGGCTTCGTCCGGCTTCACCTGCACGCTGGGCGGCGCTGGCTGGCTTGGAGCGTCTTTGCCCTGCGGTCCTTAGCGCTGCTGCTGAATTTCCTGGTGGGCCAGAATCTCAATTACCGTGAGGTCACCCGTCTGCGGCACGTCCCGTTCCTCGGCGAATCTGCCTCGCTTGGCGTCGGGGTGTCGAATCCGTGCATGATCGTCGGCCAGTTGAGTTTGTTATTGCTGGTGATTTTCACCGTGGATGCCACGATCACCGTGTGGCGCCGCGGCGATCGGCGACAGGCGGTGCTCACGGGTGGGAGCATTGCGTTCTTCGCGCTGACAGGAATGGCGCAGGCCGTCCTGGTGCTCTGGCGGCTGGTGGACTTGCCGCTCACGGAGAGTTTCTTCTTCCTGGGCATCGTCGTGGCGATGGGCTTCGAGATGAGCCGCGAGACACTCCGCGCCGCGCAATTATCCGACGACCTCCGCGAGAGCGAAGCGCGGATGACCCTGGCGGCGGAGGCGGCGGGCTTTGGCATTTGGATGTGGACCCTCGCGACCAACCAGGTCTGGGGCTCGGAGCGGTGGCTCCGCCTGTTCGGATTCGAGCCGGGGGAAGCGGTTACGTTTGAGAAGCTCACTCAGCGAATCCATCCCGACGACCGCGAGCGGGTTGCGTCCGCGGTGCGTCACGCGGTGGAGACCGGGGCCGATTACGCGAGCGAATACCGCATAATGTTGCCGGACGGCACCGTGCGCTGGATCGCGGCCCGGGGCCGGAAACACCCGGCCCCGCGCGGGAAGCCGGCCCGGATGCTGGGCGCGTCCATTGACATCACCGACCGCAAGCAGTCAGAACTGGAGACCGCGCAACAGCGCAACCAATTGGCCCATCTTTCGCGCGTGAACATGCTCGGCGAACTCGCCGGCTCGCTCGCCCACGAGTTGAACCAGCCCCTCACCGCCATCCTTAGCAACGCGCAGGCGGCGCAGCGCTTCCTGGCGCACGACTCGCCGGATTTAAGCGAGGTGCGCGACATCCTGGCGGACATTGTCGCCGAAGACAAACGCGCGGGCGAGGTCATCCATCGCCTGCGGCTCCTGCTCAAGAAGGGCGAGATTCAGAACCTGCCGCTCGCCGTGAACGAAGTCGTCCAGGAAGTGCTCCAACTCGTCCGCAGCGACCTGGTGAATCAAGGCTTCACCGCGCAAACAGAACTCGCCCCGGACCTGCCGGTCGTCCACGGCGACCGCGTGCAACTCCAGCAGGTGCTGATTAACCTGGTGATGAACGCCTGCGACGCGATGGCCGGCAGCCCGGCGGGTGGACGGAAACTCATCATCCGCACCGCGCCGGCCGAGGGGGAGGGCGTTTGTGTTTCAGTGGCCGACCGGGGTGTCGGCTTGGCGCCCGACAAGCTGGAGACAATCTTCGAGCCATTCTTCAGCACCAAAGCGCATGGCATGGGACTGGGTTTGTCGGTTTGCCGCTCGATCATTACCGCTCACGGCGGGAAGCTACGGGCCACTAACAATCCGAAACGGGGCGCTACCTTCCATTTCACCCTGCCCGCAGGCGCCGAAACAAAGCCGTGAACAACCCCGAGCCGACAGTTTTCGTAGTGGACGACGAGCCAGGCGTGCTGAAGGGCCTTTCGCGCCTGCTGCGCTCGACCCGGCTGAATGTGGCCTCATTTGGTTCGCCCCAGGAGTTCCTTGAACAACACGACCCTCATGCCCCCGGCTGTCTCGTGCTCGACGTCGCGATGCCCGGCTTGAATGGCTTGGAACTCCAGGCGGCTCTGGCGCAGAAAGGCAGCGCGATTCCGATCATTTTTCTCACTGGCCAGGGCGACATTCCCATGAGCGTGCAGGCCATGAAACGGGGCGCTCTGGATTTCCTCACCAAACCGGTGAACGACGAGGACCTGCTCAAAGCCGTTCACGCCGGCATTGCGAAAGACCGCGTCGCGCGGCAGGCCAAGGCCGAACTGGACGAGATCCATCAACGCTTGGCCACGCTCACGCCACGCGAACGCGAAGTCATGGAGCACGTCATCGCGGGCCAACTCAACAAGCAAACCGCCGCCGACCTCGGCACCGTCGAGAAGACCATCAAAGTCCACCGGGCACGGGTGATGGAGAAAATGAAGGTGCAATCGGTGGCGGAACTCGTGCGGTTGGCGGAGCGGGCGGGGGTCAGAAGAAGTGGTCAGTAATCAGTAATCTCGGTAACCAGTCCGTACGCCACTGGTCACTGGCTACTGATCAGTATTCAGTATTCAGTGATCACCTGCTCCCCTATTGGCCTAAGGTCCAATATCCCCCAGCCGCCTCACCGGCTACTTTTCACGGCTGTGAGCAAAACCCGGCCCTTGATTGCAGTCGTGGATGACGAGGAACCCGTGCGCATCGCCCTGCGGCGCCTGCTGCGTTCGACCGACCTCGACGTGGAAACGTTCCCCTCCGGGGCCGAGTTCCTCGATTCCCTGAAATCCCATCAACCGGACTGCGTTGTCCTGGACCTGCACATGCCGCGAGTCAACGGCTTCACCGTTCAAGCGCGGCTTATCGAAGCAGGCATCCGGCTGCCGGTCGTGGTCATCACCGGGCATGACGCCGACGAAACCCGCGCGCGCGCGCTGGCGGGCGGGGTCTCGGCCTACCTGCGCAAGCCGGTGGATGACCAGGCGTTGCTGGATGCCATCGGCGCTGCCATCGCGCACCCGTCGGACACCCTCGCGTCCTGAGAAAAAGAACCATGAAACCCAAGCTCATCCTCCTCGCGCTCGCCGGCTTGCTGGCGGTTACCACCACGCTGCGCGCGCAGGAAGCCGCGACAGACGACAAAGCTGCCGCCGCCGAACTGGCCAAGAAACTCGCGAACCCCGTCGCGAGCCTCATCAGCGTGCCGGTTCAGAACAACTGGGACTTCGGCATTGGCCCGGCCGACGCCATGCGTTACACGGCGAACATCCAGCCGGTCATTCCGTTCTCCCTGAGCGATGATTGGAACCTCATCACCCGGACCATCGTGCCGGTCATCTACGCCGAATCGCCGGTCAAAGGCGGCAGCGACAAGTCCGGCCTGGGCGATGTCGTGCAGAGTTTCTTTTTCTCGCCCAAGGCGCCCGTCGGCGGGTGGATTCTGGCGGCGGGACCGGTGGCCCTTTGGCCCACGGCTACGGACCGAGCGCTCGGCTTCGGCAAATGGGGCGCCGGGCCGACGGCGCTGGCGCTGCAACAGAAGAACGGCTGGACTTACGGCCTACTGGCCAACCACCTTTGGTCCTATGCGGACGCCGGCCGCTACACCGCGTCCTCTGCCGGAGACGCCAGCGATGGCAGCGGCGGCCAGGTGAACGCCACTTTCCTTCAGCCGTTCGTTTCCTACACGACGAAGACCTTCACGACGTTCGGGCTGAACACCGAATCCACCTATGACTGGTCGCACAGCCAGTGGACCGTGCCAATCAACGTGATGGTGAGCCAGTTGCTCAAGCTCGGCAAGCAACCCGTCCAGTTTGCACTCGGCGTGAAGTATTACGCCGAGAAGCCCAGCGGGGGACCGGACTGGGGTCTCCGGTTTGCCATCACCTTCCTCTTCCCGAAATAAACGAACCGATCACTGATAACCAATAACCAATAACTGTTAACCGATAACTGATATGAAACCAATCACACCTAAACTCACTGTGCTGGCCCTGTTGCCGGCGGCACTTCTGTCTCTCACTTCCTGCTCGACCGAACCCAAAGGCGAGCACGCCGGCTATACCGCTGTTGAGCCCGGCGTGGCGGGCGGCGTCAGGATCGAAACCTATAAGGAAACCGCCACGGTGACCGGCATTGATAAGGCCACCCGCAAAGTGACGCTGGTCACCCCGGACGGCACCAAGTCCACCGTCAAGTGCGGGCCGGAGGTGGCCAACTTCGCGCAGATTGAAGTGGGCGATCAGGTCAAAGCCACCGTGACGGAGCAGCTCATGGTATTCGTGCGCAATCCGGGGGAATCGTCGGGCGATGGCGCCGCCGCGGCAATCGCGCTGGCTCCCTTGGGCGACAAACCCGGCGCCCTGATGGCGAATACCGAGGAGGTCACCGCCAAGGTCAAAGCCATTGATTTGAAACACCGGAAAGCCACCCTCCTGTTTCCGGACGGCACCAGCCACACTTTCAAGGTTCGCCCGGACGTGGATATGACGAAGCACGCGGTGGGAGACGAAGTCGTGTTCCGCGCCACCGAGGCCGTGGCCATCAGCGTCGAGAAACCGTGAACGCACTTTGCCACCATACCCAGCGCGGGGGAGCCGCCACTGGAGCAGCGCAGACTTCCGGTCTGGCAGCGGCGGTGATGGCCGCTCTCACTTTGTGCTGGGGTGGAACGCAGCCGGCGGCGGCGCAACCGATGGCGGCCCAGCCCACGGCCGCGGCCTTCGCACCGACCATTCCCAACCAGGCTCCCGCGCCCGGTCCCGCGCCCGAGGGCATGGTGTGGATTCCCGGCGGCGAATTCTCGATGGGATGCCTGACGCCAAGCGAAGGTCATTGCACGACCGCCACGATGAGCTCGGTGAAAGACTCGCAGCCGATCCACCGGGTTTATGTGGACGGCTTCTGGATGGATAAAACGGATGTCACCAACGACGAGTTTGATAAGTTCGTCAGAGCCACCGGCTACAAGACCATCGCGGAGATCGCGCCCACCAAGGAGCAGTTTCCCACCGCGCCGCCGGAAAACCTGGTGGCCGGTTCCACGGTCTTCACGCCCACGAAGGAACCCGTGCCGCTCAATGATCATTTTCAATGGTGGCGCTATGTGCATGGCGCGAACTGGCGGCATCCCACCGGACCCGACAGCGACTTGAAGGGCAAGGGACAATACCCGGTGGTGCAGGTTGCCTACGCCGACGCGGCGACCTACGCAAAGTGGGCCGGCAAGCGGCTGCCGACGGAAGCGGAATGGGAATTCGCCGCGCGCGGCGGACTCTCCGGCAAAACGTATGCGTGGGGCGACGAGTTGAAGCCCGGCGGCAAATGGATGGCGAACATCTACCAAGGGCAGTTTCCGGTGAAGGACACGGGCGAGGACGGCTTCGCGGGCATCGCGCCGGTCGGACAATTTCCCCCGAACGGCTACGGCCTCTACGACATGGCCGGCAACGTCTGGCAATGGTGCAGTGATTGGTATCGGCCCGACACTTACGCCCGGCTCAAGCTGGCCGGCGGCGGCGCGGTGGCGCGCAATCCCCAAGGCCCGCCCGCCAGCTACAGTCCCGGCGATGACCAGCCCCAGCGGGTGCATCGCGGCGGCTCGTTTCTTTGCACCGACCAGTATTGCACCCGTTACATGATGGGCACACGCGGCAAAGGGGACGTGGACACCGGCAGCAATCACCTTGGCTTCCGCTGCGTCAAGGATGGGGGACCGGCGGCGGGAAAGGACAGTGCGGCAAAATGAATGCCACCGGAATCCAGCCACCACCCATGCCCGCCGGCTTCAAGGTTGGCGGGGTGAGGGTGCCACCGCCAGCCGCTGGCCACCCGGTGGACAAATACGACGCGCCCTCGCTAGTCGGCAGCCAGGCGCGGAAGCGGTTCCATGTCATGGTCAAGCCCGGCGGTTCCACCTGCAACCTCGACTGCAAATACTGCTTCTACCTGAGCAAGGAGACTCTGCCCAACGGTCCCGGCGTGGGCCGGATGTCCGACGAGACGCTGGAGAAATTCATCCAGCAATACATCGCCGGTGTGACCGGGCCGGAAGTGGTGTTCTCCTGGCAGGGCGGCGAGCCGACGTTGCTGGGGCTGGAGTTCTTCCGCAAGGTCGTGGCCTTCGAGAAGAAATACGCCAAGCCGTTCCAGAGAATCGAGAATGATCTCCAGACCAATGGCACGCTCATCAATGAGGAATGGTGCGCGTTCCTCAAGGAAAACCGATTCCTGGTGGGGCTGAGCATTGATGGTCCCCGGGAACTCCATGACCAGTACCGGGTGACGAAAGGCGGCAGGCCCACGTTTGACAAGGTCTTCGGCACGGTCAAGCTCTTCCAGCGCTTCGGCGTTCCGTTCAACACGCTGACCTGCGTCAACCGGCACAATGCCCGCAAGCCGCTGGACGTTTACCGCTTTCTCCGGGGGGAAGTCGGGTCCACCTACATGCAGTTCATTCCCATCGTGGAATACAAGGGCTTCGAGAAAACGGCGCCGCACAAGTGGAACAACGACGCCTTGCCCCGGGACGGCGAGCCCGAGGCCCGGCCCGGCCATCCGAACTCCATCGTGACCGACTGGTCGGTGAACCCCGAAGACTGGGGCTACTTCCTGTGCAAAACGTTTGACGAATGGCGCCGGAACGACCTGGGCAAAATCCTGGTGAACCACTTCGAAACGCTGGTGTCACAACACATGGGCCGGGGTTCGCAGCTCTGCATTTACGGCGAGTTTTGCGGCAAGGGCCTGGCCATCGAACATGACGGCGGGGTCTATTCCTGCGACCACTACGTCTATCCGGAATATCGCCTCGGCAACATCAAGGACAGCGCGCTCGACTCCCAGGCCTTTTCCCGCACCCAGGTGAAATTCGGCTATGCCAAAAACGAAACCCTGCCGGCCTATTGCCGCCAATGCCCGTATCTCACCGACTGCTGGGGAGAATGCCCGAAGAACCGGATTATCCGCACGCCGGAGGGCGAGCCGGGCTTGAATTATCTCTGCGGCGGCTTCAAGCAATATTTCGCGCACGCCATCCCCGAGGTGGAGCGCATCGTCGCAGACCTGCGCAAGCAACCCCTTCAACCGCGGAGGCGGATGTGAACGACCGGAAGGCTCCATCAACGCATTACTCCAATACTCCAATACTCCACTCCCCCCAGATTTGGCCGTCGCTGACTCAGTCAACCGGCGCCACGGACAGAGAAAACAAAACAAAGACAACACAACAAACAAATGAAACGAAATGACCTGTTAAAATACGGTCTGACCGTGCTGACCGCTTCGACGGCGCTGGTAGGCGCCGGCGGAACGGCCCGGGCGGCGGACAAGAAACCCAACATCGTCGTCATCATGGGCGACGACATCGGCTGGTTCAACATCGGCGCCTATAACATGGGCATGATGGCCGGCAAAACACCGAACCTCGACAAGCTCGCCAAGCAGGGCATGAAGTTCACGGACTACTACGGCGAGGCGAGTTGCACGGCGGGCCGCGCCGCGTTCATCACCGGCGAGTTGCCCATCCGCACCGGCATGACCACCGTCGGCCAGGCAGGTGCCAAAATCGGCATGCCGGCACAGGCCTGCACGCTGGCCACCGCGCTCAAGGCGCAAGGCTATGCCACGGGCCAGTTCGGCAAGAACCATCTGGGCGACCTCAACGAGTTCCTGCCCACGCTCCACGGCTTCGATGAATTCTTCGGCTACCTGTATCACTTGGACGCGATGGAAGACCCGTTCCATCCCGCGTATCCGCAGGAGTTGTTGAACGTCTTCGGCCCGCGCAACATGGTCCACTCCTGGGCGACCGACACGGACGACACCACGGAGATGCCGCGCTGGGGCAAGGTTGGTAAACAGAAGATCGAAGACGCCGGCCCGTTGCCGCCGCATCCCATGCCCGGCATCAAATACAACATGGAGACGTGCGACTGGGATTTTATCGCCGCTTCCGAGACGTTCATGGACAAGGCCATCGCCGCCAAGCAGCCGTTCTTCATGTGGCTCAATCCGACCCGGATGCATGTCACGACGCATCTCTCGCCGAAATATGAAGCCATGCGCAATTCCAAGAACGGCTGGACCGAACAGGAAGCCGGCATGGCCGAACTGGATGACGAAGTCGGTGCCATGATGAAGTATCTCAAGGACAAGGGCATTGATGACAACACCATTGTCATGTTCACCTCCGACAACGGCACGGAACAATTCACCTGGCCTGATGGTGGTCAGACGCCGTTTGCCATGGCCAAGGGAACTGTCATGGAAGGCGGCTTCCGTTGTCCGGCCATCCTCTGGTGGCCCGGCCACGTCCCGGCGGATTCCACTCAAAACGGAATTTTCTCGGGCCTGGACTGGATGCCCACGTTCCTGGATGCCGCCGGCAACCCGAACATCAACGAACAGTTGCTCAAGGGCGTGACCCTCGGCGACCGCACCTACAAGAATCATCTGGACGGCTATGACCAGATGGACTGCATCACCGGCAAGGGTGAATCGAAACGCCATGAAATCTTCTACCTCGGCGA
>JBEKJO010000186.1:0-11248 GCA_050011195.1 Verrucomicrobiota bacterium | reverse complement strand
GGGTGCGTCAGGTGAAGGGCAAGCGCAGTGGCACCCCGGAAATTTTGTAGCAAAACCGTAGCAAAAACTGAGGGGGTATGCGTTTTCCTCAGGAAAACATGGAGCGAGCGAAGGGATTCGAAACCTGATCGGATTTCGTTCTCATCTTGCTAATTTGCTTGGTATCAGCGCGTTTTGTGACTTCTGTTTGACTGCAATCTCGCACCAAAGCGAACGAAAACGAATCGGGACTGGGTCAATTTGCAAACCTCCAGAGGGGAGTTCCCAGGTTAACTGATTTAATGGATAACACTATCCTAACTGACTTGCATTTCCACAGAATGATCACGGTGGTCGTCCAGCAAGGAGATGATATTACCAGCGAGCGGCTGGCCGTCGAGGAATAGTCGGCTGCCACCAGGAGGGGCGCCCGGGAGCCTGGTGATGCGAATGTGGTAAGGGGTTTGCCGATAGCGGTAGTGGAGGGTGAACGCGCTCCACGTCCCAGGAAGGCTGGGTGTCAGGCGCAGTTGATTGCCTTCCAGATTCACGCCGAGCAGGGTTTCGAGCAGGAGCCGATACATCCAACCGGCGGAACCGGTGTACCAAGTCCAACCGCCACGGCCAGTGTGGGGCGCGACGGCATAGACGTCGGCAGCCACGACGTAGGGTTCAACTTTGTAGGTTCGGATCTGGTCGGGAGTGGCACTATGGTGGACGGGATTGAGGAGGGCGAACAGGTCCCAGGCCCGGTCGGTATCGCCCATCAGCGCAAAGGCCATGGCGGACCAAATGGCGCCATGAGTGTATTGGCCGCCATTTTCGCGCACGCCGGGGAAATAGCCTTTGATGTAACCCGGATTGAGGGAGGACTGATCGAAAGGGGGATCGAATAGCTGGATCAGCCCGGCGTCGCGGCGGATGAGGCGTTCGTCCACGGCCTGCATGGCTTGGCGGGCGCGCTGGGGATTACCGGCGCCGCTGATGACCGACCAGCTTTGCGGCAGAGAATCGATCTGACATTCCGGATTGGTGCGAGAGCCAAGGGGTTCTCCGTTGTCGAAGTACGCGCGTCGATACCATTGGCCGTCCCAGGCTTGTTGTTCCAGGTTTTGTTCCAATTGATGGGCTTGGGCGAGGCAATGCTCGGCAAAGGCAGTGTCGTTGCGTCCGCGCGCCAATTCGGCAAATTGGGTCAGCACGTCGTAGAGGAAGAAAGCCAGCCAGACACTTTCGCCGCGCCCATCTTTGCCCACCAGATTCATCCCGTCGTTCCAGTCGCCGCCACCCATGAGCGGCAGGCCGTGTGGGCCGAGTTTGAGGGCGTGTTCGATGGCGCGGACGCAATGTTGATAGAGCGTGGCCGACGTTTCGGAGCGATCGGGCAAATCATAGTATGAATCCTCCTCCGGCTTGAGGGGACGGCCTTCGAGAAAGGGAATGGACTCGTCGAGCACGCCGGTGTCGGCCACGCACGCGACGTAGCGGCAGGTGGCGTAAGCCAGCCACAGATAGTCATCGGAGCAATGGGTGCGGACGCCGCGACCGGCGGGGGGGTGCCACCAATGCTGCACGTCGCCTTCACGGAATTGATGAGCGGCGGCGCGCAAGAGATGCTCGCGGGTGAGGGCCGGCTCGGCATGGACCAACGCCATCACATCCTGCAATTGGTCGCGGAAGCCGAAGGCTCCGCCGGATTGGTAGAATCCGGTGCGCGCCCACAGGCGGCCGCTCAAGGTCTGATACAACAGCCAGCCGTTGGCCAGCACATTAACGGAGGGATCGGGGGTTTCGACCCGCACTGCGCCGAGCGTCCGATTCCAATATTGCGAGACTCCTTCGAGGGCGCGACGGCTGGCCTCGGGGGGGCGGTAGCGGCGGATGAGGGTTTGCACTTCAGCGACGGTCCGCCCCACCCCGAGGCGGAAGCTGGTTTCCCGTTGCTGCCCGGCGGGCAAATCAAGAGTCACTTGCACCGCGCCGCAAGGGTCCAACCCCGCTCCTGTTTTTCCTGAGAGCCGCGTCCGCTTGAGGGCCGCCGGATTGGACAGACTCCCGTTCCGGCCGAGGAACTCCCTCCGATCCCCCGTTAAGGTTTGCCTGGGATCCCCCACGTCCACGAAGGCGATGCGTTCGGCGAACTCGGTATTGAAAGGATTGCGTGCCAGCAGGGCGCCGGTTTTGGGGTCCACCTCGGTCTGCACGTGCAGCAAGGTTTTGTGGCGCAATTCTCCCAGCACCCATTCCCAGTAGCCGGTGACGGACAGAAGACGTGGTCGTCCCGAGAGGTTGCGCAGCTTGAGGACCGCGAACTTCACAGGCGCGTCCATGGCCACATAAACGGTCAACTCGGAGGCGATGCCGTTCTCGGTGTGTTCGAACACGGAATAACCGAAGCCGTGACGGATGACGTAGGGGGTTGGGCCGCGCGCGGGCAGCGGGGTGGGGGACCAGAATTGACCGGTCTGCTCATCCCGGACGTAGAAAGCTTCACCGGTGGGGTCGGTGACGGGATCATTGTTCCAGGGCGTCAGGCGAAACTCGTGGCAGTTTTCTACCCAGGTGTAGGCGCTGCCGCTCTCCGAGACGACCGTGCCGAAATAGGGGTTGGCCAGCACGTTCACCCAGGGGGCGGGAGTGACCTGGTCCGCTGCCAACGTAATGATATATTCACGTCCGTCGGGGGCAAAACCGCCCAGTCCATTATAAAAGATCAATTCCGGCTGCGAGAGCGGCTTGGGCAAATCGCGTGCCGGGGAGCGGGCAGGCACGAGCAAAGGGATGATTGGCTCAGGCAGACCGGGTCGTTCCAGTTGTTCGGTCAACGTTCCGTTTTCATCCGCCAGGACCAGGCGCGCGACGGATTGGAGCAGCACCCGGTCTTCACTGGAGACCTGTTCCAGGCGCCGGACAAAGATGCCGCCCGGCTTGTCGAGCATTTGGACTTCGATGCCTGAGGCAATCAGACTGAAGATTTGGTCCTGTAAGGGCTGGCGATACACAGATACATCTTCGTTGAGAATCACCAGGTCAACCGGCAATCCTTTCATGCGCCAATAGGAGTGGGCCTGGAGGAGTTGCTGGACGAGATCGATTCTGGCGGGGTCGCTGATGCGGAGCAGGGCGATCGGAGCGTCACCGGAGATGCCATAGCCCCAAAGTCCGCTTTGGCCGCGCCGGTTATTGAGCAACACACTGGGAGCGGCACGCCGGGCCGGATTGGCGTAAATCAAGGGACCCGCCAGCCGGGCATAGACTTGGGCGTCGGCTTCGGAAGCATTGAGGTGGCGCAGGGTGACTTGGCTGTGGGTCCAGGCGAGGTCCAAGGCCCGGTCGGCCATGCGCGGGTTGTAGTATTTTTCCACGAGCGCCAGTGCCGCGTCCCGGCTTTTTGCCATGCCCATGACCAGATCGATGCGGGCGGTTTCGTGGGGCGCCAAGGTGACGGTGCGCCGCAACGAGGTGATGGGATCCAGAACCGAACCGGTGGTGTTGGACAGCGGGGAGATGCTCTGCAGAGCGGCGGGTTCGGCGAGGGTCCGGCCTCGCCCGATGAACCTGCCGCGGTCGGTTTCGCAAGAGACTTCGCCCTGCTGGCCGCCCTGACCCACCATGAAGTTCAAGAGCCAGGGCGGTTTTTCCCCTTCGGAGCGGGGGCGCCGGGTGCAAAGCACGGCTGGGCGCGGGCGCAAGAACTCGGTTTGCACGAACAGATTGCTGAAGGCGGGATGGGAAGCGTCCGCCGCGGGAAGCGCGAGCACGACTTCGGCATAAGTGGTCAATTCGATGACGCGCTGGGCGTGGGAATGGTTGGTGAGGGTCACGCGGCGCAACTCGACATCGTCTTCGGGCGAGACGCTGATCTCGGTGTGGCTTTCCAGGCCGGCATGGTACTGGCGAAACTCGGCACGGGCTTGAGTGAAGATGGCTTCGCAGCGTTTGGTGGCGCGCCGGCAAGGCTGATGGGCGGCGGACCAGAATTCCCCCGTGGCCAGATCGCGCAAGTAGATAAAAGTGCCCCAGCTATCGCGCGTGGCATCCTCGCGCCAGCGGGTGACGGCGAGTTCCCGCCAGCGGCTGTAGCCGCCGCCCGCGCTGCTGACCACGACATGATAGCGGCCGTTGGATAACAGATGGACTTCCGGCGCGTGCAGGTTGGGATTGGTGAAAACGCGCAGGAGGCCCTCGCCGTCATCAGCAAACTTCCGCGATTTAACCAATTCATACTCTTCGGAGAGCACCTTGGCCGTGGTTTGGGGCACGCGCTCTTGCAAGAGCAAGTCGGCAGCTCTGAAAGAGGGGCACGACAGGAAGCGCCGTTGCATGGGACGGTCCAGCACCCGGTAGGCCAGGGCGAGCAGGCTCATGCCTTGATGATGGGCCATGAACGAGCGGATGGTGACGCTGGACTGGCCATGAGGCAGACGGGAAGGGGTATAATCCACCGCCTCGTAAAACCCGTAAGCTCCTTGGCGTCCTTCGGCGGCGAGTTGTTCGAGGTTGTCGCAGGCTTCCCGAGGCGCAACCATCAGCGCCATCGCGGTGGCATAAGGAGCAATCACGAGGTCCTCCGCCAGGCCCCGCTTCAAACCGAGGCCCGGCACGCCAAAGGCGCGGTATTGGTAATTCAGATGGACGTCGGTCCGGTTGTAGCCTGATTCGGAAACACCCCAGGGAACGCCGCGCAATTGGCCGTATTTGATTTGCTGCCGGACGGCCCCTTTGCACGTCTGATCCAGCAAGGTGTTTTCATAATTCGGCATGACCAGCAGCGGCATTAAGTACTCGAACATTGACCCGCTCCAGGAAGCCAACACCAGGTCGCCGCGCAAAGCGACGAGCACACGGCCCAGCGAGAACCAGTGATCCTGCGAAACTTGTCCCAGGGCAATAACGAGATAACTGCACAAACGAGCCTCGGACGCCAGCAGATCATAAAAGCTGGCGTCAAGGCGGCTTTCGGTGACGTTGAAGCCAATGGAGAAGAGCTCGCGCGCGGGATCGAACAAAAAGCCGAAGTCCATCTCGGCCAGCTCGGCGCTTTGCCGAGCCAAGGTTTCCAGAACGAGGATGCGCTGGCCGGCGCGACGGCTGGCTTCCCGCAGGCAGCGCAACCATTGCGCCAGCGACGCTTCCTGCTCCGGCTTTCGGGCTGAGGCAGGTTCCAGGGAGAGGGCTTGCCGCGCCGCTTCGAGCAATGGGCAGAGCGATTGATCCAATTCTGACACCTGGCGCAAAGTGAGCGCCTGACCGAGTTGGGCGAGCTTCCCCGACATCTGCCCTGCCGAGTCGGGCGCCAAGGTCAGCCAGGGCGCCAGGAAAAGCAAATCTTCCAAATGGTCCCGGCAGTTTCGTTCCAGGGCCTGGGTCCACCATTTCAATTCCTCCCCGGCTCCGTCTCCGAGGGCAGCGGCAAGGGGGGTTGCCCGCTGGGTCACCCGTTGCAGCAAATCAAAGGCTGCGCGGAGGCTGGAGGGCGGTTGCGCCAGTTCCGCCTCAAGCTGCTCCAACTCAGAATTCCCGCCGGCCAGCTCGCGGAGAATTCCCACCGTGTCGCCCAGGCCGGCGAAAAGTTGAGGGGGGAGGATTGGCTGGGCCGTTAATTCCGCCAGGCCGGGGCTCAGGGTTAGCAGATGGGCCGCGAGGTTGCCGCTGTCCACACTGGAAACATACAGCGGCAGCAAGGGTTTGAGGGTTCGGGTATCATACCAATTGAAGAAATGGCCGCGGTGTCGTTCGAGGCGTTGCATGGCGCCCAGGGCATCGTGAGTGCGCCGCAGGAGCTGGCCAACGGACAGATAGCCGAAGTCGCACGCGGCCAGGTTGGCCAGCAGGGCCAATCCCATGTTGGTGGGCGAGGTGCGTGAAGCCAGCACTGGAACGGGCTCTTCCTGGAAATTATCCGGCGGCAGCCAGTGTTCTTGTGCCGCGACGAAGGTTTCAAAATAACGCCAGGTCTTACGCGCCGTTCGCCGCAGGAAGGCTGATTGCTTCGGTTTTAACTCCGGCACCGCCGATGGCTCGATGGGCTGGCTGATGCGCCAGGCGATCCAAGGAGAGGCCAGCCAGAGGCCCAGGATCGGCGCGGCCAACGGCCACTGCGAGGGCTGCAGCAAGGCCAGAAAAGACCCACCGGCCAGGGCGACGACCGGCGCGATCCACATGGTCGCATAAAATCCTGCGGGACCGCTGCGGGCGGCGCGTTCGGCCTCGCTGGCGGTTTGCCATTCCAAGAGCCGTTTGCGGGTAAAGACCAACCGCACCAGCGTGCGACCGATGGCATCGAGGCTGATAAAAGCGTCGTACGGCAGGAACACGAAGGTGAGCAGGGCTTGGCCGAGCTGCCGGCCGGCCGAGCCGACCAGCCCGCGCAGGTGCAATACAAACGACACTTCCCGCGGCTTGCGGAAAAGTTCGACGGCCGCCGACAACCACGCCGGCAGGGTGATGATCGTGAGGACCAACAGGGGGCCGGTGGCGCCGAGGCCGGGGAGCAGCATCCAGTTGCCCAAGAGCAGCAGCAGCAGGGCGGCGGGGACCAGGCTCCGCCGAAGATTGTCCAGGATCTTCCATTGCGACAGGCCGGAAAGGGGATTGGCGATGCGCCGGGCATCCGGTCCCGGGACGCGGGGCAACAGCCACTGGGCGATTTGCCAATCGCCGCGAATCCAACGGTGCCGCCGATTGATGTCGGTGTTGTAACGGGAAGGATATTCTTCGTACAACTCGACGTCGCTGACCAGCGCCGAGCGGGCATGGCAGGATTCGATCAAGTCGTGGCTGAGGACCGCGTTCTCCGGGAAGCGGCCGGCGACGGCTTGTTGAAAGGCGTCCACATCATAGATCCCCTTGCCAATAAATGACCCCTCCTGGAACACATCCTGATAGACGTCCGAAACCGCGCGCGTGTAAGGGTCAATCCCGACGTCGCCGGCAAACAGTTTGGCAAACCAGGAACGGGATGCGCTCGGCAGGCTCACGCCGACGCGCGGCTGCAAGATGCTGTAGCCTTCGGTCACCACGCCCTTGACCGGATCGAACTGCGGCCGGTTCAGCGGATGAGCGATCGTTCCCACGAGCTGGCGGGCGGCATCCCGAGAAAGCTGCGTGTCAGTGTCGAGGGTGATGACAAATTTGATGGCCGGCAGAATCGAGGTGTCGCCGACCAGCTCGGAAAAACAGTCTCTGGACCCGCCGCGGAGCAGGGCGTTGAACTCGGTCAGTTTGCCCCGCTTGCGCTCATAACCCATCCACAGGCCTTCGACTTGGTTCCAACGACGGGGCCGGTGGAACAGAAAAAAGATGTTGGGCCGGTCGGACTGGTATTTGGCATTGAGCATTTCTATCCCCGCGCGCGCGCGCGCAAGCAACAAGGTGTCTCCCGGTTGAATCTCCTCGGGCGCGTCCTGAAAATCGGTCAGCATAGCCAAATAAAGGTGCTTGTCCCGGTTCGCCAGATAATGAATCTCCAGATTTTCGACGAGCCGGGCGACCGCGCTGGAACTGGTCAACAGGGTCGGCACGACCACCATGGTCCGGCACTCGGGCGCGATGCCGGCGGAGTAATCCAAGCGCGGCAGCAGGCGGGGTTTGACCAAAAAGGTGGAGAGCCAATTCATCAACGCGACGGCGAGTTGACTGGAACAAAGGAGGAACACGAGTGTGAAGAAAGGCAGCTTCCAGCCCTGCACCTCGAGCGCCCGCGCTTGCTGGATTAACCCGAGAGTCCCCAACGCCGTGAGGGACAAAACTCCGCCCGCATAGAAGGCCAGAGGAAAGCGGTGGATGCCCCGTTCGATGGCTATTTGCCAGGGCTGGCGCATTTCTGCCGCGCGTTCCAGCGTCGCCAGCCCTTTGTCGATCAGGTAATAACCCACATGAGCGGTCCGGTCTTGAATTCCTTTTCCCCGGGCACTGCCTTCGGCCAGTTGGATGGCCTTTCGCGCCACCTCCGGCTCCAGGAGTTGGCTGTGGCGGGAAATGGCCTCGACCGAATGGCGGTAGCGATCGCGGGTGAAAAAATCCATTTTCCCGTAAACTCCGGCGGGGTCGAGGCGCAGCGTCTGCTCGACCTGGCTCATGGCCTCGACAAAGTCGCGCCAGTCCAAGGCGCCCAGAAAGCGCAGGCTGTTGATGGTGTGACTGACGGAGACCTGGTCGGCGGCCTGGTTCTGGCTATCAAGCTGGACCAGTTGCTCAATGGAGAGTCCCTGGTCCGTGAGCCGCTGCTCAAGCCAGGTCCGCGCCAGGCGCATCGCCGGGCTTTGGCGGGACAAGCGTTGAGTGAACTCCGCCACGAAGGCGCTGGACAAGGGCAGAGTGGACTGCGCCATGTCGGCCACCACGACGACGAGGTGAGCGGGATGCTTCTCCGCCATGTCCTGCAAGCGCTCGACCCACAGGTCAGCCAGGTCGCGATCGTGCCGGGCGATCATCAGGCGGGTAGTGACCCGGCGCAGGTTTTCAATCAAGGCCAGCCGGAGCATGATGGGAATGGCCCACAACTCGCCCAGTTTCAAGGCCGATACGGTTTGGTAAGCCGCGATGAAGGCGCGCAGCGATTCGGCATCCATCTGCGCATCCACATGCGAAATCAATTCGAGCACGAGGTCATAGACGCGCGGAAGCCCGGCGGAAGGACCCGACACGAGGCGGGGCAGTTCCCGGCTGTAACCCCGCGGCAAATGCCGGCGGGCCATCTGGATTTGTTCTTCGATCAGGTGGAAATTGTCGAGCAACCATTCGGCGGCATGGGTGACGCGCCGGGTTTGGTCCACGGCCTGAGTCGCGCGGTTGTAGGCTCTTAGTATCTGTTCATTTTCACTCAGCCGTGCGAGCAATCGGTTGGAGCCCCGCTGCCTAACGACCGGGTGGCTTTCAGCCAGGGCTTTGGCATGGTGGACCAGTTGTTCGACGCTGAACACCTCCGCGCGCAAGGGCGCTTCATTGGAGAAGGTGCGCACGTGCATCTGCTCAGTCACTCGGCTGAGCAAGGCTTCCAGATCGAGCCTTTTCCCGGACGCAGCGTTCACAATGAAATGGCTAGGTTGATGGGTGGCTTAGATGTGTTCCTCAACTCGTGCTCACCGTCTGCTCCCTCTGCTAAGGGGTCGGGCGGCGTCCACCGGCGAATAGTGCCGCCTTACTTTTTGCGAAATTTGGCGCTCCGTCATCTTGTCGGTCGTTTCGAAGCAGGTGATGCGCAGATCGAGTTTGTCCCGCTCGAGGCGCTTCCTCAACTCGCCCTTTGCCTCGCCGGGGCCAAAGAGCAGGATCGCCTTGGCCGGACGAATGCACGAAATGACTTCGTCGTAGTAATTCGCCAGATGGCCCGTGTATTCTCGTTCGCGAGAATCATCGGCCGGGACCATCTGTGCCTCAAACGGGTCTTGGGAGGGCGAGCGACCGGAGCGACGAAGTTGCTTTTCGACACAGGATTGTATCCGCCTCGTTTCCTGCCGTTTGCCTGAGACAAGCACGATCACGGCTTCTCGATGGTCAATCCACAAACCAGCTAATGTTTTCATCATGTTTCTCTAAATCAAGGTCCTACACGTGACACGGTTCGGTTTGCTTTCTTCTGATAAATCACTCGCCACACGGCGGAAGTGATAACCCATGATGGCCAGTTCCATGGCTTTGGAGAACTGCCGCGGGCGCCTGAGCAACGTGGTGACAAAGAGCAGCCAGCAGGCCACCGGTCAATTACGAAGGCGCTGGAAAATCGAACAGGCCGCCGAACAGGGGCATGTTTCCACAAGGCAACCAGGGAGTGCCCGTGCGTTTTGGTTGTCACCAGCGCCAAACTCCTGCATGTGGCAAAGCCCTTATTCCAATCCAATCTTTTTGCGTTTCCGGTAGAGCGTGGCTTGATCAATCCCCAGGACCTGGGCCGCTTCGGCCAGGTTGGAGGTTCGTTCCAGGACTTTGCGAAGGTGTGCTTCCTCCAATTGCTCCATGGAGACTAACGAACCGATCTCCAGCGAAGCGCCGTTGCCGTTGGCTCCGGAAGCAGTCTGGCCGCGCAGTTCCGCGGGGAGGTCTTCCAGGTTAATCTTGCTTCCTTTGGCCATGATGACCGCGCGTTCGATGGCGTTGCGCAACTCGCGGAGGTTTCCTGGCCACGAGTAGGCGCGGATAGCGGCAGAGGCCTCTTCGGAAAACCCATCGAGACGGCGCCCACAGAGAGCGGCAAAATGCTTGAAGTAATGGTCGGCAAAGCGAAGGAGGTCGTCCTGGCGCTGCCGCAACGGAGGCATTTCCGCCGTGATAACGTTGAGCCGAAAATAGAGGTCTTCGCGAAAGGCGCCCTCGGCGACGCGCTTTTTAAGATCGTGGCTGGTGGCGGCGATGACGCGCACCTCGGCGTGACGGATGACATTTTCGCCCACCCGCTCGTATTCGCGTTCCTGAAGCAGTCGAAGCAACTTGGGCTGGATTTCCATCGGCAGGTCGCCGATCTCGTCGAGGAAGAGGGTCCCGCCCGCGGCAGCTTCGACTTTGCCCCGACGGTCACGCACGGCGCCGGTGTACGCGCCTTTGACGTGGCCGAACAGTTCGCTTTCCAGCAGTTCCTTGGACAGACTCGGACAGGTGACGGTGATAAAAGGTCTATTCGCCAGATGGCTCTGCTGGTGAACGGCGCGGGCCACCACGCTCTTGCCGGTGCCGCTTTCGCCCAGGAGCAGAATCGAGGCGGGGGTTTTCGCCGCTCGCAGCAGGGTGTTCATCACCTCGGTCATGAGCGGCATGCTTGAGTCCAAAAGAATCTCAGGACTCTGAGCGTTGCTGTCCTTAACTTCCCGTTCGAGCCGCTCGATGTTCTGGTTGAGTTGGTGGAAGCGCTGCACGCGGGCGAGCACCAGGTGAAACTGTTCGCGGGTGAACGGCTTCTCCAGAAAGTCCACCGCCCCGCGCCGCATGGCCTCGACCGCGTTTTTCACGCTGCCCTGCGCGGTGAAAATGATCACCGGCAGGTTGGGCTGGAGCTTGTGAATCTGCTCCAGAATGTCGAGGCCTTTTTCCGGCCCAAGATTAAGATCCAGAAGAACCGAATCGAATTTCCCTTCCTTTAACTCCGTGAGGCCCAACTCTCCCGAGCAGGCGGTTTCCGCGTAATGGCCCTCGCTGTCGATGAGCAGGCACGTCGCGTCCCGGAACGTCTTGTCGTCGTCGATGACTAGGAAGTCCATATATCGTGATGGCAGGGCGCTTCTGTCCTCAGCGCGCCGGGCCGTGATTGGGTCCGTGCGGCGGCGCGCTGAGGACA
>JBEKJO010000185.1:0-11392 GCA_050011195.1 Verrucomicrobiota bacterium | reverse complement strand
TGCCAGCGATATTGCTCGCCGTAGCGATCGTAGGTCATCACCGGGAAAAGGAAATCGATCTTTTCGGATTCCGTTTCCGGGTCTTGCGTGAACGACAGCAGGGGGGGCACCGCCCAGGTTCGCCGCGTCTCCTTTTGCTCCGAATAGAAGAATGGCCCCAACGCCTCCGTCCGGTGCCCGGGCGCGAGCGTCAAGTCGAACTCATCGAACAACGGGCCGGCGTGGGGAGATTCAGCCCTTGCCGCATTCGGGATTTCGCTAACCGCCAGGCCCACCCAAAAAAGGACCAGGCAAAGCGTCAGGCCCGAGCCTGGGAGGGGGAGCCATTTAGACCGCAGTTTTTGCGGAGCGGGGGCCAATTTCTGAGTGGGTCTCATGGCAAAGATGACCGAGCATAGAATAGACGGGAGTCGCGTCAAGGGCTTGGCGCAGGGGTGGATAACGTTGACGGGACCCTCCCCTTTCCCTCAAAAACCTCTTTTAACATAAGGATTGACATGGAAGGGCATTTCCCTACTCTTTTCGCGCACTTGAGGTTTTTGCCTCGGTTCCTCCCGACCCAGTGTCGATCGTGCATTGTCGGCACTGGGTTGTTCTGTCGGCACCCGGTGGGCGCATCAGCAGATACAACAGTGCCGGCAGGAACGTCAGCCCCGCGATCATGCACGTCGCCAGACCGGCCGTCATCACGCAGCCCAGGCTGTGTATGCCCCGATGTTGGGCTAAAATCAAACTCCCGAACCCGGCCATCGACGTCAATCCAGAGACCAGGACGGCCTTGCCTGTGCTGCGCGCCAAAATACTGGGCGTCTGCTCTTCGGCAAAGCGGTTGAGGATGTGAATGCCATTGGTCACGCCGATGCCGATGACGAGCGGGAGAGTCATGATATTCGCCGGGTTGAGCGGGACCCCCAACCTTCCCATCAGGCCGCCCAGCCAAAGCGAACCGATGGCCACCGGCACCAGCGCGAGCACGACGCAGGCGACACTGCGAAAATGAATGAACACCAGAATCGCGATGGCCCCCAGCGAATACCACGCCGCTTCCTGGTAACTGTCCTTGAGCAGGGCGGTGTAATGGTAAAGCTGCACCGGGGTCCCCGTGACGTTGGCATAGATCTTTTCCACCTGGTCGATAAACACTTTCTGGACCTCGCGCTGCCAAATGTCGCCCTTGGGATACACCATCAGCAGGTATTTGCCCGTGACGCCGATGAACCGGTCGTGCAACCCCGGCGGCAAATCCGCGACGCTCAAAGGGGCGCGGTTGTCCTGGGTTCGCAAGGCCTGGAAGGTCTGGCGGAGGTCGTCGAAAAGGCTTCGCTGAAACTCCGCGAGCTTGAGCGAGTTCGCTTCGACTCGATGGGTGTCGCCCCACAGCATTTCTTTGCGCAGCGTTTCAATGGCGTCGCGCAAGGAGTTGAATTGCGGGACCAACTTGGGCGCGTCCTTTCGCACGTCGTCGAGCGCGGCTCCGAGATAGCCCCGCAGCGAGTAGAGCGTGCCGCTCAGTTCCTGGAGATCGACCGGTTTGGGGTCCGGGTCAGCAAAGCGCACGGACGATAGTTCCTGCTTGATATCGCCCACCAGGGCGAGTTTACGGGTCTGGTCTTCACTCAAAAAGCCGGTAATGGAATCGACGCTTGACACCGCCGGCAAGTTCGTAAGCTGTTGCTCGAGCGCGACGGCCTGCTGGAGGTTGGTGGCAATGACGGCGCCGAACAAAACGGATTTGGTCGCCGAGTTGATAAGGTCCCTTTCATATTCCACCGCCGGCAAACCCTCGCTCTGCATGTTGCGCAGGTTGTAATCAAAATAGACTTTGTGGAGCTGCGTAGCCGCCACGGCGCACAACCCCAGCGTAAGGCCGGCGGTCCAAACCGGCCGCCCCAGCCAGAGGTTCTCGATGCGCGCCCGTTTCTCCGCGAAGGCGCCCGGTTCGTGATCCGCCACGTTTTGGCGCCCGCGCAACAGCAGCACGGGCAGCAGGGTCATCATCGGGACCAGGCAGATCACCAGTCCGCCGCCGCAGATGACACCCATTTCCTGAATGCCTTTGAAGTTGGTCAACCACATTGCCAGGAACCCGCTGGCGGTGGTGAAGCCGCCCGTAAAAATGCCTTGCCCGGTAAACACCATGGCCTTGGTCAAGGCCGCTTCCTCGCTCTGGCCGTGCCGCAGCTCCTCTTCATAGCGGGAGATTAAATGAACGCCATAGTCAATGGCCAGGCCGATCAGGATCGGCATGAAAGTGATCGTCAGGATGTTCAGATGGCCGATGACCAGCGTCGCAAAGGCCAGCGAGTAGCCCAGGCCGACAATCAAACAGAGCGTCGCTTTCACCGGCCGGCCCGTCTCCTGATAGCCATAAATAAAGATGAGCGCGGAAAGGACGAGCGACACGATGGTGGCCACGGTGACGTCCTTCTTCGATTGCGCCATTTGATCAACATCCAACACCGGCTCGCCCGTGAGGCCGACATTGAGACCCGGCACCTCGGTCCTGGTTTCCGCCACTAACTGGCGCAGCCGCACCACCGCGGCGCTGTTCAGGTCCTCGGTCGGCGCCTGGGCCGTCACCAGGTAAATGCGCCCCTGGCCAAAAGTGATGTAAATCTGCTGCTCCGCTTCCTCACCCGGGTCGAACAGGGCGGTGACGCCCGGCGACGGAGGGGTGCCCTGACGGCGCAAGCTGGCCGTGGCCTGCGTGATGATTCGTTCCAACGCCGGCAGCGCCTTGATGAGCGACTCGTTTTCGGCGTTGGCCTCCTGTTTGGCGGTCCGGAACTGAGCGCAGACCATGTTGAAGAGCGAAATGAGATTCGTCGTGCGCGTGAATTGCGCGATGAACGGGCGGAAATCCTTCAGCGTCTTGCTCAGCTCACCCAAATCGTTGTCGGGAACGAACAAGAGGGCCTTGGCGCCCAGCATCTTGAGATCGCCCTTGTAGAAGACATCGTGGAATAGATTGGTTTCGGCCTCGAGCTTGGCTCCCAGCCGTTCCACGAACTGGCGGTTCTTCTCGGCGTTTTCGCTCTCGACCACCACCACCAGATCGTCCTGCGTCGGGAACTCCTTCTTGAACCGGAGGAAGTTCTGATGGTACTTCTTGTTGGCCCCCACCAGGTTGTCCTGGTGCGTGTCGAATTCAATCCCAGGGTATCTGACCGTTATGAGGAGGGACACGACAAACAACGCCAACTGGCCATAGAGGAACAGCCGCCGATGACGCAAGACCACGCCAGTCAGCCAGGTCAGGAACCGGGCAATAAAACTGTCAGTGCTAAGCTGCTTGATTTTCATGAGGGCGAGCGGCCCCTAAAAACGCAGATAACCACTGGATAACCACAACTGAACAGCACCGGGTTTCTCTGGTTGGGGATTAACCTCCGGCCTGGGCCGCGTCGTCAGGGTGCTCGGCATTGGAATAGACTTCCTTGATGTCATCGTGGTCTTCCAGAGCGTCGATGAGCTTGTTCACGGCGGCCACCGTCTGGTCGTCCGGCAACGGCACAGTGACCGTGGGCAGCTCCGTCACTCCCGCCACGTCGGCCTTGATGCCTTTGGCCTCGATCTGCTTGTGCACGGCCTCGAAATGGGCGGGGTCGGTGATAATCTCGTACCCTTGCGGCTCCGCTTTGAAGTCTTCCGCGCCGGCCTCCAGCGCCACCTCCATCAACGGGTCTTCCTCCGCGGCGTCGCGCGGGATGATGATCTGCCCCTTGCGGTGGAAGAGTCTCGTCACCGCGCCTTGGGTGGCAATGCTGCCGCCGTTCTTGGTCACCAGGCTGCGGATTTCCGAGGCGGTGCGGTTGCGGTTGTCGGTGCTGACCTCCACCAGCAGGGCCACGCCGTGCGGCCCGTAAATCTCGTAGGTCAGGTCCTCGAAGTTCGCCGTCTGGCCGCCGCCGGTGCCTTTCTTGATCGCCCGCTCGATATTGTCGCTCGGCATGTTGGCCGCGCGGCACTTGAGCAGCACCATGCGCAGGCGCGGGTTCATGCCCGGGTCGCCGCCGCCCAGCTTGGCGGCAATGGCGATTTCCTTGCTCAGCTTCGAAAAGATCTTCCCGCGCTTGGCGTCCAGCGCTCCTTTGAAGTGCTTGACCTTTGCCCATTTGCTATGTCCAGACATGTTCAGTTATCGGTTGAGAGTTGAGGGTTCAGACTGGCGGAACCCAGGCCCGCAGGATTCCGAACTATCAACCATCAACTCAAATCACTATCAACTCCCTATCGCCTGCCCCGCTTGTTCCACATACACCGCCGTGCCGTAGCACAGCACCTCGGTAATCCCTGCGCTGATCTCCGTGGCGTCGTAGCGGACCCCGACCACCGCGTTGGCGCCCAGTTCCCCGGCGTGGGTGATCATCTGGTTGAAGGCGTCCTCGCGCGCCCGCTCGCACAGCGACGTGTAGAGCGAGATGTTCCCGCCGAACAGGCTTTGGAGGTGCGCCCCAAAGTTGCCGACGATCGAGCGCGAGCGCACAATAATGCCGCGCACCACACCAAACGATTTGACCACCCGGTAGCCGGGCAACTCAAATGTTGTTGTCGTTAGAGGATGTGTTTGACTCATAACCGCGGAAATTGAACACCACTTTGCGGCCCGGCAGAAGCTAATTCTTCTTGGCCGGCTCCCAGCGGGCGCAATACTGCCCCCGGACCGCGAGCCGTCCCCGGCTCGCAGCGGCCACCAATGCGAAACGGCGATCGAACCTCTGGCCCGTTCCCCGCACGGTCGCACGTGCTGCGGGGACGGCTCGCGGTCCGTCACTGTTGGGCGTTCTCACTCTCTGGTGGCAGTGCCCGGATGCGCCCGCTCCCGGGCCACGCGCAGCGGGGAGGCCAAAGCCCGCCCGGCTTCCCGCTCAAACCGGCCTGACCGGAATCCCCTTGGAGGCCAGAAACTTCTTTACGTCCCCTACCGTGTATTCGCCGAAGTGAAAGATGCTCGCCGCCAGCACGGCGTCGGCCTTGCCCTCGAGCAGCACCTCGGCCATGTGTTCCAGCTTGCCTGCGCCGCCGCTGGCCACCACCGGCACGCCCACCGCTTCGCTGATCCGCCGCGTGATGATCAGGTCAAAGCCCGCTTTGGTGCCGTCGGCGTCAATGCTGTTGAGCACAATCTCCCCCGCGCCGAGCGACACCGCCCGTTTCGCCCACTCGACCGCCTCCCAGCCGGTCGCCTTGCGGCTGCCGTGCGAGAACACCTCCCACCGGTCGGGCGCGACCTTCCGCGCGTCAATCGAGACCACGATGCACTGGCTGCCGAACTTCTCCGCCCCGGCCCGGATCAGGTCCGGGTTCGCCAGCGCCGCCGAGTTGATGCTGATCTTGTCAGCGCCCGCCCGGAGCATGGTGTGCATATCCTCGACCGAGCGCAGGCCGCCGCCGACCGTCAGCGGCATGAAACATTGGTCCGCCGCCCGCTCCACCACCTCGACCATCGTGGAGCGGCCATGCGCGGTGGCGGTGATGTCGAAGAAGACCATCTCGTCGGCGCCCTGCTCGTTGTAGCGCAAGGCCAGTTCGACCGGATCGCCCACATTGCGCAGCCCGCCCGCCTCGGCGATGCCGAACCGGACGCCGCGGGTCACCTGGCCGTCATGCACGTCCAGGCAGGGTATGACACGTTTGGCGATCATCGCGAAAGATTGAACCGGTTTAGCGCGCCAAAATCAATATCTTCCGTGTTGGAAACCCTCAACCTCGCAGAATATGCCTGGTAAAAATTCGCGAGTTTGGTTTAATCAGCGCATGGGCACACGATTCCAGTTTCTTCACGTCGGCCTGGCGGTTTGCTGTCTGGCGCTCGGTGCCAGGTGCCAGGGGCTTCTGATAGATCAGGAAAATGAGCCGTCCACGACATTTCTGGCGTACTTCAATCTTTCTTTTCCCGGTGCGACGCCCATTGGTCAGGAATTCGTCCCCTCACTGGGCTCATTGGATTTTGTTGACCTCATGACCTATGGAGGAGGCGATAGTGGCGCGACGGGGACATTTGAAGTTAGGATTCACGAGGGGAGCAGCACGGCGCCTGTTATGGCAGCGAGCACTCCGACAGAGAGGACCGACGGCAGTGAGGCTCTTACCCACTTCGTGTTTCCGAGCCCCGTGCCGCTTACGCCAGGCGACCTTTACGTGATGGAGTTTGTGGAAGATGCGGGGTCATCTGGTTGGGGCTTGGGGGCCGACCCTTTGGCGGGTTATCCGGCGGGGCAGATGATTTACGGAGGCGCAGAACGAAATGATTACGATTTATGGTTTGGGGAGGGGATCGTAGTCCCCGAGCCAAGCATGATGACATTTTATCTGCTTGGAATGGCTGCCTTGATCTGTGGGTGCAGAAGACATAAGATTGTCGGACTGACCATTTCACCTTCATAGGCTTCAGTCAGGGGTTGCTTGACCGCAAGGGCGGAATCAAGTTGTGGCCAAGCCTGGCCATCATTCCCGCCAGGGACGACCGGCGCGATAGAGCTCAAGGCGAGCCTGGAGTTGATCCACCAGCCCTTTATCCCCGGCAGCCTCGGCCAGCTTCAGCCCCCGCTCAGCCGCTGCGACCGCCTCTTTGAACTGCCCGGCCTCGGCGTATGCCGCGGCCAGGGTATCCAGGGCGCCGGGATCACGTTGCCCGGTGAGTTCGGCGGCACGCGAAGCCAGTTTCACCGCTTGCGTTCCGTCGCGCACGTTCGGGTCGGGGTTCGTGGCCAGGAGCCAGGCCAGGTTGTTGAGCAGTTCCAGCCAATCCGGCTTGAGGCGCAACGCGGCCTGCCAGTGTCGGCTGGCACCGGCTGCGTCCTTGTCTGCCAAGAGCAGCACGCCCAACTGGTAGTGCGCTTCGGCATAATCCGGCTGGAATTTGAGCGCGGCTTCGTAGTGTCCGCGGGCCAGGGCGGGTTGCTTGCGTTTGAGCAGGGCATTGCCGAGGACGTAATGGGTTTGGGCGTGATCGGGTTTGGCCTTCAAAGCCGCTTCGTACTGCGCCAGGGCGTCGTCGGTCCGGCCTTGGCGCTCAAGCAACAGACCCAGGTTATGGTGGGCCTCGGCGAAATCCGTCTGGGTGGCCAGGGCCGCGCGGAAATGGTCTGCCGCCTCGCCATACCGGCCGCCGGCCATGGCGGCCCGGCCCAGATTGTAGCGGGCCTCGGGCAAGGCGGGATTCGCCTGTGCGGCCAGGGCGTAATGGGTCAGGGCTTCCTGCAACTGGCCCTGGGTGACGAGGAGGTTGGCCAGGTTCAGGTGCGCCTGCGCGAAGCCCGGGTCGAGCCGGATCGCCTCGCGGTATTGGGCGATGGCCGCGTCGGTTTTCCCCTGCCGGCTGTAGAGATTGCCCAGGCTATTGTGGGCCTCAGCCCGATAAAAGTATGAGCGCAGCGCCTCGTGGTAATGGGGTATGGCCTCGTCATACTTGCCCTGCCGGCTCAGAACGGAAGCCAGGTTGAAATGGGCGGCGGGATCACGCGGGTTCAATTCCAGCGCGCGGCGGAGTTGAGCCAGGGCGCCGTCCAGCTCACCCTTCTTGGTCAGGGCAATTCCCAGGTTCACACAGGCATCCACATTGGCGGGCATGAACCGCTGGACGGCGGCGTATTGGGCGATCGCTTCGTCCAACTTCCCTTCCGCTTCGAGCGCGTTGCCGTAATGGTTGCGGGTGACCGGCGATTGGGGGGTCTTGGCCGCCGCGTCGCGCCAAAGCGACGTGGGGTGAGCATAAATCGCCGCGCGCTTCCACGAGCCGAGCGCCAACGCCGCCAGCACGAGAACCGCCAGCCCGGTCGCGAGCGGATGCGTGTAGGTAGGGCGCGCTGTTCTCAGCGCGCCGTCGGAGGACGCTTCCGGCGCGGTGGGGACGCCGCGCCCTGCCACCGACCTGTTTGAGCAGCACGCCGCCACCAGGCCCACCGCCAACGCAATAATGCCAATGACCGAGAGGTACTGCCAATGGTCCGCCACGCGGCAGAGGGAGAAGTAGTACGTGTCGAAAAGCCCCAAGACCGGCAACAGGGTAACCACGAAATAACCGAAGCCAAAGAGCAGCGGCCTGGCCCAGCCCGCACGATAGCGCCAGAGCACGGCGAAGACGCCGAGCAGCAACAGGCCGGGGACGTAAGACCAGAGCCAAGCAGGGGGAATGGCCCACCGGGGGTAGATCAGGGTCAGGTTCACGGGCGCCAGGGCCTTGGCGAGGTAGAACCAGACCGCCCAGGTGCCGCCGAGGATTCGGACCAGCAAGGGATCGGTGTGCTGTTCCGGGCCGCCCATCGCCCGATGGGACTGGAACCAGACGGTCACCAGGCCGAAGGCCAGGGCCAGCAGAAAGAATGGGGCGGCGCGAAGGAGGTCGAGTCGGGTGATTCTGTCCCGACGCCACCAACAACACAACAGCAGCACGCACGGCAACATAACGACAGATGCCTTGCTGAACAGGGCCAGCGCAAAAGCCAGCAGCGACAGCGCGTAGAGAAGAGAGGATGGAGGATAGCGGAGGGAGTCAAACGTGAAACGTGAAACGTGAAACGTATTGCGTGTTGCGCATCGCGTGTCGCTGAATGCTGACTCCTGACTCCCGACTTTAGACTTTAGACTTTGGACTTTAGACTGTTTAGACTGTTCGTCGAAACGCAGGTACCAGAGCAGGCTCAAGAGGAAGAACAGGAGCGACAGGGTGTTCTTGCGCTCCGCAATCCAGGCCACCGAAGCCACACAGACCGGATGAACCGCAAAGACGGCGGCAGCGACAAATGCGCCCGGCACCTTCAGCCGCGCCAGGATGCGCCAAAGGAGAAAAGCGCTTAGAGCGTGCAACAGCACATTGGTGACATGGTAACCGGCGGGCTGGAGGCGCCAGAGCTGCCACTCGATCCAGAACGAGGTCAGCGTCAGCGGGCAATAATCAAAAGGCTGCGTGCTGAACCAGATCCCGCGCAAACCACTCGACGACTTCACCAGAGGGTTCTGGGTCAACATCACGTCATCGTCCCAAAGGAAGCTCCCCTTGAGACAGGGCCAATAGACGGCGAACGCCGCCAGCAGCAGCACGGCCAGGCCCACAGCGGTTTGCGCTGCCGGCCAGCACGCCCGCATTTTCCGCAGCGCCGCCGCCATCATGAAAGTGAAGGGGTCGGTCCGACCATCTTACAATGATTCACCATTCGTCATCTCCGGCTCATTGTCAGACGCGATAGTCCTGTATCTTCCGCTTCATCTCAACCCCCTTCCGCGCCCAACCGGCCTCCACGGGCGCATCTTCTTGCGGGCGCCGCCGAAGGCGACTGGGCCGGAGTGCGTCCGTGGAAGTCCGAATCCCCAGCCGCCCCAGCGGAGTAGCGGCCCATAGCCGGGCAATCTCATAGCGTGTAGCCGCCGACGGCAGTTGGCGCTGATTCTGAGTCCCGAAGGCCGTGTCGAATACAACTTCATCTCGTGATTGACGGATACGGCTTGGGTTCAGAATACTGGGCCGACTTCAGGAAACGATTATGCGAAGAACAAGACTTGGTTTGGCAGTGTGTTCGGTGGCGCTGGTGCTCGTGGCCGTGGGCGGTTTCACGCAAGCGGCCCGCGCGGAGGTGCGGCTGCCGAAAGTATTCTCGAGCCACATGGTCCTCCAGCAGGACAAGCCGCTGGTGATTTGGGGATGGGCGGAGCCGAACGAAACGGTCACAGTCGCACTCTCGACCGGGAGCCGGCAGGTCCAGGCCAACGAGCGCGGCGAATGGAAAACAGTGCTGCCCGCCATGAAAACCGGCGGCCCCTACACCCTGACGGTGAGCGGCTCGACCAAGGTCCATTTCGAGGATGTGATGATCGGCGAGGTGTGGTTGTGCTCGGGACAGTCCAACATGGAGATGGGCATCGGCATGGCCCGGGATGCGCAAAAGGAGATTGCCGCCGCAGATTACCCGGGCATCCGGCTGCTGAAGGTGACCAAGAGCTGGAAACCGGAGCCGCAGAACGACATCGAAGGCACTTGGAAAGTGTGCTCGCCCAAGACAGTGGCCGAGGGCGGCTGGAGCGGGTTTTCCGCCTGCGGCTATTACTTCGGACGCGAGCTGCACCAGAAGCTTGGGGTGGCCGTGGGGCTGATTGACGCCTCCTGGGGCGGCACGCGCATCGAGCCTTGGACGCCGCCGGAGGGGTTCGCCGCCGTGCCGGCCTTGAAGAAGGATTACGAGCGGGTGGAACTGGGCGATCCCCGCACCGCGCTCCATCAGCAGCGGCTGGAACAGGTGTTGAAGGAGACGGAGCGGTGGCTGGCGGCGGCCCGGCAGGCGCTGACCGACCGCGCGCTCGTCCCAACGATGCCGGCCTACCCGGCGGAATTGCTGGCGCCGCATGACGTGCAAAACCCGACCGCGCTGTATAACGGCATGATCCATCCGCTGCATCCCTTCGCTCTGCGCGGGGCGATCTGGTATCAGGGCGAGTCCAACAGCACCGAGGGGATGTTGTATGCCGAACGGATGAAGGCGCTGATTGGCGGCTGGCGGCAGGTGTGGGGCGAGGGCGATTTCCCGTTCTATTTCGTGCAGATTGCGCCATTCACCTACGGCCACAACCCCGAGGTGATCGGGGAGTTCTGGGAAGCGCAGACGGCGGCACAGGCCGTGCCCAACACCGGCATGGCCGTCATCAACGACATCGGGAACCTCAAAGACATTCATCCCGCCAACAAACAGGAGGTGGGCCGGCGGCTGGCGCTCTGGGCACTGGCCAAGACCTACGGGCAGGAGAATCTGGTGTATTCCGGCCCGACCTTCAAAGCGATGACCATCGAAGGCGACAAGCTTCGCCTGACGTTCGACCCTATGGGCGGCGGGCTGGCCAGCCGGGACGGCAAACCGCTGAGTTGGTTCGAGGTGATCGACGCGGATGAAGGGGGGTTCGTCAAGGCCGACGCCCGGATAGACGGGACGGCGGTGGTGCTGTCCGCCCCAAGCGTGAAACACCCAGTGGCCATGCGCTTTGCCTGGAGCATGTTGGCGGAGCCGAACCTGATGAATGCCGAGGGCCTGCCGGCGGGCGCCTTCCGCGCCGGGACAGTGCCCAAACGCGACTCGCTGCTGAAGGCGCCCAAGGCCAAGGACCACCAGTAAGATTCATGAAGCGGAAAGTACTGGTGATTCTGTCCAATCGCCTGAACCGGAGCCAGAAGGCGCGGTTCATCGAGGTGAATTGCGATGAGGAGGGCAACATCCTGAAGGAGCGCGCGCTGCGCAGCCAGCCGCGCGAGCCGCGCTACCATGAAGTCTGGGAAAACGATGACGGCAAAACCGATTTTGCTTCCTGCCACCGGTTCAGGCGGAAATACGGGCACGCGCTGGAAAAGCCCAAAGGCCGGCGGGCCGAGCGGTAACCGGGAAATTTTATAGCGTGTAGCCGCCGACGG
>JBEKJO010000184.1:0-11509 GCA_050011195.1 Verrucomicrobiota bacterium | reverse complement strand
CGCACCGTCCTCGACGGCATCCACGCCAAGGTCCGGGAAATCAACGCCCATTATCTGCCCCCCGGCATCCGGATGGTGACCCACTACGATCGCACCGAGCTGATTCACCGCACCCTGCACACGGTGCGCCAGAACATGATCGAAGGCATCGCTCTGGTCGTGCTGGTCCTGGTGGTGTTTCTCGGGCTGGGCAACTACCGCACCGCCCTGGTCGTGGCCCTGGCCGTGCCGGTTTCGCTGCTGGGCGCCTACCTGCTGCTGGACTTGCGCGGCATTCCCGCCAACCTCATCTCCATGGGCGCGATTGACTTCGGCATCATTGTCGATTCCGCCGTCGTCATCGCCGAGAACCTGATTCGCATCCTGCATGAACGGAAAGACAAGCCACAATCCCTCCCGGGCGCGATTGTGGAGGCCGTCCGCCAGATGGGCCGGCCCATCCTCTTCTCGAAGGCCATCCTCCTGACCGCCTTCATTCCCGTTTATACCTTGCAGCGCGTCGAGGGGCGCATCTTCCGTCCTATGGCCCTGACGCTGACCTATGCCCTGGTGACCGGCACGATCTTCGCCGTGTTCGTCGTGCCCCCCCTGCTCAGCTTCGCCGTCCGGCACGGGACGCAGCCGGGCGACTCATGGGTCGTGCGCAAACTCATCCAGCTTTACCGCCCGCTGTTGAACTTCGCCTTGGGCTGGCGCACACTCATCTTCGCCGGCGCCGCCGTTCTGCTCGGCTGCGGCGCCCTGGCCTACTGCTTCCTCGGCTCCGAATTTCTGCCCAAGCTGGACGAAGGCGCTCTCTGGGTCCGCATCTTCATGCCCAAGTCCATTTCACCCTCCGAGGCGGCCAACATCGTCCGCAATGTCCGCCAGCGCCTCGCCTCGTTCCCGGAGGCCGAGAACGTGCTCAGCCAACTGGGCCGCCCGGATGACGGCACCGACATCAACGGCTTCGATGTCTGCGAGTTCAACGTGAACCTCAAACCGCGCTCTGAATGGAAGACCGCCTCCAACCGCGAGGCCCTCGCCGACGCCATGGCCCGGAACCTGGCCGCCCTCCCGGGCGTCAGTTCCCAGTTCAGCCAATACATCGAGGACAACGTCAACGAAGCCGTCTCCGGCATCAAAAGCGAACTCGCCATCAAACTCTATGGCGAGGACCCCGAAAAGCTCCAGCAATACGCCGATAAGATCGCCGACGTGATCGCCACAGTGCCCGGCGCGAAGGACGTGGGCACCGACCAGTTCACCGGCCAGCCGCAAATCCAGATCACCGTGGACCGCGCCGCCATCGCCCGCTTCGGTGTCAGCGTGTCCGACATCCAATCGGTGATTGAAACCGCCCTCGGCGGATCGGTCGCCACCCAGGTGCTCGAAGGCGAGCGCACCTTCGACCTGGTCGTCAAGGTTGCCCCCAAGGCCGTCTCCGATTTGGACTCCATCCGCAACATCCCTGTCTTTGGCGCCAATGGCGAGCGGCTGACCCTCGGCGCCCTCACCAAAGTCGAAGTCCGCGCCGGGCTGGCCCGGATCATGCGTGAGGGCAACGAGCGGCGCATCGCCATCAAACTCTCCGTCCGCGGCCGCGACCTCGGTTCGCTCGTCCGCGAGGCCGAAGCCAGGACCAGCGCCGCGGTCCGGCTCCCGCCCGGCTATCAGACGGTCTGGACCGGCGCCTTCGAAAACGAGCAGCGCGCCGTTCACCGCCTGACCCTCGTCGTGCCCGTCACCATCATCGCCATCTTCTTCCTCCTCTTTACCGCGTTCGACTCGGGCAAACTCGCCACCTTGATCCTCCTGAACGTGCCCTTCGCCGCCGTCGGCGGCCTGCTGGCCCTGCTCCTCGCGCGGCTGGACTTATCCGTCTCGGCGATGGTCGGGCTGATCGCGCTGTTCGGCGTTTCCATCCAAAGCGGTGTGTTGCTGGTCGAACGCGTGCGCGAATTGCGCCGCCTCGGCAGCCCCCTCCGCGAGGCGATTATCGAAGGCGCGGTCTCGCGCGTGCGCCCCGTGATGATGACTTCCCTCATGGCGGCGCTCGGCTTGCTGCCCGCCGCCCTGTCCACCGGCGTCGGCGCCGAAACCACCCGGCCCTTTGCCGTCGTCATCATCGGCGGGCTGGTGACTGCTACTTTATTGACCCTGTTGCTCTTGCCGATATTGTATCCGAGCTTTGAATCTGAGAAACCTGAGTATTGAGTATGAAATACCTGCTCGCCTTCGTCCCCCCCGACTTGGTGCACCGGGTCAAGGATGCCCTGATCGGCAAACATATCCACGGCATGAGCGTTTCGGACGCCCGCGGCTTCGGCCAAGAGCACGATACCGCTCACCCGGAACACCGCGAGTTCATGGGCCTGGAAATGACCAAGCGCGTCCGCCTCGAAATCATCTGCCATGACGAGGAAGTGGACCGTGCCCTCGAGGCGATTTACGCCGCCGGCCACACCGGCCACGCCGGCGATGGCAAAGTCTTCGTCCTGCCCGTCCTCGACGCCCTCCGCCTCAAGACCGGCGAGCGCGGCCCCTCCGCCCTCGGACCCCCGTTCAAGAATGGGTGAGTCTTCCCCGGCCCTGCTAATGGGGCAAAACCAGACCCGTTCGACCGGCGGGCGCGTCCAGTCGCGCGCGAATGGCGTCAGGGCCGTCGTGCGGTTGCGCCGTCACATTCGCGATCACCGGCACCGCCGGCGGCATGAGGGTCAAGCGCGCCAGTTCGGCTTCGAGTTTGGGCTGGGCGCTGGCCATCAGCGGCGAATGATACGCGCCCGCCACGGGCAGCGGCAGCGCGCGCATGGCCCCTTTGGCCTTGGCCAGCGCGCAGGCCGGCGCCAGTTTGTCATTGGCGCCGGAAATCACCAGTTGACCGGGGCAGTTCAGGTTCGCCAGCGCTACCCCGCTTCCGCGCAAACCTCGCGCGTGGCCGCTTCACCGAGGCCGATAATGGCCGCCATGCCCCCCTGCGTCGCCGCGCACGCTTCCTGCATGAACCGCCCGCGCTGGCGCACCACCTTCAAGCCCTCCTCAAAACTCAGCGCCCCCGCTGCTGTGAGAGCCGTGAATTCCCCCAGCGACAAGCCCGCCGTCGCCTGGAAGTTTAAGGCGGGCGCGCGCTCCTTAAGCAACTCGAAGGCGGCCCAGCTTACCAGAAAGATGCCCGGTTGCGCGTGCTCCGTCTTCGTCAGTTCCGGCTCGGGGCCGCTGAAGCAAATCGAGGCCAGGTCATAACCGAGCGCCGCGTTGGCGCGGTCGAACCAGGCCCTGGCGTTGGGAGAATGGGTCGCCAGTTCTTTGCCCATACCCATCGTCTGGGCCCCCTGCCCTGCAAATAACAATGCCGTCTTGCTCATAGTCCGTGCGACTTAACACGAAACGCCGCCCGGAGGAAAGCAGAGATAGTGAGAGAAGGAAGAAGGCAGAATGAAGAATGCAGAAGGCGGAATGGGCCAGCGAGACAATTCAGGATCGGTGGCCCGCACCGGCGGGTTAAAGAGTAAAAGAGCAGAATCTAAGACCCCTTTGCTCCGAGTCGGCCCCCACTTCCCGGACAGCCCGCTATGGGGTGAACACCCCATAGCGGAAAGAGCAAAACGAGCCGAGACTTCTGCTATATTGAACACCAAAACCATGGGAGGAGAAACTTCCCCGAACACGCCGGCCACGCTCATTCTTGCCTTTGTTGTATTCCTCGTGCTTGTCCTTGGCAGCAACACCGCCCGCGCCACCGTCATCACCTGGACCAACGCGGGCGGCGGCAATTGGAGTGTGTACAGCAACTGGAGCCCGAACCTGGTGCCTGGTTCGACGGACGATGCCTACATAGGCAACTACACGGTCTCGCTCGATGAGAGCG
Source organism: Verrucomicrobiota bacterium (assembly GCA_050011195.1). Lineage (GTDB taxonomy): Bacteria > Verrucomicrobiota > Verrucomicrobiia > Limisphaerales > UBA8199 > PALSA-1440. Next base: position 7,659 of record JBEKJO010000184.1, on the reverse strand, counting down.
CCATCGTTGCCGGGTTCACCTTGGACGGCGGAACTCTCAACGGCTCCAGCAGCTTCAGTTTGACGGTCAACAGTTCCTTTACTTGGAGCGGTGGCTTAATAAATACTGCGGGCGGGGTGATGCTCAGCGACACGTGCACGAGCCTCCTCAATGGTGTGGGCAACAATTCCATGATATTGGGTGACAATTATGGTGGCTGGCTGATCAATGCAGGCTCGCTGACCTGGAGTGGGAGCGGCGCCAACCTTTATATCAGCGCTCTCAGAAACACAATTACCAATCTGGCGTCCGGCACGATCAACATCATGGCCGACGTTTCCAGCTCCGGTGGCGGCATAATCGTGAATGCGGGCCTGTTGACCAAGACCGGCGGCACTAACACCACAACGATCAACGCGGAGTTCATTAACTCCAGCAACGGCACGGTCGAGGTGCAGAGCGGCACTGTGAGCATGAACGGCGGCGGCACGGAGGCGGGCATCGTTACTATCGCCGATGGGGCCACGTTGAATTTCGGCGGACTTACGCATTCGGTGGTGGCTGGTTTCAGCGCAACTGGACCGGGCATCCTGGGGATCAGCGCCGGAGAGGTTGATTTTAACGAACCAGACGGGAGCACGGTGTCCAATTTGGTCGTAACCGGCGGGACTTTGGGTGGCACTGATTCGCTGACGGTCGGCAACTCGTTCACATGCAGCGGCGGCACGATAGATAATTCGGGCGGGGTGACGCTCAACGGCACGAGCAGCCTCAATGGCGTGGGCAACGACTCCATGACATTGTCTGGGAATGCACTGCTGATCAATGCGGGTGAACTGACTTGGAGCGGGAGCGGCACCAACCTTTATTTCTACGGTAGCGAATCGAAAACATTCACCAATCTGGCGTCAGGCACGATCACCATCACCGCTGATGTCTCCAGCGACAATAGTTGGAACGGTGGCCATATTGGAAATGCGGGTCTATTGATCAAGTCCGGCACCCCCGGCACCTCGACTCTCTACGCGAATTTCGTGAACACCGGCACGGTGGAGGTGCAGAGCGGCACCATCAACCTGGCCGGGACCTACGGCGACAGCACGGAGGCGGGCATTATCACCAACGCCAGCGGAGCCACGTTCAACTTCAGCGGAGCAACTCACACGGTGCTGGCTGGTTTCAGCGCGACCGGACCGGGCACCCTGATGATCAGCGGCGGGGAGGTCGATTTTAACTCCCTGACCGCGAGTCCGGTGTCTAATTTGACGTTAACCGGCACGGGCACTTTGGGCGGGAGCGGCTTGTTGGCCGTGAACGGCCCTTTCACCTGGAGCGGCGGTACGATCAATAATTCGGGCGGGGTAACGCTCAACGGCACGAGCAGCCTCAATGGCGTGGGCAACGACGCCATGACATTGTCTGGGAATGCACTGCTGATCAATGCGGGTGAACTGACTTGGAGCGGGAGCGGCAGCAACCTTGAATTCTACGGTAGCGAATCGAGAACATTCACCAATCTGGCGTCAGGCACGATCACCATCACCGCCGATGTCTCCAGCGACTATGCTTACACCAGCGGCACCATTGGCAATGCGGGCCTGATGACGAAGACCGGCACCACCGGCACCACGACTCTCAACTCAGGTTTCGTGAACACCGGCACTTTGAACGTCCAAAGCGGCACCATCAGCCTCACCGGGGGTTATTACAGTTATACCAGCATCAAGGGCACCTTGGCTTTTGGCATCAGCGGCGCGACCAACTATGGCAAGATCAACTTTTCCGTCGCGCCCTCACCCTCGTTCAAGAGCAGCCTCGGCGTCAATCTCAACGGCTCCTACTGGCCGACGGTTGGCAGTTCCTTTAATCTGCTCACCTACCCTTCCGGATCCGGTGTGCTGTTCACCAACACGGCCCTGCCGCCGTTCATCACCTGGCAAACCAATTACAACTCCACCGTGTTCACCCTGACCGTGAGCGCGCGCCAGACCAATGCCGCTCCGACCAATCTCACCATGTCCCTTGGCGGCAATACCAGCCTCAGCCTGGCCTGGCCGGGCGACCACACCGGCTGGCAGCTTGAAGCCCAAACCAACTCGAATCCAGCCGGCCTGAGCACCAACTGGGTAATCGTGCCCGGCTCCGGCCTGACCAACGAGGTGACATTCCCCATCAGCTTGGCCAACGGTTCGGTCTTTTTCCGGCTGCTCTATCCGTGAGGAGCGGCCCACCGCCGCGCCTGAAAAACAACAGAACGGGAGTCGCTCGCGGGGTCTGTAAACAGGTCACCGCTAACGGGGTTTGGGGCCTGTTAATACCACTTCGCAATGGAACTCGGTAGGAATGAGTGGAAGCCCCTGCCCCTGAACCCCCAGGCAAAGACGGACCCCCCCAGCCCTCTCCCCTTCAGAAGGGGAGAGGGTGGTCGCAGGCCGGGGGAGGGGAACATACCGCCCGCTTGACCCCCGGGTTGGACCGGACTAGAGTTTAGCTGTTACAGGGGAGCCAACCAGTCGTCCCGCGTTGCGGGACGCGAAGGCTGAGAGTGCTGCGCGGGAGTGCGGCAGACCCGTTGAACCTGCTCCAGATAATGCTGGCGAAGGGAACACCGCAGGTTTTCCCACCCAGCTTTCGCCGGCAGGAATGCGAGAGACTATATGCAGTCACAGACGACCAACTTTGGCCAGGCCGCCCTAACTGGCGCTGTGCCATCAACTATCCACTCTCCTAACCATCAACCAATTGAGCCGCAGAGCGGAGAGCCATTGCCCAACTCCCGCCGGGTGTGGGTCCCGGGCAAAATTCACCCGGACATCCGCGTGCCGTTCCGCGAGATCAATCTTAGCCCGACCAAATCTTTTAACGGCCAGCTTGAGGCCAATGCGCCGGTGTGCGTTTATGACTGCTCCGGCCCGTGGGGCGACCCCGCGTTCGCCGGCCACGTCGAGCAAGGGCTGCCGCCATTGCGCCGGACGTGGATCCTCGCCCGCGGCGACGTTGAGCAGAGTGCCTCGTCCTACAAACCCATTCCCGGGCGGAGCGATGCTGCGATTCCGCCCACGCTTCGGCGCACACCGTTGCGCGCGAAGGCGGGCCAGGCGGTCACGCAATTGCGCTACGCGCGCCAGGGCATCATCACCCCGGAAATGGAGTTCATTGCCATCCGCGAGAACCTGGGAAGGGAGAGTCTTGAGTCTAAAGTCTCGGGTCTAAAGTCGGGCCACCGTGAACTCGGCGGGGAATCCTTCGGGGCAAAGATGCCAGACCACATCACCCCGGAGTTCGTCCGGTCCGAAGTGGCCCGGGGCCGCGCGATCATCCCGGCCAACATCAACCACCCGGAGAGTGAGCCGATGATCATCGGGCGGAACTTCCTCGTGAAGATCAACGCCAACATCGGCAACAGCGCCGTCGCCTCGAGCATCGAGGAGGAAGTCGAGAAGATGCGCTGGGCCGCCAAGTGGGGCGCGGACACGGTGATGGACCTCTCCACCGGCAAGAACATCCACGAAACCCGGGAATGGATCATCCGCAACTCGCCGGTGCCCATCGGCACGGTGCCGATTTACCAGGCGCTCGAAAAGGTGGAGGGCAACGCGGAGGAGCTGACGTGGGAGGTCTATCGCGACACGCTCATCGAGCAGTGCGAGCAGGGAGTGGATTACTTCACCGTTCATGCCGGGGTGTTGCTGCGCTACATCCCGCTCACCGCGAATCGTGTCACCGGCATTGTGTCGCGCGGCGGCTCGATCATGGCCAAGTGGTGTCTCGCGCATCATCAGGAGAGTTTCCTCTACACGCGGTTCCGCGAGATTTGCGAGATCATGCGGGCCTACGACGTGGCGTTCAGCCTCGGCGACGGCCTGCGCCCCGGCTCGATTGCGGACGCGAATGATGAAGCCCAGTTTGCCGAGCTGCGCACGCAGGGCGAGCTGACGAAGATCGCCTGGGAGATGGACTGCCAGGTGATGAACGAAGGCCCCGGCCACATCCCCATGCACCTCATCAAGGAGAACATGGACAAGCAGCTCGAGTGGTGCGATGAAGCGCCGTTCTACACCCTTGGCCCGCTCACCACCGACATCGCGCCCGGCTACGACCACATCACCAGCGCCATCGGCGCGGCGATGATTGGCTGGTACGGCTGCGCGATGCTCTGCTACGTCACGCCTAAGGAGCACCTTGGCCTGCCGAACAAGAAGGACGTGAAAGACGGCGTCATCGCCTACAAGATCGCCGCCCATGCCGCGGACCTGGCCAAGGGCCATCCCTCAGCCCGCCAGCGCGACGACGCGCTCAGCAAAGCCCGTTTCGAGTTCCGCTGGGAGGACCAGTTCAACCTGGGTTTCGACCCGACAACCGCGCGCGAGTTCCACGACGAGACCCTGCCGCAAGAAGGCTCGAAGCTGGCCCATTTCTGCTCGATGTGCGGCCCGCACTTCTGCGCGATGAAGATCACCGAAGACGTCCGCAAATACGCCGCTGAACAGGGCGTCAGCGAGGCCGAGGCCCTCCAGCAGGGGATGGCGGAAAAGGCCCGTGAGTTCGTGCGGAAAGGGGCGCAGGTTTACGCGAAGGCGTGAGCCGGCGCAGGACTTACCCGAAAAACCGCAGGAAGCCCCTCACCCCGACCCTCTCCCCATCTGATGGGGAGAGGGAGAGCCGTCACACGTGCCGACTGTGGCGTATCCTACGGACTCCTCCGTAATCAGGCCTTTTCTTCGATCAATTCGCGGCGGGCGCCGCTGAGAAGCTGTTCGACAAAAGCGGTGGAATAGACGCCGCGGCGAAAATTGGGGTCCTGCAAGATTGCTTGCTGGAACGAGATGGTCGTCTTCACGCCGGTGATCATGTATTCGCTCAACGCGCGGCTCATCTTGTCCATCGCTTCGCGGCGGTCGTGGCCATAGGTGATGAGCTTGCCGATCATCGAGTCGTAAGCCGACGGGATGGTATAGCCGGCATAGGCATGGGTATCCACGCGCACGCCGCGCCCGCCGGGCTGGTAATACATCTCGATCCGCCCGGGGCTGGGCCGGAATTCATCGAAGGGGTCTTCGGCATTGATGCGGCATTCGATGGCGTGGCCGCGGAGCTGGATGTCGCTTTGGGAATGGCGCAAGGACTCGCCCATGGCCAGCATGATCTGGTAGCGCACCAGATCAATGCCGGTCACCTCCTCGGTGACCGGGTGCTCGACCTGAATGCGCTTGTTCATTTCGAGGAAATAGTACCGGCCCAGGCTATCGACGATGAACTCGACCGTTCCGGCGTTGGTATAATTGGCTGCCTCGGCAATCTTGATGGCCGCTTTCCCCATTTTCTCCCGCAGCTTTCTGAACTTCTGGCTCTCCAGAAGCGGGGAAGGGCATTCTTCGACCACTTTCTGGTTGCGGCGCTGGATGGAACAATCCCGTTCGCCCAGGTGGATGATATGGCCTCGGTTGTCGCCCAGGATTTGGAATTCGATGTGGTGCGGGTTCTCGATGAACTTCTCCACATAGACCCCGGAGTTGCCGAAGGCCTTTTCCGCTTCGCCGCGCGCCGTGTGATAGCCCTTGACCAGCGAAATGTCGTTGTGGGCCGCGCGCATGCCCTTGCCGCCGCCGCCCGCAATGGCCTTGATCATGACCGGGTAGCCGATGCGCTTGGCCACCATCAAAGCGTCCTGCTCGTTGTCCACGACGCCCTCCGAGCCCGGCGGGGTCGGCACATCGGCTTTCTTAGCCAATGCCCGGCTGACGGCTTTATCCTCCAGCGAATTCATGGCGCGGGAGTTCGGTCCGATAAAGCGGATGTTGCAGCTTTCGCAAACATCGGCGAAGTGGGCATTCTCGGCGAGGAACCCGTAGCCGGGGTGAATGGCGTCCACGTCAGTGATCTCGGCGGCACTTACGATCCGATCGATTCGCAGATAGCTCTCGCTGGCGGCTGCTTTGCCGATGCAGATGGCCTCGTCGGCCAATTGGACGTGCATCGAGTTGGCGTCCGCTTCCGAATAGATCGCTACCGTGCGGATGTTAAGTTCCTTGCAGGCGCGAATGATGCGAACGGCAATCTCCCCTCGATTCGCCACCAGAATTTTCTCAAACATGCCTAAAGACGTTGAAGGGTTAGAGCGTTAAAGCAAGCCCCCTGGCATGACATACGCAAGCCGGGTCAGGACGGGCGGATCTTGAAGAGGGGTTGGCCGAATTCCACCGGTTTGGCGTTCTCGACCATCACTTGGGTGACGACGCCCTTGGCCTCGGCCTTGATCTCGTTCATCACCTTCATCGCCTCGATGATGCACACGACGGTCTCGGGACTGACCTCGGTGCCGACTTCAACATAAGCGGCTGATTCGGGAGAGGGGGCCCGGTAGAAAGTGCCAATCATGGGAGATTTGATCTCAAGTTCGTTGCTCGTGGGCACTGGGGGCGAGGGTGCCGGGGCCGGGGCAAGGGCAGGGCCTGTCGGCGGCGGGGCATAAGTCACGGCGGGAGGATCCTCGTAGGCTGCCGCAGCGCCACCCCCATTTGCCCCACGCTTGAGTCTGATCTTGAAATCCTGCTTCTCGAGCTCGAACTCCGTAACGGAGTTTTTCCGCATCAGGTCAATAATGGCTTTGATGTCTTTTAGGTCCACAGCCGTGTATCGTTAGAGTTAATTGCCGTTCTTATTTCCTGCCAGTTCCGATGCAACAAGCCAAAGGAGCAGCAGCCGCACTTCCACTCTGACCGACTCGCCATCTCAATTGCCGGCGAGGATAATCAAGCCGCCGCAGGCCGTCAACAAGCAAATCTTCGCAAATCTTCGCCTGTTTCCGGCACTGAAACGGAGCGAAATTCAGGCCAAAATCCTCTCCTTGAGGCCATTTCTCATCTCTCGTTAACGTTAACCGCCGCCTCAACCGCCAAAACGTAGGAATTCACCCCAAAGCCGACAATCTGACCCCGGCAGACGGGCGCGATGAGCGACTTATGCCGGAACTCCTCCCGCGCGTGGATGTTCGACAGGTGGATTTCAATGGTAGGCACCCCAACCGCCGCAATCGCGTCACGGAGGGCGACGCTGGTATGAGTGTAGGCGGCCGCGTTCAGGACGATCACGTCGAACATTCCCCTGGCCTGTTGAATCCAGGCCACCAACTCACCTTCCAGGTTGGACTGCCGGAACTCCACGATTGCCTTCAGAGTTTTGGCCCGGGCGCGGACTTTGGCCTCGATGTCCGCCAAAGTCGCCCGCCCATAGACTTCCGGCTCCCGCTGGCCGAGCAGGTTCAAGTTCGGGCCGTTCAGGAAAAGGATTTTCATTCCGTGAGACAACACTAGCAAGGTTGCCGGGATTTGTCGAATGGATTTCTATGGCTTTGGCGGTTTGGCGGGGGGTGAGAGGGGACGAGGGATTGGGGCCGTGGTTTCGGGGGGCCTCGGTTGATTCCGGCCCAACAGCCAGCCGAGGAGAGCGAAGGCCGGCCAGGCCACGGCAGGAATGTAGAGCCCGAATTCGACGAAGCTCTGCAAACTCCATCCCAGCACCCCAAGCCAAACCGAGAACGCCAGCCAGTCCTCAGGCCCGGTGGCCAGAGTCTGGCCTGCCCTCGGGAAACCCCACGCCAAACCCGCGGCGATGAAAAGAGCGTAGGCCAGCAACCCCACGACCCCCGAGTCGGACGCCTGTTCCAGGTAATCGTTGTGC
>JBEKJO010000183.1:0-11526 GCA_050011195.1 Verrucomicrobiota bacterium | reverse complement strand
CCGACAGTTGCTCCCGCGGCTTACACCCCGGCCCAAACCACGCAGCCTTGGACTCCGCAGCCCGTCCGGCAAGCGGGTCCGACGTACAACTGGTCGCCTCCGCCGGGCACGACTTCCGCCTACGCCACCACCCGGTAGCAGGCGAAGGAGCAAGTGGATAGTTGGGGGAGTTGATAGTTGATGGCGCCTGAGCCGGGGCCGAAGGGGCGGGCAGGGGGGGCAAAAAGGCAGAAGGCAGAATGTAGAAGAAGGGGGGCCTCCGGCATCGGGCGGCAAGTCCGCCCGGACAGGGGCGCTTGCCTCCGTGAACGGAAGTCCTTGACGGGTCGGAGCGAGGTTGGCCCGCTTGGCCAGCGACGCACTCGACGGGCGGGTTGGTTTCAAGCGCGGGGGCTTGGCCGGCTCTGGAGGTTAACCGCCGGGCGGATGAAGACTCGCGCGGGCGGAAGCGGCGCAAGCGCCCCGCGCTGCACCCGGCCGTCGATGCATGCGGAGGGACCTGGCGTTCTCATTAACTGCCCCCCTTACGAATTGCCGGGCAGCGTCGCAGGTCCGTCATTCGGTGCAGCGGCTTGTTCGCCCTTGTCCTCATCGATTCGGACCTTGATCTGCTTTTGAAGAGACGCTGAGAGGAGTGGAATGAAGTCCTTGCGCACCTCTTGTCGGGCCACTTTGGATAACTCCTGGCCCACGGCTGAGAAGCGACGGATAGCCAGACTGAGTTCCAAAGGCGTCAGGTCGAGTTCCGTTATGCGTGGCGGCGGAGCGGGCCCAATGAACTTATAGCCCACGCCTCCGTAAGAAAACCGGTGCGAACTGGTCTTGGATGCATCCATGAGGAGCGGCTCGGCACCAAGGATTCCTATGTCCCGCATGTGACTCTCGACATCCGCTCCGCCGGAGGCTTCAGCAATGGTCTTGCTCGTGACGGGGTCTTCGACCACAAAGCGCCACCCGCCCTCATCTGCAAAACTTACGGAAAGGAGGGTGGTGAACACTTCAGCCTCCTGCTTGGAAATTGTCTTAAGGAATTGCAGCGTGCGCCCGGATGTGGCCCCCGGCTCGGCCACTTCACCCGCTAAGATACGTCCCCAAATCATCTGCATGTCCTCGTCACTCACATCCTGTGCAGCGGTGAAAAAGTGCATGATCCAATCCTTGGGGACTGGGTCGTCCCGAACCCGCTCAGGCAGCGCGATCCTTGCCTTGTGGACAATGGCTTCCAGGTTCTTCTGTCGCTCGATTTCGGTGTATAGCAGCCGCTCAGCAGCGCGTCGCCAGAGTTGCGAGACCTCGATATCCGCCTCAGCAATAACGAGTTTCGCTTTAGCATCCGCCTTGGCCTGTAGCACCGTGCCGATTGGTTTATAGATCGCGCCGATGCCTTGTGCAACCACCTCGACGAGCTTACTGACTGGCTTTGACAACGGAGCGAGATCAACAATGGGTTTGCTCATGTGAAAGTGTGGGCGAACTACTTACTTACATGGAAAGACTTCCATGATAACGCCATAATAACCGGGAAACGTGGAAGTCTTTCCAGGTTTCATTGTCGGGAGAGTTGGCCCAAGCGAGGTCTGGAGGCAAGCAGCGAAGGCGGGCCGGCGTTGTGCGCTGTCGTGTGCCGGGTCTGTTTTTCCACTCGCTCCGCATGGTTGTCGTTATAGGGGCGGGAGTGGGGTGAAGGCAAGCAGAATTATCGCGCCCTCGTTCCGCGGGGCGCATCTCGACACTGCCACCAAGGAGTGAGAACGCCCAACAGTGACGGACCGCGAGCCGTCCCCGGCTCGCAGCAGCCACGAACGCGAAACAATGATCGAAGCTCTCCCACATTCCAACGCGCTGCGAGCCGGGGACGGCTCGCGGTCCGGGGGCTCGCGGTTCGTCACAACACCAGCCCGCCGTAACGGTCACGCAGCCGCGCGCTGCTCCAGGGCCACTCCTTTGGCTCGCGCACCAGCAGGGCCTTGACCGGGTTCTTTTCCGCATAATTCCGAGCCTGCATCTCATGCGCCGCGTTCCGCATGTAGGTATCCCAGTAATCGTCCGCCCAAAACCGACCTCGCCGGCCAAGCAACTTGTTCGCTTCACGGGCCGTGTATTCTTTCCAATCCGCAATGATCCGGCCCATCGGCTGGGTGGTGACCTTGAACAATACATGGAGATGATTGGGCATGACCACCCAGGCGCGCAGGTCATACCTTGTGCCGTGGTGGAATCGCAGCGCCCCATCAACCAACCCGGCAATCCGGGGTTCTCGCAACGGACATTCTCCCCGTCCCTTGTCCAGATAAGCCTGGAGCTTTTTGCGCCGCTCGGCGTCGTCTTCGATGTCCAATAACATCGCCCATTCCGAGCGCAGAGCTGCCGGGAAGGAATCCGCAACGTGAAAGGTGACCATCTGCGTGAGGCCCGGTTCGTCCCGGTGCGGCAGGTAGCCGCGTTCGTGCCAGCCCTTAAACCCCGCCTTGGCTTGTTCCGCCGTCAGCGAAGATGCCCACCGCCGCTTCCCGGCAATGAGCTCGCGCAGGCCAGGGTTGTGGGGCGGTCCTGGAAGACGACGGTCCAGTGGGCGGTTCACGGGGGAATTCAGGAGCGGAGGGCATGCGTTGGCAAGCATTTTGTTTTCGGACCGCGAACCGTCCCGGTTCGCAGCGGGCACGAGGGTGAGGAGCCGCCAGAAGGTCCAATATCACGGCGCATTCCCACGCGCTGCGAGCCGGGGACAGATCGCGGTCCGGTGAAGCTGCGAACCCGGACGGTTCGCGGTCCGGTGAGGTGGAGGCAAGGCTGCCGGCGGCGCATTTTGGGCTTTGAAGAGCGGAGTTTGGGCAGCATATTTGAGGCATGGACAAGGGTCAGGTAGCTGAAGTGTTGGTCAGTATTGCGACGTTGCTGGAGTTGAAGGGTGAGAATCCGTTCAAGACCCGGGCTTATCTTAACGCCGCCCGGACGATTGAGACCCTGAGCGAGTCACTGGACAAAGTGGTGGCGGAGGCGCGCCTGGGCGAGCTGAAAGGGATTGGCGAGGGGATTCAGAAGAAGATCACCGAACTCGTCACCACGGGCCGGTTGCAGTATTTCGAGGAGTTGAAGGCGGCGACGCCGCCCGGGCTAGTGGCGATGCTCGACATCCCCGGGCTAGGCCCGAAGAAGATCAAGGCGCTGCACGATGAGCTGGGCATCGAGACGGTCGAGCTGCTGGAACAGGCGTGCAAGGACGGCAAGATCGCGGGGCTGAAAGGGTTTGGCGAGAAGACGCAGGCGAACATTCTGGAAGGGATCAACCGCCGCCGGGCCTACGCCTCGCGTCATCTCCTCAGCGAAGCGCTGCTGCGGGCCGAACCGCTGCTGGAAGCGCTGCGGTCGCATCCGGACGTGGTGCGGTGCAGCGCGGCGGGGAGCCTGCGGCGGTATCGCGAGGTGATTGGGGACATTGACTTGCTGGCCTCGTCGAAGCAGCCGGCGGAGGTGATCGAGTTCTTCACCAGCCAGCCGGGCATTCTGAACGTGATTGCCAAGGGCGAAACCAAGGCCAGCGTGCTGCTGGAAGGCGGCATTCAGTCCGACCTGCGGGTGGTCAGCGACGCGGAATATTCCCCGGCGCTGCTGTATTTTACCGGCAGCAAGGAGCATAACATCGTGATGCGGCAGCGGGCGATCGAGCGCGGCCTGCGGCTGAACGAATACGGCCTGTTCCATTCCAAGGCGGAAACGCGCGACCCGAAGCTGCTCGTGAAATGCCGAACCGAGGAGGAGATTTTCGAGAAGCTGGGCCTGCGCTACATCCCGCCGGAGATGCGCGAGGACATGGGCGAAATCGCGCTGGCGGAGAAGGGGCCGCTGCCGCGCCTGATCGAGTGGACGGATTTGAAGGGGTCGCTGCACAATCACTCGACCTGGAGCGACGGACATCAGCGGCCCGAGGAGATTGCCAAAGCGATGCGCGAACTGGGCCTTGCCTACTGGGGGATCACGGACCATTCGAAATCCTCCTTTCAGGCCAACGGCCTGGACGCGGCGCGCGTGCGGCAGCAGCTCAAGGAAATCGCGTCAATCAATGCAACGCTGGCGAAAGAGGGAACCGAGTTCCGCCTGCTCACCGGCACGGAGGTGGACATTCTAAAGGACGGCAAGCTCGATTTCCCGGACGACCTGCTGACGGAGCTTGATGTGGTGATTGCCAGTATTCATCAGAGCTTCAACCAGAGTGAGGCCGAGATCACCCGGCGGCTGATCGGCGCGGCGCAGAACCCTTGGGTCCATATCCTCGGCCATCTGACGGGCCGCCTGCTGCTGGAGCGCGAGCCGTACAAGGTGGACCAGCGCGCCGTGATTGACGCCTGCGCGGAGACGGGCACGTGGATCGAACTCAACGCCCATCCGATGCGCTTTGACATGGATTGGCGCTGGTGGCCTTATGCCAAGTCCAAGGGCGTGAAGTGCGCCATCAACTGCGACGCGCACCGCTTTACAGACGCGGGCTTCCTGCGCCTGGGCGCCGGCATCGCGCGCAAGGGCTGGCTAACGAAAGAGGATGTCGTTAACACGCTGCCCCTGAAAGCGCTCGTCAAAGAGCTGGGCCGGAAACGGGCAAAGGGGCGTTGAGGAGCGGGAGCACCCTCTCTCATCATCACAGTCCTTGCAGGTGCCAAGGCCAGCGCCGTCATTCAGCTTGCTGCTCTGTTCGCTCCCCCACCCATCCCCCAGTGCTCGCCCCCTTCCGTCGCCAAGGGGGGTTGCGCGCCATTATTCAACCTGATTGAGTAAAGAAGTCCATTTGACAATCATCGCCGGCGGGTAGATGTTCCTTCCGAATAGAGTTCGTCCCTCGGGACACAAGTGGACAAAACGACAATAAACAGAAAAAGAACGGAATAAACATGATGAGCCAAGTATCGCAACCGGCAACAGATGAGGAGATCGCCATGACTGCGTCAGACACCTCGACCGCACTCCGTTTTGAGCCGCCAGGGCCAGGATCCTGGGAGCAAGACCCCACGCACTTCCCGCGCCCGATGACGCGCTACTTCCAGGAGACGCAGCCCCCCTCCTTCAAGCGGGGCACCAACGACTTTGCCCGCTTCTACGGGTTGCTCATTGACGGCCTCCAGATGGGCTACGTGAACGGCTTCGGCTACAACCAGGTGCGGCCGGCTCCGGACGCCGAAATCCCCGAGCGCTTTCAACGCGCTGAATAAGTCTTCGCGCAGAAGCTCTGGCGGGAGCAGCTTCGCGATTGGGACGAGAATCGCAAACCAGCCGCCATTACCACGCACCGGGAGCTCCAGGCCATCAATCCGGACGCCCTCTCCGACGCGGAGTTGGTCGCCTATCTGACGCGCTGCCGCGACCACCATTCGGCCATGATCGCCCAGCACATGCGCTTCACCGCCGGTGCCCTGATCCCAACCGGAGACTTCCTCGCACACGTTGGGGACTGGACGGGCCTGCCGCCGTCCGAACTGCTGGGCCTGATGCGCGGTTCGGCAGTGGTGTCCGCGGGTGGCTCCGACGAGATGGAGCGCCTGAAGCGGGCGTTCGCCCAGGACCCCGCGGCCCGCGAGGCCCTCGCCTCCGATGGCGACCCCGCACAGGTGCTCGCGAGTCTGCGTTCCCTCAAGGGCGAAGCAGGCGCGGCGGTCTCCGGCTACCTCGACTTGGTCGGTAATCGCCTCATCGACGGCTTCGACATTGCCGAGCCCTCGGCGCTCGAAGTGCCGGACGCACTCCTCAAGGCCATCCGCATCGCCGTTTCCGGAGAAGCCCAGGCCGCCTCAGACGTTGATGCCCGCATTGCCGAAGTCCGCGCCCAGGTCCCCGCGGCGCACCAGGCCGAGTTCAACGAACTGCTCGGCGAGGCCCGCCTGACCTACCGCCTCCGCGACGAGCGTGGCGTTTACAACGACATCTGGGCCTCGGGCCTCATGCGGCGCGCCGCCCTTGCGGCTGGCCGCCGGGCCGTGAGTCGCGGCCGCATCGCCACCCCTCTGCAGATGCTCGACGCGAGCCTTGACGAGATGTGCGCGCTGGTCGCCGGCACCGGTGGTCCGTCCGCGGAGGAGCTCGCCAAGCGCGCCGCATACCGCGCGACCTACACCGCCAAAGATGTGCCGCCCTTCCTTGGCCCGCCCAAACCGCCACCGCCCGATCTCGCGGCCCTGCCCCCATCGGCCGGCCGCGTCATGCGCGCAATCTCCATCGCCTTGGGCCACCTCTTCGGAAGCTCCCAGGCGCAGCACGAAGAAAGCGTCCTCTACGGGCTCGCGGCGAGCAAGGGCGTCTATGAAGGACCCGCGCGCCGCGTCTCCGGCCCCTCCGAGTTCGGTCAGATCGCCAAGGGCGACGTGCTCGTCACCGAGTCCACGACCGAGGCCTTCAACATCCTTCTGCCGCTCCTGGGCGGGATCGTCACCGACAACGGCGGCCTCCTTTCCCACGCGGCGATCGTTGCACGCGAGTACGGCATCCCCGGCGTCGTCGGGACCCGCGAGGCGACCGAACGCATCGCCACCGGTGTCCTTCTCCGCGTGGATGGGGATGCCGGCGAAGTGACGGTGCTCGAGTGAATATGAAAAAGGTCGTCCAGTTCACGAAGGCGCGAGAGACAGCGCTCTATGGGTCGAAGGCCGTGGGACTCGGCGACGCCGCGCGCCAGGGTCTCCCGGTCCCGCCCGGCGTGGCGCTCTCGGGCGACTTGGTCGAGGCCGTCGCCTCGGGCGAGGACAAGGCCATTGAAAAGGTGGCGAAGGCCATTGCCGCCTTGCCGCCTCCGTTCGCCGTCCGGTCGTCCGCCGTGGACGAAGACGGCGCGGCGGCGAGCTTCGCTGGCCAGCACCTCACCGTGCTCAACGTCCATTCGGCGGCCGACGTCCCCGGCGCCGTCCGCGAAGTCTGGTGGTCTGCGAACTCGGACTCGGCCATCACCTACCGCCAGCGCATCGGTCGTTTCATTCGGCCGAGCGTCGGCGTCGTCGTCCAGACGCTCCTCAACCCCACCGCCGCCGGGGTCATGTTTACCGAAAACCCGGTCACTGGCGCCGATGAGCGGCTGATCGAAGCGAGTTGGGGCCTCGGTGAAGCCGTGGTCGCCGGCCTCGTCGTCCCGGACCACTTCCGCCTCGACCGCTCCGGCCAGGTGCTGGAGCGCAAGGCCGGGCGCAAGCGCATCGCGATCCGCTCGCTCCCGAACGGGGGCACCTTCGAGCAGCCAGTGCCACCCGCGCAGGTGAACCAGCTCTGCCTCGACGAGGCCCAACTCGCGGCCTTGGGCCAGCTCGCCCTGCAGTGCGAGAAGGTTTACGGCCCGCGGCGCGACATCGAATGGGCGTTCCAGGATGGGAGGCTCTACCTCCTCCAGTGCCGCGCCGTCACCACCGGCAAGGCGCGCAGCGAGGCTCCACCGCCCGGCCCGCCCCCGCGCGACCCCGTGGCCGCCCTCCAGCGCGTCCAGCTCTTCGCCGATATGGACCGGAGGCAGGCCGAGCAAATCGCCCGCCTGCTCAAGGTGCGCCCCTTCGCGAAGGGCGAGACCGTCATCATGGAGGGCTCCGGAGGCGCCGCCTTCTTCCTCATCGACTCCGGGGAGGCCGCGGTCTCGAGCAAAGGCGTCCACCTCGCCACCCTCGGCCCGGGCGACTACTTCGGCGAGATTGCCCTGATCGACGGCGGCCCCCGCTCGGCCACGGTGACCGCTGCGACCGACCTGGTTTGCTACGGGCTCACGTTCTGGGAGTTCCGCCCGCTGATCGAAAGGAACGGCGCCATCGGCTGGAAGCTCCTGCAAGCGCTGGCGAAGCGGTTGCGCGCCGCCAGCCAAGCCAGCCAAACCACGGCGGCGAGCCCGGCAGCGGGCCACCCTAACGCAGGGGCGGACCTCGCAGTCATGAAAAAGGTCGCCACGGACGAGAGCACCGCCTCCCCAACCCTGAACGGGCGTGAGGATGACCTCGCCCGCCCGAAAACCCTCGCGGTCCAACAACAAGCCGCCTAGCCCAACCCCGCCCCAAGCAGTTCAATTTCTTGCGTCTTTGCCTCTTGGCGTCTTTGCGTTACCTGCCGTTTCCAGGCTCATACGAAAATGGGGGAACAAGGGCGTTTTTTGAGCAAAAGGGGCGATTTTCCGCGAAAAAGGGCGCTCCCACTACGGCAGGAGGCGCCCCACATTTCGCAGACCAGCGCCGGAAAATGAAAATCGGAGCCCCACATTTCCTAGACCCAGGCTGGAAAATGATTTTCGGTGCCCCACTTTTCGCTGACCCGCGCTGGCATTCCTGTCCGCAGCAACTCCCGCGCGCCGGGCGTCCTTCTTGGCGGCGTGGCGGTTCATTCAGAAAATGGGCTGCTTGACAGCCTGACGCATCCCTTCCAAGGTTAGCGGCGCAACCGTTTTCACCATGCAGAAGACATCGCTTCGCCTGAGGCGGGCCAAAGCCGGCCTCGTGGTTGTGGACGTGCAGGAACGGCTGCTGCCCGCCATTTTCGAGCAGCAGCGTGTCGTCCAGAATACCGTGCGCCTGATTCAAGGGGTCGCCGTTCTCCAGGTCCCGATCTTCGCGACGGAGCAATATCGCAGGGGGCTGGGCCGTACCGTGCCGGAGGTCGCGGGGGCTATCCCGGGGTTTGCGCCGCTCGAGAAGCTCGCCTTTAGCGCGTGTGGCGCCGCCGGCTTCATTTCCGCCCTCAAGAAGAAGAAGGTATTGGACGCCATCCTGTGCGGCATCGAAGCGCACGTGTGTGTCTCACAGACCGGCCTGGACCTTCTGGACAAAGGACTGAGGGTCTTTGTCGTGGCGGATGCGGTATCCTCGCGGACGCCGGAGAACTATCGGTTTGGCCTGGACCGCCTGCGCGCCGCCGGGGCGGTCATCGTTTCCACCGAGATGGCGCTCTTTGAGCTGCTCGAACAGGCGGGGACCGATGAGTTCAGGCAGATCTTGAACCTGGTCAAGTAAGGCAAGTCACAACGATTCACGTGTGCCGCGCGTGCGAGCAACTCTTGCTGGTAAGGACGCGTTCCACCGCGTCCGTGACTTCGCCGGAAAAGAATGGGACGCGGTGGAACGCGTCCCTACCAGGTTCAGGGGCAGAGGAGATCAACGCAAAGCGATTATAACCGGTTGTTGACCGTTGTTTCGCCGCCCTGTCAAAAGCCCTCGAAGACGTTTATGCTACGATCAGGAGAGGTCGAAACGGTCGAGGTTCATGACTTTGTTCCACACCGCTACGAAGTCGTGCAGGAACTTCTCCTGGGAGTCCGCACATCCGTAAACTTCCGCCAAGGCCCGGAGTTGGGAGTGCGAACCGAAGATGAGGTCCACACGGGTGCCGGTCCACTTGGGTTTACCCGTTTTACGATCGCGGCCTTCAAACACGTCGGCGTCTTTCGAGGCCGCCTTCCACTCCGTGCTCATGTCGAGCAGATTCACGAAGAAGTCATTGGTGAGCGCCTCTGGCCGCTTGGTGAAGACGCCGTGCTGGGACCCTCCGAAGTTGGTTTTGAGGACGCGCATGCCGCCCACGAGCACCGTCATTTCGGGTGCGGTCAAGGTCAGCAATTGCGCCTTGTCAACCAGCAGCTCCTCGGCCGATGCGGCATAGCGGGTCTTCTGGAAGTTGCGGAAGCCGTCCGCGATCGGTTCGAGCACGGCGAAGGAGGTCGCATCGGTTTGCTCCTGCGAGGCGTCCATGCGTCCCGGAGTGAAGGGAACCGTCACCTTCTGACCAGCGTTCTTGGCAGCCTGTTCGACGCCGGCGCAACCGGCCAGAACGATCAGGTCAGCCAGTGATACCTTCTTGCCGCCGGACTGGGCGCGGTTGAACGTGCTCTGGATGCCCTCCAGAGTCTTGAGCACCTTGGCCAGTTGGGCAGGCTGGTTGACTTCCCAGTCCTTCTGCGGCGCCAGACGAACCCGGGCACCGTTCGCACCGCCGCGCTTGTCGGAGCCACGGAACGTGGACGCCGACGCCCACGCGGTGGAAACCAGTTGCGACACAGACAGACCGGAAGCCAGAATCTTGCCCTTGAGGGCGGCAATGTCCTTCTCATCAATCAGTTTGTGATTGACCGCAGGAATGGGATCTTGCCAGATGAGTTCTTCCGCCGGAACCTCCGGGCCGAGATAGCGTGCGCGCGGGCCCATGTCGCGGTGCGTCAGCTTGAACCACGCCCGGGCGAATGCGTCCGCAAACTGATCCGGATTTTCCATGAAGCGCCGCGAAATCTTTTCGTAGGCAGGGTCGAACCGCAGGGCGAGGTCGGTGGTCAGCATGGATGGCGCATGACGCTTTGACGGGTCGTGCGCATCCGGCACGGTATTGGCACCTGCGCCGCCCTTCGGCTTCCACTGGTGCGCACCGGCCGGGCTCTTCGTCAGTTCCCATTCGTAGCCGAACAGGTTCCAGAAGAAGTTGTTGCTCCACTTCGTTGGCGTCGTGGACCAGACGACTTCCAGGCCGCTGCCGATCGTGTCACCCCCTTTGCCCGTGCCAAATTTGCTCTTCCAGCCGAGGCCCTGCTCCTCGATGCCGGCGGCTTCCGGCTCTGGGCCCACCAGTGACGCATCGCCAGCGCCGTGGGTTTTGCCGAAGGTGTGACCGCCAGCAATCAGCGCGACCGTTTCTTCGTCGTTCATCGCCATACGGCCGAACGTTTCGCGAATATCCTTGGCCGCCGCGAGGGGATCCGGCTTGCCGTTCGGCCCTTCCGGATTCACGTAGATGAGGCCCATTTGAACAGCGCCGAGAGGATTGTCGAGCTGACGGTCGCCGCTGTAGCGCTCGTCTGCCAGCCACTTGCCCTCAGGCCCCCAGTAAATGTCTTCTTCTGGCTCCCAGACGTCCACGCGCCCGCCGCCGAACCCGAACGTCTTGAACCCCATCGACTCCAATGCGACGTTGCCGGCGAGAATCATAAGGTCGGCCCACGAGATTTTCCGGCCGTACTTCTGCTTGATCGGCCAGAGCAATCGGCGCGCCTTGTCGAGGTTCACGTTATCCGGCCAGCTGTTGAGGGGCGCAAATCGCTGTGCTCCGGAGCCCGCGCCCCCTCGGCCATCAGCGATACGGTACGTGCCTGCGCTATGCCACGCCATACGGATGAACAACGGCCCATAGTGGCCAAAGTCCGCGGGCCACCAGTCCTGCGATGCCGTCATCAGGGCATGGAGGTCCTTGATCACGGCATCCAGATCGAGGCTCTTGAATTCTTCGGCATAGTTGAAGTCCTTGTCCATCGGATTGGACAGGGGCGAGTGCTGGTGCAGGACCTTCAGATTCAACTGATCCGGCCACCAGGCGGCATTCGCCGCGGCCCCGGCCGTGTGTCCGCGAGCGCCTCCCGAAAACGGGCACTTGCTTTCGGTTGACAAGTTTTGCTGCTGATTACCGGGGACAGGCTCCCCGACTGCGTGTTCGAATTGTTTCTCCATATGTTTCCCTTCCTTCGAATTAGTTAAGAAAACCGTGACGAACTACAAAGCCATCCTGCCTCTCCACACGCCTGCCACACTTAACGGGAAGCGCGCC